>CAYFHW010000010.1:0-26443 GCA_964343095.1 uncultured Anaerolineaceae bacterium | reverse complement strand
AGCTAGTGTCGTTACTTTTTTGGTATCAGATGAAGCATCATATGTTAGTGGAGTAGATCTCACTGTCGATGGAGGCCTGATGACTTAGAGTGTTTGAAAGCACTTTATAAAACCAGTGAGCTCCTAATACTTGCGGTCTTCATTCTTTCTGTATTTATTTCCGCGTGAGACTCTGGTTTCTTAGAAAATTTCGGACAAAACTCAGTTTTTTAGTCTAGAATCGTGTGGCTTAGTAGGAATTAGGTAATACGTTAAGTGATAACTATAAACCTCTATGCTTACGAAGAAATCCATACATTTGTGAGGAAATTAAATGGCAGATCGACGTGTTTTAACTAATTTAGACGAGTGGCCAAGACACCAAACTTTAGATACATTCAACACTATTTTGAGCTCTGATCCTGGCTGGAGTGACGGTTACTGGGATTGTATTGGAGACCCTAACGGTGAAGTTAATTTAATCACTGCCATACGTGTATATGCGAATACTAATGTAATTGATGCATATGCAATGGCTACGACAGATGATGGAAAACAATACAATCTAAGGGCGAGTCGCCGACTAAGGCCAGATATTGATGGCATAACAGTCGGACCATTTGGAAAAGATATTATCGATGGTCATCGCAAATATCGCTTAACATGTGACGAGAACCCTCATGGCATCTCATTTGATATTTTGTGGGAAGGTGTATCACCTCCCTACGATGAAGCTCCGGGAACACGCTTTTATGCTGACGGGCGACTTGTTGTGGAACGTTCGAACTACATTCAAGCCGGCGATCTGTCAGGTTCGCTCAAGGTTGGAGATAGAGAATGGAAATTCGATGTTGCCGATGGCTGGGCAGGTGCAAGGGATCACTCCTGGGGAACTGGAAATACTGGTATGGGAGAAAAACCAAATCCTTTCGGAGCACCACCGTTAACTGGAGGGCGCAGAGGTTTGCGTGCGGGTATGCGTACATGGGTTGTCGCACGTTTTCAAGACCGTCTGCTCTACTACTCCTTCCTCGTCAGCCCTGACGGTACAATTAGCAGTGCTGGAACTGGTGGGCAAGAAACCGGACAAATTCATAGTTGGGTTGATTATCGATATGATTCAGGTAAAGAAGGTTGGTCATACACCGGTGTAGAAGTCCCAGAAATGAACTGGGTAGATGGCTGGCCAAGACTGGATAACATGATTATCCACTTCTCTCGCCCAGACGGAGGAGTCGATCGTTTCAATGTGAAGAACGTCAGTAAGGCAGTGTATATGCAAGGTGGTGGTTATTGGGGGGGATGGGATGACGGACTTGGTCGTGGAGCATATCGTGGTGAGGAAAAAGTGGAAGGAGAGATTTGGGATGTCTCTCACCCTGTAATAGTAATGGACGAATCGGGGAAAAATGAGGTTCGCCAAAGACCCGGAGGTTCTTATGCAGAAAACTATGCCACTCTTACAAATTTAGATGATCCGTCGGATGTAGGGCTAGGTATCCTAGAGGCTATTGTCGTTGGTGATGAATTTCCCGGTGTTGAACATACAGGGCCAGGTTTTACGCGCGGATACGACTAGTAACTTAGTCCAATGATATTAGGTATCTTAGCTGGTGTAGGTTCTGCCGCACTCTGGGCAGTTACGAGTTCGTTAATGGCTGCCAGTGCACCTAGGGTTGACACCTTATCTATGAATGCTATCCGATATATCTGGGGAACAATTGCGGTCTTAATGCTTGCCGCCATTGGAAGCAGCCTTGGCTATATTCGTTTTATGGAAATCGAAATAGTTTTAGCATTAATTATTTCATCTGTAATTGGATTGGTTATCGGTGACTCAGTCTATGTCGGTGCTCTCCGCCGTCTCGGATTGACTCGTGCATTTACGGTAAGCCTCGGTGTATTCATCGTATTGACTTACCTTTTGGCAATATTTTGGGTAGATGAAAGGGTCACATTGTGGGCAGCAGGAGGAACAATATTAGTGTTAGTCGGTGTCTATAGCGTCGCAAATTTAAATAAAGAAGAGCCCTCCCAAGAAATAAATTCCTTGAAAAATGAAAGCAAACGAGGATGGGGACTTTTACTCCTTGCATCGCTACTATGGGCTATAGCAACGGTGTGGCTCCGTGATGCTGCTAACGGGGAAGACGTACTTGCAGTAGCAGCACTACGAGTTCCCGCGGCAGGTGTAGTTTTAATGGGACTGGCTACAGTATCACAAAGAAGTGATCTAAGACGCTGGGTCATTTCAAAAAGAGACCACACAATTCTGTTCTTCGCAGGTATTCTTGGCGCAGGTGCAGCAACTATTCTGTTCATTGTTGCAATACAAGAGGTGGGTGCTGGACGTGCTGCAGTAACAACTGCTATAGCACCAATTTTTGCAGTTTTTTTAGGCGTAGTCTTTTTAA
Source organism: uncultured Anaerolineaceae bacterium (assembly GCA_964343095.1). GTDB lineage: Bacteria > Chloroflexota > Dehalococcoidia > Tepidiformales > Tepidiformaceae > JAKUNN01. The sequence continues at coordinate 24,050 of CAYFHW010000010.1, read as the reverse complement.
AAGAGAAGCTCAACAAGAGAATATTATTCGGAGTCCTAATAGCATCCGCAGGGATCATCCTATTAGGAATTTAGACTTATTTATCTTCCCAGCGATCCCAACGCACAGTTTGTTCCACAGGAAGTCGCGTAACAGAACCATATTTTCCCATCGGATACCCAACGGGAATCAAACAATATGGATCAACATTTTCGGGCAAACAAAGAAGATCTTTCACGAGCTGTAAATTCGAAAGACCTAAATTTGTTGGAGTGGCGCCCAAACCAAGTGCCCTTGCAGCTAGCAAGAGATTTTGAACAGCAGGCCACACATTCCCACCTATTGTTGTAGGCCGTTTGACTCCTGGATCAAACTCTAGGCAGGCAATTATAATCGCCGGAATTTCAGCCATATGTTCAGCCTGCCAAAGAACCGCTTGCATCATCCTCTCGCGCTTAGCACCTTCATGATGTGTAGGAACATCAGCGTTTGCAGAACGCTGCTCAAGATAAAAACGATTCTGTTCAGCAAGTTCACCTTTTAAGGCGGGATCACGTACAACAATCCAACGTACATTTTGTCGATTTGAACCGGTAGGAGCCTGATTACCTGCATCAAGAAGCTTCAGTAAAAGTGCTTCAGGAATTGGATCAGGTTTGAGGCGGCGCATCGCACGACATGAATACATAACTTCAAAAATACCAAGCTCAGGCATAATTATTTCCTTAAATTTTTTCTAATGATCTTTCGATTAGCCTAAGGCTAAATTCTAAACCAGCCGCAATTGAATCCTCATCAATAATAAAACGCGAATCATGATGGCGGCCAGCAATGCCTTTCTTTTCGTTACGTGCACCTAACCAAAAAAAACATCCTGGTCTTTCTTGCAGCAAATAGGACATATCCTCTGCTCCCATGGTAGGTATAGAAAACGGTTCATTTCCAAAGAACTGCCTAGCCTCATCTTTAACAAAATCTGTTACTTCAGAATCATTCACTAAGGCTGGTGTATCACTTCGATGTGTAAAAACATAGCTCGCATCAAATCCATCACAAATTCCTTTTACCAAGGATTCTGCACGTCTTATAAGTAGATCTCGCACTTTCGTGGAGTATGTTCTTATTGTTCCTGTCATCACCGCCGATTCAGCAATTACATTCCCGCGAACCCCGGCTTCAATTTTTCCAATAGTTAAAACAGCATTCTCCAATGGTGAAACATTTCGACTAACAACAGTTTGCAAAGCAGTAACTATTTGAGAGGCAATTACGACGGCATCTACAGCCTGATGCGGTGACGCTGCATGTCCTCCCAAACCCTGTATTTCGATACGGAAACTGGTGGGAGCTGCAAAAAAAGGACCTGGAGCAACATTGATCATCCCTAAAGGAACATCCGCACTAATATGTAAACCAAGCACGCGGTCAACATTAGGAGTTTCTAAAATACCCTCCTCAATGCAAAGCTGAGCTCCACTTGTAGATTCTTCAGCAGGCTGAAAAAGAAGACGAACATTCCCCTTTAAATTATCTCTATTGGCAGATAATAAACGTGCCAGACCTAAACCTATTGCTGTATGCACGTCATGTCCACATGCATGCATAACACCTTCATTTTTAGATGCATAAGGCAAGTTTGTCTTTTCGGAAACAGGAAGTGCGTCAATGTCAGCACGCCAAAGAACACACGGTCCAGACGTATTTCCTCTTACCAAAGCACTCACACCTGTACGGGCTATAGGATGCAAATCTTCAAGATCAAGTTTTTTCAAGTAGTTAAGAATAAAAGCCTGGGTTTCTTTCTCTTGCCAAGAAATCTCTGGAAATTGGTGAATATGCCGCCTAGCTTCAACAATTTCTTGATTCACATCCAAAACATCTGAACGAATATTTGCATTCTTATACATCTTATAAGACTAACAGGATTTTATAGAGGTTTTATACTACTCTTAGGTGGCTGGAATATGTAACTAGCAAACATATTCCACTTTGGCTTGCAAGTTGTGATTATGCGAGTCAGAATTAGAAAAGAATGATGAAAAAATACGAGCCTCGTGCTTTTAAGGACAGAACTTCAGCCCCGGACTCACCGGGGCCTGAACTTCTAGCCGTGTAATAGAGCTAACACCAAAATCACTACTAGTAACCGACAATTACACAAAAAGAGGAAATAATGGCTAGAAAAATTCATATCTTTGACACTACATTACGAGATGGTGAGCAATCGGCTGGGGTTGCATTTACCCCTGAAGAAAAACTCGAGATAGCGAGACAACTCCAACGTCTGGGCGTTGATGTTATCGAAGCAGGATTTCCTTGCTCGACCCCAGGTGACCTAGAAGCAGTACAGACAATTGCCAAAGAGGTACGTGATACTTCAATTTGTGCACTGGCAAGAGCAGTTGCAACAGATATCGATACAGCCTGGGAATCAGTAAAGGAAGCTGAAAATCCACGAATTCATGTTTTTATAAATAGTAGCGACATCCAAATGGCACACCAATTGCATAAGGACCGTGAGCAAGTACTAACGCAGGCAGAAGAGATGGTAAAAAGAGCAGCTAGTTACACAAGCAACGTAGAATTTAGTCCAATGGATGCAACTCGATCCGATCCAAATTTTATATACATGATTGTCGAAAGATGTATTGATGCAGGTGCTCGTGTAATCAACATTCCTGACTCAGTTGGCTACGCAATCCCTCAAGAACTTGGGACCTTATTCGATGACATAAAAGCTAATGTCCCGAATATCGATAAGGCACAAATAAGTTTCCACGGTCAAAATGATCTAGGGCTTTGCACGGCGAACACCTTGACAGCAATTCAACATGGGGCAGAGCAAGTAGAAGTGACCGTGAATGGAATTGGCGAACGTGCTGGAAACACATCTCTTGAAGAAGTTGTCATGGCAATTGCCACGAGACCAGACTTTTTGGAAGAGACGTATACAGATATTCAAACACAAGAAATCTATAGAACCAGCAAAATGGTAGAACGATTTTCAGGGATGCCTGTACAGTGGAATAAAGCTGTTGTCGGTAAGAATGCATTCCGACATGGTTCAGGAATTCACCAAGATGGCATTCTAAAACTGCGGGAAACCTGGGAAATTATGAACCCAGACGATATTGGAATCCCACAAGGAACTCAGCTTGTCCTTGGGAAATTATCTGGACGACATTACTTCAAACAACATATGGAAGAATTAGGCTATGAGTTGACTGAAGAAGAATTAAATCGTGCTTTCGCATCCTATAAAACATTGGCAGATAAAAAAATTGATGTAGATGATCGCGATTTAGAAGCAATCGTAACTGACAACCTCCAAACGATTGAAGGAGAGGTCTGGCGAATGGAATCCGTACAAGTTGCAAGTGGTGATTCAGTAACACCAACTGCAACCGTAAGACTCATTTCGCCTAATGGTGACGTGTTAGAAGATGCCGCAACTGGTACCGGCCCTGTAGATGCAGTTTATAGAACTATTAATCGTATAACTAATCGACAACCTGACCTAACCGAATTCAGTGTTAAAGCTGTAACCGAGGGGATCGATGCGCAAGGGGAAGTTACAATCCGGATTGAAGAAGATGGGAAAACTTTCACAGGACGAGCCGCCGATACAGATATCATTGTCTCCAGTGCAAAAGCATATATGGCTGCCCTTAACCGAATGCTCAATGTTCAGGCTCGCAGCAAAAAAACGAAAGTGTAGACTCGCAATAATAGTAAGTAGGGAATTTCGTTATAGGTAAACTATCAGTCCGAGATCTGCTAATTACGTTTGCAGGAATAAGCTTCATTACACTTCTTGCTTGTGGACCTCGTGATCATTCATGGGAATATTCACCTTCAGCACTGGCACTTCTAAATACCGCAACAACAGAAACTGTTACCTACGGAGAATCCCCACAACCACTGCCAAAAAACATGCTAGCAGAAGATTGGAAAATGGAATTTGATCTCGCACATTTTGGGGAATTGGAAAACTTTACGCCATCTATAGGTGTCGTATTTGAATTACAAGCTCAGGCTGGAGCACATATGGAAATATGGCTTCAGGAAAATGATACAACAATCGCCTATTGGTCCGGCGGTGATACAAATCCTTACTGGGGAGTTGTTTGCTTCCAGCTCGCGCTTGGAAACAAGACCGGAGATCAAATACTTCAGCTAAAACGTGGTGCGCACCACACATTAACAATAGCTTTCCGTGACAAAAATGGACAATTCACTGCTGTAAAAACACGCAGAATTACTAATTTCCCACCACTAGAAAAAGGACAAACGCCTGCGAAAGATTCAGTCATATTCCGAGATCTTCTTGGATGCCCCTAGCTTATTGAATAAGTCGACGCCTCATGAGACGAATTGCTAATACGTACGCAAAGAATGTTATGACTAAGAGCCAAATAAGACTAACCAACATCCCCCACTCAAAAACACCATTCACCAAGCCCCGGTAGATATCAACAACGTGTTTCAAAGGTATAAAAAATCCGACAATTTGCATCCATCTTGGTAGCTCCTCAAAAGGGAAAAAAGCACCAGCAAACCAAAACATGGGATTAATTACCAAATTAAAAAAGTATGAAAACTGACTCATTGCACGCGCTATGGATGCATAGGCAATTGAGATACAGGAAAATAACAAGCCAGGAATTATGGAAAAAGGTATAACGAGTAAAACCCAAGGTGATTGCAGCATCTCAAGTGCAGGATGTAACACTAAAGCCACAAGCAAAATATATGTTGCATTAATAAAAGCACGCGTCGTACCCCAAAGAATTTCACCCGTTATTGCATCATCAACACTTACAGGTGTAGCAATAATGGCTTCATACGTACCTTGCATTTCAAGTCGAACATAAGAACCCCAAGCACACTCGAAAACGGCTGCAAACATTGGAAAAAGTGCTAGCAAGCCAGGTGCTAAAAATTGAACATAGGTTTGATCATTCTCTAAATCAACAAAGCGACCTAAAAGTAAACCAAGTGCCACAATTACTATAAAAGGCTCTATCATGACGCCAAGCAATTCGGTCCGCCAGAGACGTAAAAACACATCTCTGTGCCGTTGCCAAACCCTTAATGAACCAATGGAAACATCGGGAATAGGAACTATCATTAATCTAATAGCCCCCTTCCTGTGAGCCTAAGGAAAACATCTTCCATATTTCCAAGTCTTAAATTAGCAATATGCGGATCATTCACCCGATCAGCTAAATCACGTGAAAAAGGAGCACCAAATACATAAGTAATATCCCCTACATGATCAACAGCAAAATCGGAATCGGATTCCTGCACAAACTCAGAAAGCAATTTATCTCGTTCACTATCAGGCAATCGAAGCTCTAAAACATATTCACCTACATGAGTTGCAATGAGATCATAAGGACGACCTTCGGTTAATATTTTCCCGCGGTGCATAATGACAAGACGATCGCAAAGATGTGCAGCTTCCTCCATATAATGTGTTGTAAGCAACATAGTTACGCCACGATTCTTTAACAATCGTAATTGCTGCCAAACAAGGTGCCTGACCTGCGGATCAAGACCTGTTGTAGGTTCATCAAGCACTAATACCTGCGGGTCATTTACAAGGGCCCTCGCAATTGTAAGGCGTCGCTTCATTCCACCGGACAAATCATCAACATAAGAATCCGCTTTCTCAGTTAATTGAAACAGTTCAAGTGCGTCACCAATTCGTTGTTTAGCAGTTTCTCGATCAATCCCATGGTACCTCGCATAAACTTCCAAATTCTTTCGGACCGGTAAATCAGGGTCCAGATTATCCTCTTGCGGCACAACTCCCAAAATGCTCTTCACACCACGTGGATCAGCTTCAACATGCTTCCCTGCAACTGTAAGGACCCCTTTTGACACAGGTGATGTTGCTGTAAGCATTCTAATTAACGTAGTTTTCCCTGCACCATTCGGACCAAGGACACCAAAGCACTCATTATCTTGGATCTGAAAAGATATTCCGTCGACAGCGACAAAGTCACCATACTTTTTTACAAGATCTTGTACTTCAATCAGAACTGCCATCATTTATCCAAACAATTTTTTTTAGAACAAAACACAAGCACCCCAAAAAGACTAAGCGGTTTAAAACTCACCTCCATCCTCCTCAGCAGTCCCTATGACACCTTCTTCCTGAAGAGTTAGTCTACCTGACTCATCCTGTTCTGTTTCAAAGTTGTCGTTCATCTCCAAATCATCTTCATCCAAGGGAAAGGCTTCAGGTTCTCTATCATCAACTAACAAGCTGCGTCGTGTATAACCTCGTATCTTTGCACTCACCCTACTTGTTTTTGTTGTGAAGGATGACTTTCCAACTTGCGAAGGATGCACATACTCTTCTCGAATTGCAACTCGAATGGGAATAGCTAAATCTGCCAAAGCTATTTCGTATTTGTTTCCACCGTCTAGCAAACGAGATAGGCGAATACCCACCTGAGGAGCTAACATCCCTAAATACTGACCAGCTTCATTCACAACATGAACAGCGGAACCTTCCACTTTTAAACCTAAAGAATCACCGATGTGCAGAAGGTTGATAGCCTGAAGGTCGACAGCTTCAAGTTCTAAAAAAACAACAGCATCAGCGTTATCTAGGAAAAATACTTTTTTTTCTCGTATTTTTCCTTTTTTTTCTTTCGGGGGGGATGCTTCAACCAAACGATCTAAGTTACGCAGTGCAATCCTATTAAGTGGCTCTATCTTTAATGCCTTTTTATAAGCTTTTATTGCAGATGGCAATTGACCATTTTCCATATAGGCTCTACCAAGCCGATTCAAAGACTCTGTATCCTCACCAAAACTCTTGATTATTTGCCTGTTTACAGCGATGGCTTCACCCCATTGATTTTTTGACGCAAAGTCTACGGCTTGCTCAATTGCTAAACGGCGTTGCTGAGCCAAATCCATTTGTTCAGATTCTGAAGATAAAGACATACTTAGCTCCAAGTTACGAGCGAAGATAAAACGAATAGCACCTTAAATGCAAATACTTTTTATTAGGAGTTAGAATCAACCTATGGAAAAAATTTCTATTGTAATTTCCGGAAGTGGATCAATGGGCAGAGAAGTCTTCACTGCCACTCAGTCAGAAGAATACATAGAGGCGCTCGCATATCTTGATCCACTGTCTGAATTAAATGAGCTCGATGGTCTACCAGTTTATCAAGACGCACAGTCTTGCTTTGCCAAGGAACAGCCTCAAGTTGTGATTGATTTCACAAATGCTGCATGGACGCCAATTTTAGCCAAAGAAGCACTCCAGCGAAATATTCGCCTCGTAATTGGAACCACTGGACATACAGAGCCATTTCTAAAACGCCTTGAAACGGATTCACGTGAAAAAGGTGTAGGTATAGTACTTGCGCCCAATTTTGCAATTGGGGCGGTGTTATTAATGTCATTCGCAAAACAAGCAGCCAAACATTTTGATGCTGCAGAAATTATTGAGCTGCATCACAACGAAAAAGTTGATGCTCCTAGTGGAACCGCTAAAAAAACTGCAGAACAAATGGCGGACGCAAAAGGAAGTGCCTTTGAAAGAACTTCAACCGAGAATCAGACAATCGCAAATACCCGTGGTGGTGAAGTAAATGGTGTAGGACTTCATTCAATACGTCTTCCTGGCCTAGTCGCACATCAAGAAATCATCTTTGGAGGGCTAGGGCAAACTTTAACTCTTCGCCATGACAGTACCGGACGTGATTCATTTATGCCTGGTGTCCTAGCTGCAACTTATGCGGTAACAAGTCTGGACAAGATGGTAACTGGCCTCGAATCAATCTTGGGGCTTGAGTAGCCGGATTGTTTCAAATATGCTCAAGGACAATTTTCACTGCTTCTCCAATTGGTAAGCTTGGATCAATTTGTTGAAAACCGGTTTCCTTAAAAAGCGAAAAATCATTTCCCGAAGAAATAACCACAACAAAAACATGAGTTCCATATTGTTTTGATGCTGCTAAAAAGAGGTCTTCAACATCTTTGACTCCGTGGATATCCTGAATATGCACACTGTGTTCTTTGCGCAAAGACCATAATTCATTAGCAATTGAATGGATTAAAAATTCTTGATCATTAGACATCGCAGCGAGTAAGACGGGAATATCTTTCTCTGTAACCGCTAACGCTATCGCACGATGTAATTCCCCCCCGGGACCAATCAAAACAAGAGAATCAAATGCTTGTTTTACCATTAATCAGAAGATATAAAGTTTCCTGATTCGTCTCGCATCTCTGGTTCAGATACGAGAGCAAGCGGATCACCAAATTTAGCATCACGCCAATTCAACGCAGCTTTTAATCCCTGCTCTTGGGAGATACGGCCAAACTCGCTTGCACTCGGCGCAAGATGCGCACGTGCATCATTTTCTGCTGCAAATCGCTGTAATGTACGTGCTCCCATAAGTTCGAGACCCATATTGATAATTCGTTTATTAGCCGCCAACAATTCGGAATCTATCATCGCAAGCCGATCTACCAATGTCTCCACCTCAGATTCCAACAAATCTCCTGGTACAGCTTTTAAAACCAATCCTATTTTTGCTGCATCCTTCCCAGTAACCATATCCCCAGTCAACATCAAACGCTTAGCCCACTGCGGCCCAACGTTATAAAGCCACATGTTATTTGGTAAAGCACCTTGAGCACGAGCTGGTGGAAATCCGATACGCGCATCTTCATCGGCGATAATCAGATCACAAAGTAGAGCAATATCAGTACCACCGGCTAAACAATAACCGTGAACTTGCGCGATTACAGGCTTATGCATATCGAAAAGGACCATACGTAAGCGCTGACTTTGTTCCAACCTCCATGCATCATCATCAAAAGAGCGTCCATCCCTTTGATGACCCGAACTGTCTACGTGTGCTCGAGTGGTTGGAGTAAGATCATACCCTGCGCTGAAAGCACGTCCTGCACCTCGTAATATCACCGCATGAACACGGTTATCATTATCTGCATCCCATAAGGCATCATTTAGCTCATTCAATAAATCTCTGGAAAGAGCATTAAGCTTTTCCGGCCTATTAAGGGTGATGCGGGCGCGACTATCTTCTACTTCATACACTATCGTGCTATATGACATTGGGCAGACCTTTCAGCTACAAAAAAGGGTTACTCATCAACAATGTCGATGGCACCACTTGGGCAAATCTCAGCAGCAGAATCAGCGGCTTCAAATGTTTCGTCATCCAAGTCACCGACAATAATCTCTGGCCAACCCTCAGCATCAGCCTTAAACACACTTGGCTGAAGATAAAAACACTGCCCAGCTTTAAGACAAATGGCCCTATCAAGAACAACTTTTCTCATAAAAAAACCTCTAATATTCTACTATCATTCGTAGAATATCCTTAGAAAGCAATTCCTGCGAGTCATGTCACCGAATTGGAAAGCCGCGAAGTAAGACCAGTTACCTCAACTTCAACTATATCACCGGCGTTCAAGGGGCTCGTAGACCCCGGAGTCCCGGTAAAAATAACATCACCAGCTCTAAGAGTTACAACTGAAGCAACACGCTGGACAATTTCAGGAATTGAAACAATTAGCTCACTAGATGCACCATGCTGTACCTCTACATCATTTACAAAAGTTTTCACTTCTAAGCTATCAAATTTTAGACCAGTAACTATAGATGGACCGAACACCCCAAAAGTATCAGACCCTTTCGCCCGCCACCACTGCCCATCACCATTCTGCCACTCTCGTGCGCTTACATCATTGCCCGCTGTAAATCCAAATATTGCTGCCTCTGCTTGAGCCAAAGTTGGACGTTGAAGAAAGCTTCCAATAACCACAACAATCTCTCCCTCGGGATCAACACGGCCAGCATCGTCAGGAAGCACAATCTGATCTCTGTGACCCGCGATACTAGAAAGTGGCTTGAAGAAAAAGAGAGGAGGATCTGGTATAGGTCTTCCGCCTAAATGACTTCGGTAGTTAAGACCAACACAAATAATATTCCTAGGCTGACAAGGTGGTAAAAGCTGTACTTTAGATAAAGTAACGCTCTCTCCCGTCAATTCAACCTTTTCCCAAAAAGGCTCAGTAACAACAGAGATCGAACCATCTTTCTCTAATCGGCCCGCACCAATATCACCATTGATATTTTTAAATCGAACAAACTCAGTCATCAAAAAAGCACCAAATTATCTCTATGCACTACTTCCTCACCATATGTATAACCTAAGGATTCTGCAATCTGACTGCTTTTAAGTCCGCTAATCCGCTCAACCTCTAAACTTGCATAATTGGTGATGCCAGCTGCTATGTGCTGTTGGTCACTACTGGATATCAAAACGGGCTCACCACGGCTAAATTCTCCTACAACGGTTTTTATCCCAGCTGGCAATAAACTACTCCCTTTATCGCGCAATGCAGAGGCAGCTCCAACATCTATCACTATCGAAGCTCCAGGAAGAGCATTTCCTAAAATCCATTGTTTCCTACTTTCAAGTCGCGAGTCAGACGCAGCAAAAAATGTTCCTCCATGATCCTCTTTAAGCGCATTTTGTAGTGCAGCTGAAGAATGCCCATTACAAATAACTGTAGAAACACCGCCTTGAACTGCAATACGAGCGGCATCAATTTTTGCTGCCATTCCACCATTTCCATCTCCACCCCCTATAACAGCTTCCAAGTTTTCAAATGAAGTCACTTCCCTAATGAGATTTACATTTGGATTCTTTTTCGGATCACCATCAAAAAGTCCATCAACATCAGTCAGAATGGCTAATAAATCTGCATCAACTAAATGTGACACCAGCGATGCCAACATATCATTTTCCCCAAAATCAACAGCTAGAACCTTGTCTAAGGCAACAGCATCATTTTCATTAATGATTGGAATAATCCCACAATCAAGCAAATTTCTCAGTGTTGTACGCGCATTTAAATATCCTAGCCGACTAGCCAAATCACGGCGTGTTAATAGAACCTGCGCAGTGGCTCTGTCATGCTGTTCAAACAAATCCTGCCAGGCCTTAAAGAGGTGTCCTTGTCCTACACTCGCAAGAGCTTGCCTACTAGGTTTCTGGCTATTGCTTAAACGACCTTTCAAATAATGGCTTCCCGCAGCGCGGGCCCCACTAGATACAACTATGACTTCGATATTTCGTTCCCAAAGGCTCACAACCTGATTAACAAAATCTGACATAGCATCTAAATCCAGGCGTTCAGACCCGGATGTAAGTAGACTGGTTCCAAATTTCGCGACAACGCGTTGATTAGTCATAGACTCATGTTAGCGGGAAACGACTTTTGGCGCGTACCTGAACTGAATTGGGGTTTTTAGGTCTGGCCGCAAAAACAAGTGTACGATACTGTAATAACGAGTGCGCAACAGCATAGAAACCTGCTCATGACAAATTTCCTTCGACAACCAAATGGACTAGTAATTGCGTCCACAATTGTTGCCTTTGGATTCCTTGGCTCACGTCTTTTAGGAGTAGTGCGTACTTCTGCCATCGCTGACACGTTTGGCATGAGCCCCGAATTGGATGCTTATTGGGTAGCTTTCCGAATCCCCGACTTAATCTTCCAAGTCTTAGCTGGCGCAACATTAGGAAGCGCATTTATACCGGTATTTACTCGTCTTACAAAACGTGAAAGCAATGAAAAAGCTTGGGATCTGGCCGGAAATATCGTCAGCACTATACTCATTACCACAATCATCCTTTGCCTAATAATGCTGATCATTGCTCCTTGGATCGTCCCCCTTTTCTCACCTGGGCTTGGCGAGGACATTGGTAGAGAAAAAGAACTTACAGATAAAGCTGTTTCGCTAACACGAATCATGCTCCTATCTCCTCTTTTCCTGGCAGTAAGTGGAATGGTTACAGGAATTTTGAATGCACGACAGCAATTTTTTCTCCCCGCATTAGCTCCAATGCTTTACAACATCGGCATTATCTTCGGTGCCCTTGTCCTTGCAAAACAATGGGGTATAGAAGGACTCACAATTGGCGTCTTGATAGGGTCAGGGATGCATTTAGTAATCCAGCTTCCAGGAATAATTCGTACGGATATATGGTCACGGTTCAAAATTAATCTTCGCGATAAAGCTGCAACTGAAGTACGTCGACTTATGGCCCCAAGGGTCATAGGCCTCATCGCCGGACAAGTTAATTTTATTGTAACAACAACATTTTTTGCCTCAAAGGTAGGAAGTTCAGCAATATCAAGCATCACATATGCTTGGTTAATCGCAGGATTACCCGTTGCTTTATTCGGCATGGCCCTTTCTACAGCTGCATTTCCACGAATGGCAGAACAATTCGCAGAAGGGAATTCCGAGGACCTCTCTAGAACAATTTCACGTGTACTACGAACCATGATGTTCCTGACTATCCCTGCTGCCCTAGGCTTAGCATTTTTAAGAGATCCTGCAACCTCAGTAATACTTGAACGTGGCGCTTTCACGAGCGCAGATACAGCGCTAACAGCAGCAGCGTTAGGCTTCCTTTGTATAGGAATAGTACCTCAAGCAGGAATTGAAATTCACAGTAGGGCATTCTATGTACTTGGCAACACCAAAACCCCAGTATTACTTACAGTACTAGCTCTTGGAATCAATATTCTCTTGAGTGCATTACTCTGGGAAAGAATGGGCATTAATGGACTAGCCCTTTCATTAGCCTGCGCATCTTGGGCAGAATGGGTGATTCTGTATGCGTTATATGTTCGACAAGAAGGATATTCAGCACAAACTCAGAAAGACCTGATGAGCTTCGCAAAATTCGCCATTTGCGGTTCAGTCATGGCACTGATCTTGGGCGTAGTTTTACCGTTCATCAAAGACAGCAGTACCGCAGTTACCTGGCTAACCTTACTAATTGGAATCACAGCTGGTGCGATTATCTATCTTGCGTTTGCGCGAGTGTTGAAATTACCTGAAGAACAAGAAATACGGAAACGAATTCAGTCAATTGTTCAGAGGTTTTGAAAAAACAATTATGGCCTGTATCCATGTGAACGTGGCCCAAGCTGCGTTGACTCAAGTGCGTAAGCCTGCTCAATCCACTTACACAAAATAGGACGTGTATCACGTGGATCGATAATATGCTCAATGTTAAATGCCTCCGCCGTCCTGAATGGTGAACGAACGGCATCAAATTGTGATAACAGCTCTGCACGCAACGCATCAGGATCGTCTGAAGCTGCCAAATCACGTTTATACGCAGCTTCAATTCCACCTTCAACAGGCAAGCTACCCCAATCTGCGCTCGGCCAGGCGTATCGCAAATTCAAGTGCGAAGAATTGCCATGGGAAGCACCTGCAACACCAAAAGCACGACGGATAAAGATCGAAACAGCAGGCACACCAGCCTGATGAACTGCAGCAAGTGCACGGGCACCTTTTCGGATAGTTCCTGCACGTTCACCTGTTGTACCAATAACAAATCCGGGCTGATCAAAAAGGTTTACCACAGGTAAATGAAACGTATTACATAAATCAATATGTCGACTTAATTTGTCGCTTCCATCTGCAGTAAGACCAGCACCATACACGTATGGATCATTTGCAAAGATACCAACAGGACGCCCATTTAAACGGGCAAACCCACAAATAACGGAGCGTCCCCAGCCTCTACCAATCTCGAAAAACGAATCCTGATCAACAACCGAATTGATAATTTTTCGAGAATCATAGGGCTGCCTTCTCCTACGCGGTATCGCACTAAGCAGCCATTCATCACGACGATCTGGATCGTCAGTGGAATCAATACACGGTGGCTGCTCCCAAACATTTTGTGGCAAATAGGACAAAAACGCCTTTATCTGCTTAAAAGCATCCTCTTCACTCTCTGCTAAATTATCCACAACACCATTGTGGTAGTGGATATCCGCTCCACCCAATTCTTCTTTCGGAACATTTTCACCCATTCCCGCAGCAACTACTGGAGGACCAGCAACAAACACCTGTGAAGATTCCCTCACCATGATATTCCAATGACACGTCACTGCACGAGCTGCCCCAATACCTGCGACGCTACCCATAGCACCAGAGACCACAGGAACCTCACTTAACATCCCTACTGTCGTATCCCAACCAGCCATCTCAGGAACATAGGTGTGCCCCTTTGTTCCTATAGTCCGCACACTGCCTCCTCCTCCAGTCCCATCAACAAGCCTTACAAGAGGCACGCGCATTTCTCGCGCCATTTGTTCTCCATAAATTTGTTTTCCAGCTATTGAAGCATCTGCAGCCCCACCGCGCACAGTGAAATCATCTCCCCCAATGACAACTTGCCTATTATTTATTCGAGCAAAACCCATAACAAAATTTGCAGGCAGGAAATCGATAATGTTTCCGTCATCGTCATACTCTGCCTTTCCGGCTAATGCACCAGTCTCATCAAAAGAATCTTCATCAACTAATGATTCGACCCGCTCACGGATTGTTAATTTACCACCATCATGTTGCCGTTTTATATTTGCTTCACCACCCATCTTCTTCGCAAGATCGAGGCGAAGTTGCATTTCTTCTATCTCAGGCTCCCAAGTCATTTGACGACTCCAACAGTGACAACAAATATTATTTTTAAAGCAAAAAAGCTCTTCACATAAACATGTCTCTTTTTATGATTTATGTCTACCCCATATTCGAGAAAATATGGAGGTTTTCGAAAGAACAGTTGTTATTGTTAATTAATCTTCATCGTAATGAGAGAAGATTTGCATAGGGGTGAGTAAAAATAAGAAATACCTATTCAAATCCAGTACTTTAACGAAAAATAGGAACTTTAATTTACTTATTCTTTTCATTTATCCGTAGCAGAAAAAAGTGTTTAGACCTAAAATTGATATTGCCACTTCAAAACCTTTAACAACTAGGAAGGTGGAGTGATCAGGAGTCGAGTTTGCCTAGCAGCTCACTCTATGAAAAGAGTTGATTGTGGGTTCTAATTTTAAATTGCTAGATAACTACGTTGCCGATCAAATATCCAACTTAAAGACCGTGGATACCAAGCACCTTGAGGGAATGTTCGAGAATTTCTCTCCTGAAGCCATTGTAGAAGGATCGTCCATGACCCCTGCTGAACTTATTGAGTCTTTTAGACTCTCTATGATTACGGAGTCTCTCACAGAAGAATATTCAAAGACTTTTAATTTGGGTGCATCACAGTATCAAAGTGATTGGCTCGGTCGTTATGTTTCTGAGTTTTGGGAACCTGATGAAATGGGTCATGCAGACCCTTTTAAAAATATTCTGCAAGATTTCGGAGTTGACCGAAGCGTAATTAATTCAGAAATCGCTGATGCCAGATCAGAAACAGAGTACTTCTTACACCATTCTTCCGGACTACATCCAATAAGTCTGACAACTTACGGAATCATTCAGGAGTGCATTACTGATTATTGGTATGAGCTGCAAAGGGGGTTTTTCCCGGACAAGAGCAACACTTCAAAGATTTTAGGCTACGTGAAAGGTCGAGAGGCTCTGCATACTGTCCAATTTAGAGACTTAACGGCAATGCAAATTGAACTTGACCCGTACTTAATAGAGCAAGTGCTCTTCGCAGCAGTAAATTTCCAAATGCCGGCAAACCATATACCTACAGTTAAAGATATTGAATCAAAGACGCAAAGTTGGATACCAAAAATGAATGGGAGTGTCTATGAGTTACTAATCAGAGTAACTCAAAATATTCACGAATCACTCAATGACAAACCTCTATTGGGAAAGATCATCTTAGGGCATGCGTCGAGATCAGAAAAAAAGTTTTTTGGTTTCATTCCTCAGTCCACTCTCGTAGTTTGTATGTCCAATCTCCGCGGTGGATACGGTTTGGTTGGCGAATTACTTCTGGACCAACTTGGTCTTACTGGCAACGAACCCGATATTCACAGAACACCGCTGGAAAAGATCCAGTACCACCTCAAACAACCTGTAAAACGGTGGATACGGTATAAACTGGAACTGGACGGCTTTTTCTCTTAACTAAGTTGAAATGTGAATTCACGTAGATGATCAATCTAACAAATGTTCTAGGAAAATTACTACACAGGCCCTTATTAAAATTCTTTGCCGGCTTTGACTTAAAACTAACCACTCCTGATGGTCATATTTTCCATCTTAATGAATCAAGTGAGTCAGAACCTATCCATATAAAAATATATGAGTGGTCAGTTTTTTGGGACCTGCTTATGGGTTTCGATTTAGGATTCGCACACGCATATATTGAGTCAAAATGGGATTGTTCAGATTTAACACGATTATTTCATATATTGTCAGTTTCTCAGGAAACACAAGGTGTCGGAGCGTTAGGACGGTTTACACCTCGTAAAATAAAAGCCCAAATTGAGCAAAGAGTTCGAGGTAGCAATAATAAATTTTGGGCAAAGAGAAATATTCGAAATCATTATGATTTAAGTAATCACTTCTTTGAAGGTTTCCTTGATCCTACGATGACATATTCCTCAGCATTATTTAACGATACGGAATTAGATTTAGAACAGGGACAAAAGCGTAAGGTAGCCAAACTACTTGAAAATAGTACCCTGGACCCAACTGACCATATTTTGGATATTGGCTGTGGCTGGGGATACCTGATCACAGAAGCTGCCTCCAAATATGGATGTAAAGCAACGGGCGTCACTCTTTCAGTTAACCAATTTGAATACTGTCAGAATTTAATTCAGCAGATGGGCTTAGAAAACAAAGTTGATTTAATACTCGGTGACTATCGTTCATTAAAAGGCACCTACGATCATATTTTCTCAGTAGAAATGATTGAAGCTGTAGGACACAGTGGATTAGATACATTTTTTAAACACTGTTCGGATTTGCTAAGCGATAGCGGATCACTTCAATTGCAAGTAATAAACATACCTCACAACCGATACGATCAATATAGAAAGAATTGCGATTTTATACAGAAATATATATTCCCAGGAGGTTTACTGCCTTCGCTGAATCGCTTAGAAAACGCGTCTGGAAAAAACTCATTTGTCATTGATAAAGCTATGTCAATAGGACAGGATTACGCTTTAACTCTGGAAAAATGGAAAAGTAATCTGGAATCCAATTCCTTGGATATGGTAAGCGCCGGCTTTAATACTAAATTACTGCGTCAATTCAATTATTACTTCAGCTACTGTTCCGGAGCCTTTGCCTCGAATCACATAGATAATCATCAGATATCTATGAGGAGACGATAAAAAGTGTGGTATGACTTTTTAGTAAACTACGGAATTATCCCGGACCAATTTCTTCGATACGTTCTTAGAAGCAGACTTCAAAGTTACTCGAATATGGTAGCTAACCTGGAGGCATCGAAACTGGAAGAAGTACGGGACCAGTTCGTTACCACTTGTGACGCATCAGCTATAGCTATAGAAACTGATTTAGCAAACCAGCAGCATTATGAAATACCCACCTTATTTTATGAACATATTCTCAGTAAAAAGATGAAATACAGCGGCTCTTTCTGGAACAAGGATGATGTGCAAATCAACGATGTTGATGACCGAACATTGGACACATACATCCTGCGAGCAGGGCTCCAGGATGGCAGCAACATTTTAGACCTAGGTGCTGGATGGGGCTCTCTATCCGTAAAAATCGCAGAGCGTCTGCCTAACTCACAAATCACAGCTTTAACAAATTCTTCTGTTCAGGCTGATTATATTGAAAAGAAAGCAAACATTTTTGGATTCAAGAATATACATGTGGTAAAAAGTGACGTACAAACCTTCAATCCCTCTGATCCCTTTGATGCAGCGGTATCAATCGAGATGTTTGAACATTTACGTAACCCCAGAATGCTTATGAACGAAATTCCTAATTGGCTAACTGCACAAGGAAGTTTGTTCATTCAAGTATTTAGTCATAGAAAATATCCACAATTTTTTGATAACTTTTCCTCATCATGGATGGCAAAACACTTTTTTGGAGGAGGCATGATGCCCTACGACGGGTTTTATAGCGATATTAGTGGTGATTTAAAATTAAACGAAACTTGGAGAGAATCCGGTATCTCCTACCATCACACGTTAGAATCATGGTTACAAAAATTAGACAACAATCGAGCAGAAATTCTGAAAGAAGCTAGTACAAATAATTCAATAATAGACCCAAAATCTTTCATCAATAGATACAGATTCTTCCTTTTATTTTGTTCGGAATTATTTAAATTTAACGAAGGAAATGACTGGTACGTTATGAATTATCTCTTTAACAAGAATAAAGGGATGTAAGTTGAAAATCGCTGTAGTTGGTGCAGGTATTGCGGGTATTTCGGCAGCACACCATTTACAGGATTTTGCTGAAATAACTTTATTTGAGCGCGAAAAAGTTATCGGTGGACATGCGAACACGGTCACAGTCCGCGACACGATGGATCAGGAACTCTATGTTGATACTGGATTTATCGTTTACAACGATCGTAACTACCCAGGCATATGCACATTTTTCAGCGATTTAGGTATTGAACCTGTGAGTACAGACATGTCATTTTCATATATCAATGGTGACAGTGGACTTGCTTACTCGGGAACTTTAACCGGTCTTTTTCGAAATTTGTATGACCTCTTTAATGTTCCACGACTGTTGTTTTTTAAAGATATAGTCAAATATTCGAAATACTTACGACAAAATTCAGAGGCATATCTTGGGAGTGGCGTAAGCATAACTGAAGTGTTACTGAATGCCGGATGTCCCAAAGATGTTGTTCTGAATTATTTTGTCCCACTCACATGTGCCATTTGGTCATGTACAGACAAAGATGCCTACGATGTTCCAGCCGACGCTTTTACAACGTTCTTTGAAAACCATGGATTATTTAGCCTGTTTGATCGTCCTAACTGGTTCAGCATCAGCGGGGGAAGCCGTACATATTTGGATCTCTTTAAAGAAAAATTTAAAGGTGTGGTGAACGTTGACTCAGAAATTGAATACATCAAGCAACAGGAAACCGGGTACGAACTAAAAACTTCAAAAGGCTTTTCCCAAACATTCGACATTATCATCTTTGCCGGACATTCTAATGAGTCCCTCAATATACTTTTACGTTCGGAAAATCCTGACCCAAACATCATCGATACATTGAACTCTTATCGATATGTAGAGAACCAGGTTGTACTGCATGATGACGTATCTTTCCTTCCAAGTGATAAACGCCTATGGGCCTCATGGAATGTGCAATCAGTAGGGAGCTCCGCTGATGATTATGTTAGTCAAACGACCTACCATATGAATAGGTTACAAAAGTTGGAAACAACCAAGGAATTGATGGTGACCATTAACCCTCTAAAAGAACCGGACCAGGAAAATATTCTCTATCAAACACAGTATTCTCATCCGGTTCTCTCGACGCGCAAACAGGATATTGAAAGGAAATTTCAAATTCTGAACAAAGGTCCAGGAGTTTATTTTTGCGGAGCATACATAGGGTATGGCTTTCATGAAGATGGCTATCAAGCTGGGATGCGGGTTGCAAACCTTATCAAACATCAGGGAAATTAGACTAATGAAATCATCATTCGTCGTCGGGAACCTTTCTCATAAGAGATTTCAACCAACAGCCAATGACTTCACATTTAAACATTGCATGGTTTTTGTCGATCTCAAACAGCTATCCGAAGATCGTTTGCCATGGTTTATTCGATCAAACAGACCAGGTATTTTTTCCATTCACAGCAATGACTACATTAATGAAAGTGACTCTTCCATATATGAAAAAGTTGAATCACTTTTTGAAGAAAGCAAATCATCTAATCAACAATTTGATTGGTTTATGATGGCAACCCCAAAATGTTCTTTTTATTCCTTTAACCCAGCTTCTTTTTATTTTGGCGTTGATCAGGTCGGAGCTCTCACTTTAGGAGCTGTAGAAGTCCACAACACCTTTGGTGAATCACATATCTATAAACTAATGCCTGAGGAGAGTGATTCTCCTGATTCACTCACGGGTATAAAACCGAAAGTTTTTCACGTATCACCTTTTATTGAAGATGTCGGGGAGTACAGGATGTACATCAAACTTACCGATAAAGAAGTAGATGTGGAAATTAGCCTTTCTCAAAATCAAGCTACGGTAATTACAACCAATTTTTCCGGATTTTTTGATGCACTTGGACATAGAAGTTTTTGTCGACACTTTTTAAAATTAGTGATCGCTGCCTTTTTAACCGAAGTACGGATTTTAAAAGAAGCGTATCTTCTTTTTTTCCGATTGAAATTGAAGTTCGTGAAAAAACCGAAGCTCAGACCAGGATCCCGTAAATCTCCTTCAAAAGGATTTATTTCCAGATTAAAATTACCTTTTTGATTACAGTGCCGTTTTTATCGTTGAGGCAAGTCGGCCTACGTCTTTTGTTTGACATTCCCAAATAACCAGATATTTCCACCCGAGCTTTGCAATTTCCTTGATATTTTCACGATCTCGCTCAACTGTTCGCTGCCGCTTTTCCTTCCAAAATTTCTGATTCGTTTTTGGCTGAACGGAGCCATACTTACAATCATGACTGTGCCAAAAACAGCCGTGTACAAAAATAGCAACTTCGTACCTTGGAAAAACCAGATCCGGCCTCCCTGGTAAATCTTTGCGATGCAGACGAAAACGATAGCCAAGCGCATGACAGAGTCGGCGAACTACCATCTCAGGTTTTGTATTCTTCCCCTTTATCCGACTCATGTTATAACGACGCTGTTGGGGCGTATGAACATCCATAATCAGACTTTTAGACGCGTTTGTGCACTCGATTTCCAATTTTTGAGTTTAGTACGTGGTCTTTCTCCGACTATTGCTTCAACCAAGTTAAGCGCCACTTGATGAACAACGGGAACCACAACTGAATTCCCAAATTGTCTATAAGCTTGCGTATCCGAAACAGGAATAACAAAATTCTCAGGAAAACCCATAAGTCGAGCACATTCCCTTGGTGTAAGGCGTCGTGGATTTTGGTTTTGATTCACTTTTTTGATCAAAATCTCTGAACCATCCTTATGGTAACGAGCGGATAATGTACGGGTTATCCCCTCCAGATCTGGCATACCATATCCAAACCCATTTCCACGTGCACGATGTTTCTCTGCATAAGCAACCAAATAACTCCACAACTTATCACTCAAGGTGTATCGACTGTCTACTTTTCCTTCAAGAATATCCGATATCTTCGGAGAAACACGCGGGTTTTTTATGTTAGGCCACTGAAAATTTTCATACTTCTCAGCATCAAGAAAACCAACAATATATAGACGTTCCCTGTGCTGCGGAACAACTTTCGAAGCATCTATGATTGACCAATCAAAATGATAACCGAGAGTTAAAAGAGTCTCTTTGATTACTTCAAAGGTCTTTCCTCCGTCGTGCGACTGTAAATTTTTTACATTCTCCAAAAAAAAAGCTCTCGGCTGATGATATTTTAGAATTCTTGCAACTTCGAAAAATAAATTTCCCTGATCTGGATTTTCAAAGCCATCTTTTCTTCCTAGTGATTTCAATTTCGAGACACCTGCCAAAGAAAAAGGTTGGCAAGGAAATCCAGCCAGCAAAATATCATGAGATGGTATCGAAGCAGATTTAATTTTTGTTATATCACCTTCAGGGAATTCCCCATAGTTTGAAGCATAGGTTTGTTGCGCAAATTTATCCCACTCAGAACTGAATACACATCTTGTTCCGGCAGCCTCAAACCCGATACGACTTCCACCAATTCCGGCAAATAAATCAATGAAGGTTAAATCTGCCATATACTCCCCTTCCACGGGAATAATACACTATTCCAATAATGTTTACTTCTATCTTGGAGCACTGAACACCTCTTTAGTCTTTTCAATGCCCCCAGCGAGACATAAGAGGATCAAGATGTTCAGAAAAAAATTGTTCAAAGGATAAAACATTGTAGGCAGAGCGGTAATCCTGATTATTTTCAATGATCTGGCTCGTTGTAACTACATAAACTTTATGGTCCGAAGCCCCTGCAAGTTGATTCGCAGATATTCTCTCGTCCAAGGTCACAAGATAAAAACCGTAAGCTTTATTTGCTTCTGTTACTACCTGACGCCAACGCTCTCGGAGTGTACGTTTCGCAGTTAAAATTAAACTGTCTAGTGGTCTTTCACGAAAAAACTCTTCAGAGGGCAACACAAAATCCGGTTTTGCGCCATCAATAGTCACTTGTGTATCAAAAGGGTACTTCAATTGCATTAGAAGTCCCCCGATCATGTACTCAAAAGCAGAACCAGCCCTCGCTTTTCTCGATGCGGTAAGAGATAAAAAGAAAGCATTTAATTCATCAAAATCAATCCGCCCACTTTCTCTAACAAGCTCATCAAAAAGTGATTGCGAAAGAGCTTTTTCTTTTGACTTATATTCCTCGTATATCTCTTCGTGAATTTCACTAAGTATTCTTGAAAAGTTTTGTTTGATGAATTGGCTGTTAAGATCTTGCAATATCCTAGTAGTAACTGACTTACAAAGATCTTGATTTGTTGGCATGCTGCTTTTAAGACGAGCAAACAAAACTTCGTTCATTACTCAATAATAGAATGGTTTTTAAAAAAGTTGCTTTTTTAATTTTGACCTATTCATGCGATCCACAAGAGTACTCACTTTGGATTGTTCGCATAAGGAACCAAAACTTAAATCACTTAAGCAATAATTGCCGGGTATATCAACGCCTTTAAGTCACCCGTTATAGGAAGTGCTGCAAGCATCGATTGCGTCAGATAAACCACTCCGAGATCTTCAACCGGATCAACCCAAAAAACTGTTGACGCAGCACCACCCCAATTGTACGTACCCTCACTACCAATTACTCCCGTTCCCACCGCATCAGTTGTAACTCCAAAGCCTAATCCAAAGCCCGATCCAGTTGGCCATGCGTCCGGTAAACCGAAGGCATGATCAGCAATATCCACATCATTTGGAAGGTGGTTACGAGTCATGAATTCAAGCGTTCGTGGGCCAAGTATGCGCTGACCATCTAGTTCTCCCCAATTCATAAGCATTTTGACGAACTGAATATAATCAGCGAGCGGTGCAGTAAGTCCAACCCCACCACCAAAATGAGTCACTGGCCCTCGATATCGACTTGTTTGGGGATCGTCATATACATTAAGGCCATCACCCATATTAGCCAGGTAATTTACTGTAAATCGAGGCATGAGATCTTCTCTAACTTCATAACTTGTCTCATGCATTCCAAGAGGCGAGAAAATATTTTCTTTTAAAAATTGATCAAACGGAATCCCCGATAGGATCTCCACAAGACGAGCACAGACATCAGTACTAACTGAATAATTCCAGGCTGTTCCCGGGCTGAATTCCAGCGGAAGTTTTGCAAGCTCATCAACCAGATCCTCCAGCGTCGGTGGAAACACGTCCGTCATCCCCAAATCATGTTCTTTGTACGCATGCGCCAATGCCGTTGCATTTGGATCAAAACCTGCAAAGAATCCGTACGTAAGACCACTCTGGTGCGTGAGAAGATCCTGCACAGTCATCTCTCTATCAACAGGTTTAGTTTCAAAGTCCGGGTAGGTCCCGCTAACGTAAACCTCAAGTTCTTTCCAGGAGGGAATAAACTTGGAAACCGGATCCGTGAGTTGAAAGGCACCATCTTCATACAGACTCATTAATGCGACTGACGTTATCGGTTTTGTCATCGAGTAGAGACGGAAGATTGATTCCTCTGTCATATCCACACCACGTTCAACATCAGCCTTCCCAAGCACTGAGATGTGTGCGATCTTGCCGCGTCGTATGACGGCCGTAATACAGCCAGCAATAAGACCGGTATCAATGTAGTTTTTCTGAAAAAATTCGGGAATTTTTTCAAGCTGAGCCGAAGAAAGCCCAACTGACTCAGATGTCACTGTTTCCAATTTACTCATGCTGTCTCCTAAAAAAACTTTCCCAACCGAGGTTACTTTAGGCGGTCCTCTGAAAAGACTGCAATGTTTTTTTATTACAATGCGTTTTTTATCAGTGATGCAAGGTTGTAAAGAATGCCTAAAAATATAAACATGACTGCCTTGCACTACACGTACATACCACTCTACGGATTCTTTTATCATATGAACGGTGTTATTGATT
>CAYFHW010000009.1:0-26643 GCA_964343095.1 uncultured Anaerolineaceae bacterium | reverse complement strand
CCTATGCTAATTGGTTTTATAAGACGTGGAGAGAGAGTGTTCTTCCGGAAATTAATGAGTGTTGAAGGATTAGGGCCTACAAAAGCTGCTAAGGCACTGACTATCTCTGTAAGCTCAATGGCCCGTGCTATTGAGGAAGAGAATAGGGGCATGCTAACAAAACTCCCTGGCATCGGAGGAAGAGCTGCAGATAAAATTATTGCCTCATTAAAAGGTAAAGTCCAGACGGAAGCATCGATGCAAGATAGTGATCAAGAGCTACCTATTGATCTAACTTCTCTCGGAAAACAACGGCTTTCAAAGGATGCTGAAGATGCTGTAGTTTCACTAGGCTACTCACGATACGATGCAAAACGATGGGTGGAAAACGCATTAACTGAAGAACCAGCAACTGAAGACCTTGAATCCCTGATGCTTCAAATTTTACGTGAAAGGGATGTTTCGACATAAAAACCAAACATGCCTAAAAGATGGCTATCACGTGATAATTATTCAATTCTTGCAAGCAGCTCATTAATTACACGTCCTGTTCTATCATGACCCGCACTACAATGAACAAGGACAGGCTCTGCAAGCTGACAAAAAGCATCCCATGTTTCATCAAGTTGTTGAACAGTAAAGGGTACCGTCAAACCATCATTGGTTGGAATATGGGCGACACTGAATCCCATCTCCTGGTAATAAAGAATAAGACCATTGGGTAAAGCAGAATGATAAAGAGGCAGCTGATCATTCCCTAAGAGACAGATGATCGAACGAATTCCCAAATTCTGTGCTTCCTCTATCCACTCCTTAACTGCGCTAAGTGGAACATTCGTCTCAAGGCCGGGAGCATATCCTGGCCTTGAACCAATTGCAAGTGTACCTTCAATGATCCATTGGAAATGAGGATTATTTCCCTCAGCGATAAGAAAGACCCCCACCCTCTTTGGGTGATCCATAAACAACTTTGATATCTTGCCGAGCAGCTGAAGCCATTGCACCTTGATCACTAGAAATTGTTACCATCCTAAATCCAGCAGCTACATGTTTTTCTGCGAGTCCCGCATTCGCATGAATACCAGCTACAACATTATGATTAGAACATGACCCCGAAATATTTAACCTCGCCTCCTCAAATGCACCTTCATTATCCATTGCAGGCGCTTGCCCAAGAGTAATACTTAAGTCAGCAGGGCCAACATACACGGCATCTATACCGGAAACACTAAGAATAGCGTCAAGATTTTCAAGGGCTGTTGTCGTTTCTATCATTGGTATACACGCGACTTCATCATTAGCATTCTGAAAATAATCACTTCCTGCATATATTGAAGCCCTGACAGGCCCAAATGAACGATAACCTGTTGGTGCATATCTACACGCACCAACAGCTGCTTTTGCTTCTTCAACTGTGTTCACCATCGGGATAACCACACCCATAGCACCAGCATCAAGCATTTTCATAATAATTCCCGGCTCATTCCAAGGTACACGAACAAAAGGGGTTGAATCAGTCGTACTGATAGCTTGTAACATCGTAACCGCAGTTTGATAATCAATCATTCCGTGTTGCATATCAATACAGATATAATCGAACCCCTGATTAGCCATAATTTCTGCGGAAAAGGAGGATGGTATCGCAAGCCATGCACCAAATGCAGGCTCTCCTTTCTTCCACTTAGCTTTAACATTATTCACACGCATAAGAGTACCTCCTAAACAGGCTCGCTTAGAGAGCACGAGATGTCAAACCAAGAAGAGAAATACACAGGTATCAAATACCTTACTCAAAAACCCACTCGTCTATTGAACGATTCCAAGAATATATCTCACTCGGATCAAAAAAGATGTTGCTCTCTCTGATGCCACTTTCAACACTATCACTTGCATGAACAAGATTACGACCAGTTTCAATTCCTAGATCTCCTCGAATAGTGCCTGCGTTTGCCTCGGCCGGATTCGTTGATCCCACAGTTGCTCTCACTGCCGAAACAGCATTAGTACCTTCAAAAATTACAGCAATCACTGGTGAACTGGTTATGTAATCTACTAACCCTGGAAAGAAGGGCTTGCCTTCGTGTTCGGAATAGTGTTGCCTTGCTAATTCATCACTGATTTGCACAAGCTTCGTCGCAATAATACGCAACCCTCGCTGTTCTAGCCGAGAGAGAACCTCACCGGCAAGACCACGCTGCATTGCATCTGGCTTAATAAGAACTAAAGTTTTTTCCATACAAACTCTATCGTGGCGGCAAAGGACGCTGTGCGCTAGTCGCAAAAGGAATCTTGGGGCTAGTTATTTTTGGATCAGTGATATACCAAGCTTGATCAACTGTATCCGATGCCTGAGAAACATCAAAGTTTTTTAGCACAGCTCCCAAACGATCGCTTGAACTAACTTCGTACCCGCCAAATAAAGAACAACCCTCACCTACTAGAATCTGTCCATCATCCTTAAATTTATATAATCTCTCATCATCAACAATTTGAACTTCACCTTTTAATTTTTCCCCACTTAATTGCTGGACTGCAAAATTTTTTCTCCCTAAAGGATGCACTAATAATGCTCTTTCGAATTTCCCTGAGACTGACTCAACAATAGCCTCAAAAGTCGTCACCGCCGCTGTCGGACAATCAAGACCTAGTGCAAGTCCATAAGTAACGGAAAGACCAGTACGCAAACCTGAATATGTTCCTGGTCCCGAAATTACAACAATTGCGACAATCAAATGTTCCTTACGTAAAACACTCTCAGCTAATTCGAGTACCGAGAAATCCAATTTTTCGGATTCATTCGTGTAAATATCCAACTTTTGTTCGTTGCTATATATACCAACAGAGCAAACTTTTGAAACAGTATCAATGCCGAGAATTGCATCAGTCACTTGAAATCACCTGATGCCAAAATTGCCTGCTCCCTCTCACTATCAATAAAAAACTCGATAACACGTTCATTAGTCTGAGAACCAAAACTTAAAGACAATTGTAATGCATTTTCTGGAAATGAACCCCCAGCACGCTCAGGCCACTCAACAACCAAAACGCCCGTCTCTGTACTGTCCCAAAGACCGATTTCGTCAAGATCTGCCTTTTCTAGTCTATAGAGATCTGCGTGAAAGAAAGTTATATCTCCCGGATATTCATTAATCAAAACGAATGTAGGACTAGTAACATTAGAAGTGCAACCCAGACCTTTCGCAATACCTTGAGCAAAACGAGTTTTCCCAGCACCTAATTCACCGCTCAACAAGATAACATCACCAGCTTTTAAAAATTTTCCAAGCCTTTCCCCGAGCATACGAGTTTCTTCTTCATTATCGGTCACTGTTTTTATCATATGTATCGCTAAAACCACACTGACCAGTTACTAAGAAAAAAAAACTTTTTACGATAAACTAAATTGATGGGAAGAGTAGCATTCATCTCGGATATTCATTCTAACCTAGTAGCACTCAACGCAGTTTTGGACGACTTGAAACAATTCGACATCATGGAAATTTGGAATCTAGGAGATACCATTGGCTATGGACCTGAACCAAATGGAGTCATACAGAAAATAAGAGAAATAGATGCTACCTGCGTACTAGGTAACCACGATGCAGCAGCCGTTGGGATTATTGATACTGAAAACTTTAATCCAGTCGCTAAACTAGCTATCAACTGGACATCTACACAAATCAATAACTCACATAGTGAATGGTTAAAAAAATTACCACAAATTCATGAACAGCATGGTTGGATAATTACCCATGGATCATTAAGAGCACCATTATGGGAATATCTGATAGAAAAAAACGCGATCTTGGCCCATTTCTCGATTCAAAAGACTCGATTTAGTGCAGTCGGACACACACATCTACCAACAATTACTAGCCTTGATGAGCATGGAGAAATATCTACCACTGGGCCTTCGGGAGACAATATAATTCTGAAGCCAAGCGGCCTTAAAATATGTCTAAATCCCGGAAGTGTGGGGCAACCACGAGATGGAGACCCACGTGCCTCCTACGCTCTTGCAGATCTTGTAACAGGGGAAGTCGAATTCCGTCGAGTCGTTTACGACCTAGAAAAGACTCAGCACAATATACGCCAGAATCAATTACCTGAATGGCTAGCTCTTAGGTTAGAAAATGGTGCGTGAGTACAATTTGAAAGCTCACAGTAATCTAGCCGAGAATCCTCTGATCGCGCCTTATTTGTATATACTCAAATAATAAAATCGATCACAAACATGAATAGACGCCTTTATCATCCAACAGATGCACGACGAATTTTAAATCCCGGTGCAGTAGCAATTATCACAACCAGCTGGAGAGGTGAAGCAAATGCAGCGCCTGTGGCTTGGACTGCCCCACTTTCGATGGAACCACCGTTTGTAGGTTGTGTAATACATCCGGGAAGACATACCGCAGACATGATTCGTTTCAGCGAAGAATTCGCATTGAATATTCCCGGACCACAACTGCTAAAGGAAACAGCCTTCCTCGGGAGTTATAGCGGTAAAGAAGAAAACAAAATAGAAGCAGCCCAATTAGAAACCTTTAAATCTTTAAAGATAGATGCTCCTCTTCTAGAATACTGCTTAGCCTGGGTTGAATGCGGGCTAAGGGACGTAATTCCAATAGGAGACCACACCTTATTTGTTGGTGAAGTGCTACAGGTACAAGCAATTGAAGAAGCTTATGCAGAAAACTGGCAATTAAAAGATCACAACCTTAAACCCTTATCGTTTTTAGGAGGTTCCACCTACGCACAAGTAGATAATCTACAAAATGCAGAATTCGAAACCGATGAACATGGAGTTTTGATATCCGAAAACGCTGAGGAACGAGAGCGCCGAGAAGAAAATGAAGGACTCGAGCACGATGCACGCCTAAAAGAGGGTGATGAAGGCTACGAAGAAATGGAACTAAATGCTCCACCAACTAACGTTCAGCAAGTGGAATAAAATCCTTGCTCTCCTCACCTACATAAACAGCATTTGGTCTAACCAAACGATTATTTGAATACTGTTCAATCAGATGCGCTGTCCAACCTACTGAACGCGCCATAGCAAAGATAGCTGTATATAAATCAGAAGGAATACCTAACATGTTATAAACTGACGCACTAAAAAAGTCGACATTTGGATATAAAGGACGCCCAGCCAAACGTTCACCCAAATAATCACGAAGTTTTCGAGAGAGATCGAAATAAAATCGTTCTTCTGACTGTTCGGCAACTTCTTCACCAAGAGCTTCAAGAATAACTGCTCTTGGATCGGTTGTTCGATAAATACGATGCCCTATACCCATCACTCTTTCTTTGCGGTCTAGTAACTCATCAATATATGGCTTTATAGATGCTTCATCACCTATCTTCGTTAGCAATTCATAAACTGCTGTATTCGCACCACCATGAAGAGGACCTTTCAATGTACCGACCGCAGAGGCAATAGCAGAGTACATATCACTCTGAGTAGAAGCTGTAACTATTGCCGAAAATGTAGAAGCATTCATTTCATGCTCTGCGTGCAAAGTCATAGCGACATCGAAAACACGAGCTTCAAGTTCAGAAGGCTCTTTCCCAAGTAACATCCAAAGGAAATTAGCTGCATGGGAAAGATCATCGCGTGGAGGAATGTAGTCTAATCCTTGCCGTGCACGGTGGAATCCCGCAACGACTGTAGGCATGCGTGCTGCTAAGCGAGTAGCAATCACCTGCAAATTACTTGGGGAAAAGTCACTTGAATTTTGGTCCAATGCACCAAGAGCAATCACACAAATCTCTAATGCCCTCATCGGGCGCGCATTACCATTCACGAGTTCACGAATCAAATGTCTATTTAATTCACTGAGCACACGTTCATTCTGAAAATTCTCTTTAACTTCTCGCAATTGGTCTTCATTAGGAAGCTGCAGGTTCCAAAGCAAATAAGCAACTTCTTCAAAAGTAGCATTCTCGGCAAGGTCATAGATATTATATCCCGCATAAATAAGTTCTCCCGCTACGCCATCAATACGACATAAATTCGTACTCGCAATATTAACGCCTTCCAAACCGAGCGAAATCTCCGAACTATCCGTCACAAGATCCTCCTCACATCATGAAAAATAGCAAACTTTAAAAAAGCCGCTTACAGATTCTACACTTTTTAATTACTTTTTTCGTGCTAATTCAATTTTTTCATCAACAAGTGAACCCATCTGACTCGTTGAAACTACTTTAGACTGAACCCCTCCAGCTATATCTGCAGTTCGGTAACCATCTGCAATTACTTTTTCGACAGCAACTTCTACTGCTTCCGCCTCACTTTCGAGACCGAGAGAATAACGAAGCATTAATGCAACACTAAGAATCATGGCCAATGGATTAGCTAAACCTTGTCCAACAATATCAGGGGCAGTCCCATGAATCGGTTCGTACAAACCTAAACCTGTGCCATTCTTCCTGCGTCTCCCAAGGCTTGCAGAGGGTAGCATCCCCATTGATCCTGCTAGCATAGATGCCTCATCTGTGAGGATATCGCCAAAAAGGTTTTCAGTAACAATCACATCAAAGTCAGCAGGGCGTCGTATAAGATGCATAGCACAAGCATCAACAAGCAGATGTTCTACTTCAACATCAGGATAATCTTCAGAAATTTCAGTAGCTATTTCTCGCCAGAGACGACTCGTTTCTAAAATATTTGCTTTATCAACACTAGTAACTTTTTTTCGCCTAGATCGTGCCAACTCAAATCCAACCCTCAAAATACGTTCGAATTCTTTCTCACTATATCTAACTGTATCCACCGCCTGCCTACCTCTTGAATTCGTCCACCGTTTCTGAGGGCGTCCAAAATACACACCACCTGTAAGCTCGCGAACAACAACTAAGTCAGTCCCTTCCAAAACCTCACGTTTAAGAGCACTATCTTCAAACATAATAGGGTTTACTCTAACCGGTCTTAAGTTCGCAAATAATCCCAAACCCTTTCGCAATCCAAGGATGGCTTGTTCTGGTCTAACGGAAGCACTCGGGTTATCCCATTTCGGACCACCAACAGCACCAAAGAGAACTGCATTGGAGGCAATTGCTGTATCAAGCACTTCATCGGTCAGTGCAACACCAGTTTCATCAATAGAAGCACCACCTACGAGCACTTCCTTCAAGCTAAATTCATGACTATACAAACGTTCGATCGAATGAAGAACCTTTAACGCTTCTTCAAATACTTCAGGACCTATACCATCACCTGGTGCAAGTGCAATATTAAAAAATGCCATGACTAAAGATTAACGCTCCTCACAAAAAAAATTAACTATTAACCTCTCTGGTTAATTGATAGGCGAGCTCACAGTAACTCTCCCGAGAAATTTCACATATTCCCATCGAACTCAAATGTGCATTCTGAACCTGCACATCAATAAGCTTGATACCTGAGTCCTGAGCATATTGTGTCAGCGCTACTAACGCCACTTTTGAAGCATCACTCCGCAAATGAAACATAGATTCAGCACCAAATAATGAACCAACCCTCAAACCATATAGACCACCAATTAAATCATTTTCCGGTGACCATACCTCTATTGAATGAGCCCATCCAAGATTATGTAAAGTAATGTACGCATCTATAATCGCTGGAGTAATCCACGTACCATCCTTTCGATCTGCACAAGAAGAAATTACACGTTCAAATGCATTATCAACTGTGATATGGAAACGATGCTGCCTCAACGTACGAGCAAATCTGCGTGAGATATGAATCCTCGAGTTAAATAAAACCGCGCGAGGATCTGGAGACCACCACAAAGTGTCAATGCCATCATGAGGCCATGGAAATAGGCCTCGTCTATAAGCTTCCACAATAGTCTCAGGCTCGAGGTTACCCCCTTGAGCCACAAGTCCATCAGGAGGGGCAAACAAAGGATCAGGAAAAATAAATTCGCACGGTAACAAGACTTCTGGAGGAACAACACTTTTAACAACAATCGCCAAACTTGGATAGCTCATGCTTTTTTACATTTCAACTAGTGCTCCAACGGAGCACTAATCTGCAAGTCAGCATCCCACCTGACCTTCGTTCCCACAACAATCACTCCGTGTTCGAATTTTGATCATTGTATTCCTTAGAACCTGCATCATTTTTGTCGCAAATGGATCGTTACTTCGACGCCAATTAGCTCGCGCATCTGCTAGTGAGGGTCGTTTTGATTCAGCATTTTTACACATAATTAATCTATCGTTTTTGGATACAACTCAGAACGGTTTTGTTCAAATACATTTATAGTCTCTTCAAGTTCTAATGTCAGGCCTATAGAATCTAGCCCTCCCAATAAATTCTTTTTTGTTGTTGGGTCAACATCAAAATGACGAACAAAGCTGCCATCAGCGGTCGCTACGGTCTGCTCCTCCAAACTCACAACTACTTCACTTTGTGGCAGTTCTTCAGAGCGTGCAACAAGATAATCAATATCCTCTTGTGAAAGTACTACAGTCAAAAGACCAATTTTTGCACAATTATTCAAAAAAATATCTGCAAAAGAGGGAGCAATTAAAACACGAAAACCATGATCTTCTAACGCCCAGGGGGCATGCTCACGAGAAGAACCACAACCAAAGTTAGAACCTGCGAGGAGAATAGACGCAGAATCATACCGTGAATCATTTAAAATAAAATCTGAGTCCTTCTTCCAGGTATCAAAAAGAAATTCACCAAATCCAGTTCGTTCAATTCGTTTCAGATACTTTGCAGGAATAATCTGATCAGTATCGACATCAGCACGATTCAGAGGAAGACAATTTCCTATAACATTTTCAAATTGTCGCATCATATTTCTCCTTTTGAATTAACTCAAAGTACGAATATCTACAAAATGACCAGCAAGTGCTGCCGCTGCTGCCATAGGTGGACTAACAAGATGAGTGCGGCCTCCTGGGCCTTGTCTACCCTCAAAATTACGATTTGAAGTTGAAGCACACCGCTCGCCAGGAAACAAAATGTCTGGATTCATACCTAAGCACATTGAACAACCTGCATCACGCCATTCGAAGCCCGCATCCGTAAATATTCGATCCAAGCCTTCTTCTTCAGCTTGATTTTTAACAAGACCGGAACCTGGAACTACCATTGCTCGTAGATTCTTTGAAACAGTTTTTCCCTGGACAACTTGGGCTGCATCTCGTAGGTCCTCTATCCTGGAATTTGTACAAGAACCAATAAAAATACGATCAAGAGCAATGTCTTCTATTGCAGTTCCTGGCAAAAGATCCATATAAGTAAGCGAGCGCTGAATTTGGTCACGTTCAGCAGCAGTTGCTGCATCCATAGGATCAGGAATGCTACCACTCACTGGAACGCTTTGTGCTGGATTAGTACCCCAAGTTACACATGGTTCAATATCTTCACCTCTGAGAAAAAAGGTCTGATCAAAATGAGCACCCGGATCTGTTGCGAGAGCACGCCAATCATCGAGAGATTTTTCCCAATCGGAACCTTTGGGTACGTACGGTCTTCCCTCAAGAAAACTGAAGGTGACATCATCCGGAGCAATCAGCCCTGCCCTGGCACCCGCTTCAATTGTCATATTGCATACAGTCATACGCCCGGCCATAGAAAGATTTCTAATAACCTCACCCTGATACTCAATAATGTAGCCAACTCCACCACCTACACCGATCATGTTAATTATGTTTAAAATTACATCCTTAGCACCCACACCTGGCAAAAGTTCCCCACTCACTTCAACAGCCATTGTCTTCTGACGAGCCTGGGGAAGTGTTTGAGTCGCAAGGACATGTTCAACCTCAGAAGTACCTATCCCAAACGCAAGAGCACCTAGCGCACCATGTGTAGATGTATGGCTATCTCCACAAACAATGGTTAAGCCTGGCTGAGTTAGTCCTTGCTCAGGACCAATTACGTGTACGATTCCCTGTCGAGAATCATCCACATCAAAAAGAGGAATGCCAAACTCCTTGCAGTTCTGGCGTAATGTTTCAACTTGCTGCACCGAAAGAGGATCTTCCCAAGGCTGATCACGACCAACAGTGGGTACATTATGATCTACAGTTGCAATAGTAAGTTCTGGACGTCTAACTTTACGTCCAGAAAGTGTCATTGACTCAAATGCTTGCGGTGAAGTTACTTCATGCACTAAATGCAGGTCTATATAAAGTAAATCAGATCCGCCATCAGTACTCTGCACCAAATGGTTATTCCATATCTTTTCGATAATGGTTTGAGAATCTTGCATATCTATTCCTTTAAGTACGATTTTATAGCTTAGCGGCTAAAACGGATAACGGAAACGGTTCAAGTAACAGTACGACTTCGATACGACCGCCATGAGTTGAAAAACAATTGTACAAAATATCGACGCGCCCAATAAAGAAAAATCGCTAAAGCAATACCAATGACGCAAACAAGAGCGCCAGCTACTGCATCCAAAATAAAGTGGTTTCCAGTTACTACAACTGCGAAAAACATAGCAATAGGCCAAACGATGCCTAGTATTAACAGTAGCCTATGCTTACGGCCTACCCAAGCAACAACGGCACCTATTAGCATAGACCAACCAAAATGGAGGCTAGGAACGGCCGCAAACGGATTGACAAAAGCCTGGGTTTCTTGAGCGTTGTAGCCTACACGATCAAAAACAGCCATCGTATCTATAAAGCCTGCAAAAGGAATAAGCCTAGGTGGTGAAACTGGATACGTCGCATAAATAATTACTCCGATAGCACCAGAAATAAGAAACGCGTTCCGAATTAAGCCGTAAGACGTACGATGCCGGACCCATAGATAAATTGCAGCAATCCCCACCAATGGCATATGTCCCCAAAAATATATCCAATTCATGGCCTTAATCATCCAAAATGAATCTAGAATCCAAGATTGCATCTGCAATTCCCAATAAAATCCCAAATTCTTTTCGACATTAATAATGTCAATCGCATTTGCAAAAGCCTCCCCGGCGCGATCTACAACTGCACCTCGAATATAGAAATAGATAAGAAAAGCAAGAATGACAACAATTGCTTCATGTACACCAAAGCGCTGAGTTAGATGCCATAATTTAAAAAAAGTTTCTTGCAAAGAATTATTTATATTCATTTTTTGTTAAAGTTCGGTTCTAGGTACGAATCGAATTTAGATTTACAACCTAGAAACTATCACATATTTCTGAGGATTCAACCAATGGAAATTGAAGTACTACACGGCAATATCACAGAATTTGATGCTGACCTTATCATCGGTAATCTTTTTGAAGGCATAAAAGAACCTAGCGGGGCAACCAAAGCAATTGATAAAGCACTCGACAATAGCATTTCTGAAATAATCACACTCGGTGACATGAAAGGGAAGAAAGGCGAAATTACACGCCTTCATACCTTTGAAAAAATCGCATCACCACGTGTACTAATCGCAGGCCTAGGCGAACAAGAAAAATTCAATACTAAAGAGATTAGAAATTTAGGTGCAAACCTAGTAAGAGCGTGCCAGGGAGGAGAGATCCAACACATCGCCACAATTACTCATGGTATTGGCACTAAGGATTTATCACTATCAGATTCGGTACAAGCTTTTGTAGAAGGAGTAGTTTTAGGCAGCTACCGTTTCGAGCGCCATAAAACACCAAAGGAGGAACCCGACAATCTAATTAAACGGTTAACAATTATTGAAGAAAACAGTACAAAAATTGAAGAAATCCGAAAAGCTGCAACAAAGGGAGCTGTTCTTGCTCAGGCAACAAATTTAGCCCGAGACTTAGCCAACGAGCCAGCAAACCATCTAACTCCTTCAGATTTGGTAGAACGAGCCAAAAAAATTGCAGAGTCTAAAAATATTGAGTTAGAGGTTTTAGAGCGTGAAGCCATGGAAGCAAAAGGCATGGGCTCCTTGCTATCAGTAGCAGCCGGTAGCGTACAGCCACCAAAACTTATTCGCTTAACTTACCGAGGGAAAGATGCGGAACCTGGCTTTGACTTAGCCTTGGTTGGCAAGGGGATAACCTTTGACACAGGCGGCATCAGTATCAAGCCAGCACCAGGCATGGAAGCAATGAAAGCTGACATGACAGGTGCAGCATCGGTATTAGCAGCAATGGAAGCCATCTCAGTTATCGAGCCCAAGATTAACGTCACTGCCATAGCACCATGCACAGAAAACATGCCTGGCGGTAATGCAACGAAACCTGGAGATGTTGTAACCGCAATGGATGGCACAACCATAGAAATTCTTAATACAGATGCCGAGGGTCGACTTGTCCTTGCTGATGGAATTTGCTATGCAAAAGAATTAGGTGCTCGCAACATAGTGGATATTGCAACCCTTACAGGCGCAATCAGCATTGCACTTGGAGACCAATGCTATGGAATGATGGGGAACGATACTGATTTAATAGCAAAAATCTCGGATGCAGCCTCTGAATCTGGTGAACGAGTCTGGGAATTGCCAATGTTTGAAGAGTACGGAGAGCAAATAAAAAGTGATGTCAGCGATGTTAAAAATGTTGGTGGTCGACCAGCAGGTAGTATCACCGCTGCCAAATTTCTTGAAAAATTTGTTGGTGAAACCCCTTGGGTTCACTTAGATATCGCAGGCGTCGACATGGCCACGAAAAATAACGGTTGGGTTACAAAAGGAGCCAGTGGGCAAGCTGTGAGGACACTTATTAATCTCGTTTGCAATTGGAGAAACTGAAAAAAGAAACATGCTAACAAACAGTGTAGGATTCAAACATGACTAAATACACGGACATTTTGACTGAAAAAAAGGATCGCCACGCGATCATCCAACTAAATCGTCCCGAAAAAATGAATGCACTTAGCCACAACCTACGTGCAGAGGTTTTCGACGCTCTTAAAAATTTTGAAGATGACGATGATATAAAAGTAATAATTATTAGAGGTTCTGGTCGTGCCTTTAGCGCAGGATATGACCTGTCAGGCATATCACAAGTAGAGGACGAGAGGGATTATGTAGATCGACGTAGCGGTCTACCTAATGTAGGACCTATACATCCTGGTCAAGGACAATGGCCTCAGCATTTACTTAGTGGATATTGGCAGATTTGGGAGTTAACCAAGCCAGTAATTTCACAAGTTCATGGGTATTGCCTTGCCGGAGGAACTGAGCTAGCAACAATGTGTGACCTTATGTTTATTGCGGAGGATGCAATCATCGGATATCCACCCGTACGTGCTATGACAAGTGTTGATATTCTTTATCATCCTTGGCAAATGCACCAAAAAAAGGTCAGGGAACTACTCTATACAGGGGATAGTTTAACCGGTCTGGAAGCTGTAGAAGTTGGCTGGGCAAACAAAGCAGTCCCAGTAGACAAATTGTGTGAAACAACTGAAAAATTTGCTGAGAGAATCGCAAATATAGATGGGCCAATGCTTACAATGACAAAACGACAAGTAAACCGCACATACGAAATTATGGGTATTAGAACTGCCCTTGCAGCAGGCGCAGATATTCAAGCGTTATCTGCAGTTCGACCTGGTGGTGGAGAATTCGGAAAAATCGCTCGTGAAAAAGGATTAAAGGCAGCTTTGGACTGGCGGGATGGTCCTTTCAATGACTATGGCACAGCACCTAAGGACGGCCCACGTCCAAGCACCGCTACTTGGGATTAGATAGTGCAAAGAACTCCTGTTTCTCAAGGTACTTGGCGTGGTTGAAGAAATACCAAAATTAACAGACCACTATTTTGAAGAAATCCCTCTCCATAAAGCCTTAGGAGTAAAACTAGAAAAAAGGTCACCAGACTATGCGTGCATCTCTTTAAAGTCTTCTAGCACCACTCAGGGAGGGGTAGCCGGAGGAATTCATGGCGGAGTAATGGCTGCACTTGTAGATATCGCAACAATTGCAGCTCTTTTTAACACACAGACAAAAGATCTGGAAGGCTACCAACCTGCAGGTACAGCAGACCTCAATATTACATATTTGCGTCCTGCGCTGAGTCCAATCATTTTTGCCGAAGCAACAGTTGTAAAAAGAGGGAAAATGCTAGCAATGATCGAAGTTGATATCAAAGACGATAACGGAACACTATGTGCTAAAGGCCGTACGCTTTACGCATTTCGCAAAAAAACTACATAGCTGAACGAAAGACATAGCTCACGTGAAACAAGTACCATAAGAAAAAAGAGAAAAAAATGACCCTTTCAACCGCAGACAGATTAGATATTCACGAGTTATATGGTAAATATTGCCAGACTCGTGACTCCGGAGATATAGAAGGCTGGTTAGCTTGTTTTTCAGACAACGCCGTTTTTGCAACACCAATGGGAACTTTTACTGGATTAGCAGAAATTCGTGAGTATGCAGAAAAACCAGTTGATTCAAATCGACACTGGGTTGGAAATATTGTCATTAGCGAAGAATCCGAAAATATCAAAGGAAGCTGTTATTTACAATTAGTGCAACCTGGCACTGGGAAAATACTTATAACGGGAAAGTACCGTGATGATCTAATCAAAACTTCTAAAGGATGGTGTTTTTCTCATCGAGAGATTGAGATTGATAGTTAACGATGCGTAGTTCTCTACTCCTTATCCTAGTAGTTATAGCAATTGTTTTAATAATTGCTTCAGTTAAATTTAAGTCAGAAAGAGCCACAAAAGCAGTAAACTTCCTTCGGAAAATAGCATTTGGATATGTAATCGCTATTATTCTTATTGCAGCTTGGTCGTTCTATCAGGACTTCTAAATGCGTGTGCTTATCGCACCACAGGAATTTAAAGAAAGCCTTACAGCTCAACAAGTTACAGCTGCAATCAATCGTGGAATCCACACGGCTTGTCCTACTTGGAAGATCGATGCTCTCCCAATGTCTGATGGAGGTCCTGGATTTCTAGATGTGATTAGCACACACATACCCTCAATCTCCCATCCGGTACAGGTACAGAATCCGTTGGGCGATACTATTTATGCAGACTATCTGCGGCTTACCAACAAAAACATCGTTCTGATAGAAGCAGCCAAAGCCAATGGACTTGCACTCATACCCACACTTAAAAGGGACCCTATTACTTCAGGATCAGCCGGTGTCGGTGATCTAATTCATGCCGCACTGCATGCAAGAAGCGAAAAGATAATTGTAGGTCTTGGCGGGAGCGCAAGTAGTGACGGTGGTATTGGTATGGCTAAAGTTTTAGGTGCAGATTTCTTCGATAGAGATGGGAATACCATTGGACCGGGCATTAGTGAGCTACACAAACTAACTGAAATAAACTGGCAACCTTCACTTGCAATAAAAAATACAACTTTCCAAGTAGCAAGTGATGTTAAAAATCCCCTTTGCGGTCCGATGGGTGCAGCAGCAATCTTCGGACCGCAAAAAGGTGCAACATCTCAGCAGATTATATTTATTGAAGAAGGTTTAAAACATCTGGCAGAAGTATTAAAAACCTCGTTAGGTATAGATGTTTTAAAAATTGAGGGTGGTGGTGCAGCAGGAGGGTTAGCAGCTGGATTAAACGCATTTTTGGGTGCTGAGATCCACAGTGGATTCGACTTTGTAGCACACACGATCAACTTGGAAAAACACTTAAGCAAAGCAGATATAGTAATTACGGGAGAAGGACGATATGACAATCAGTCTTCGAACGGAAAAACGACCGGTCGAATTAAAAAGCTATGCGAAGAACAGAACAAGCCATGCATCATATTTGCTGGAGAAACAACTTCTAAAGACAAGAATATTTGGACGATTGCTGATAATACAATCGACAAACAGCAATCCATGTCTAAGGCAAAGTTATTCTTAGAACAAGCAGCTCATCAATGGGCTAAGGGATACATTAATTAGGCATTTTGTCTAGGAAGCGGATCGATAATTTGCTCAGCTTTGCGTGCCTTGTACTCATCAATAAAACTCTCACCTAAACGAGCAACCAAAGCGTTTTCACCCTTTTCAGCAAATGCTTTTCGTACAATATGGGCCTCTTCAATCTCAGTAGCTGTCGGAGCAAAAACATCATTTACCACTGCAACCATTTTGGGATCTTCAAAAACAACTCCCTCGAACCCTGTATTTGCTAACTCTCTTAATTCAAGATCAGCTCCCTTCACGATCGGCAATTTAATCAAGGAACGCGCGATGGCAACCGCATTACCTCGAGCCCATGCTAGCCGAGAACCTCGTTGCTCAAAACGAGCACGTACATCATGAGCATAGCCATCAATATCAAGGATAAGTCCGCCAACACGTGGAGCAGCAGACATAATTTCAAACGCTCTTAAAAGTGCACGGGCACTACTAATTATTGGAAAAAGAGAAATTACCCCTGCCTCAAGTCCTCTCACCAATTCAAATTCACGCAATAACACAACTACATCCCTAATATCTTGTGGCTCACTAATGTCTGGCAAAAAAACCGCATCTAAATCATTCGAGACGATAGCATCCAAATCAGATCTCAGTAAACCTGTACGCGGGTGATTGGGAATACCTATGGCATAAATACCGGCCTCACTAGTACGAGCAAGTACAAGCTTAGCTCGCTCTCGCAGGATTTTAATATCTACGTCCGAACGAGTTAGGGAAAATAGGATTGCATCAGGTTGAGCACTAATAGCACTTTGGGAAGCTATCTGAAATTCTTCTTCCTTTAATGAAATATCAACTGACAATATCGAACGAAAAAACATTAGGACTCCAACTACAATTCTTTAGATATCACTGCATCCAAGTGACGTTCCTGGATGATAGCCATAATACAATGCAAATGGTCTAGGCTATGTCTGTAAATCAATTCTGCAACCCACTGACAAGTAACAGGACCCCATGCAGATGCTTCCCGTAGGTCATACCAGTTCTCCTGAGGGATTTCGGTAAGAATTTCAAATTCTTCCTCACGTACTCGATTCAGTTCAACAATCAAATGCGGTGATGGAAGCCCTTGGTCATATCGTTCCGCCAACCACTCCTTACGGCTATATGGGGCAGGCTCAAGCATATCTGGTAGAACTAACCATCTGAGCAAAGGAAGGCTAACTTGTTTCTCAAGATCTACTACATGAGAAAGGTGCTGATGGATAGACCAATTGTCGGATCCTGAATTAGTCTCTTTACGTTGAAAATGTAGCAACTCAGGAGACAAATCATGCATGGCCCAAACATAATCATCCACCACAGATCTAATTCGTGTTAGTAATGCATCCTCATTCATACTACTCAAAAACTAACGCTCCTTATATCAAACTAATTCCAGAAACTCATGATCAGAGAACTTCTTGGACTTTTTCTCTGCTATTAGATCGCCGAGCTTGCTAACGCAATCTGCAACAGGAACATTCTGAAGACCACAAACATTACAACCACCATGGTGACAATCGCCAACATTATGCTCACGGAACACGTCCATCCATTGCCCTCTCAAATATGCTTTGGAAACCCCACTCTCTATATGATCCCAAGGTAACGGCTCAAACGTATCCCACTCCCTATGTGCGTACCAACTTGGATCAAGCTCAGCATCGGAAAATGCTGCATCCCACAGTTTAGGTGAAAAACTCTCACTCCACGCATCAAATGTCGCACCACGCTGCCATGCATGAAAAACTGCTTCTGCAACACGCCTATCACCACGACTTAAAACAGCCTCAACAAATGAATCTGCAGGATCATTCCAAGAAAATTCAATCCCAGCCTTACGACAACCATCTTTTAATAAAACATGTTTGGGACTAAGCTCATCTGCAGTTTCCTGCTTTGCCCACTGAAAGGGAGCGTGTGGTTTCGGAACATGGTTACTTGTACTAACACGCACTTTCGCACGCTTACCAATTAAATCCCGACCTATTCGCTTCACTCGAATTCCCATATCCAAAATTCCCTCAACATCATTAATCGTTTCAGACGGAAGTCCAACCATGTAATACATCTTTACACTTGTCCAACCACGACTAAATGCATTAGTTGCAGCACCTAAAAGGTCATCTTCAGTCACCAACTTATTAATCGCGTTCCGAAGACGTTGACTGCCAGCTTCAGGAGCTAGGGTGAGTGTATGTTTCTTCCCTTTTGCTACTGCATTAGCAACGTCTACAGAAAAACTGTCAACTCTTGTACTAGGCAAGCTGATCTTTAATTCAGGAAATTTAGCCGTTAAGGCCTCAACCATCGGAACTATACGACTATGGTCCGTTGTACTTAAAGAAAGCAATGATAACTCGTCATAACCCGTATTCTTCAATAGCGACTCAGTGGCCTTAACAACCTCTTCAGGGCTTCGTTCACGTGTCGGCCTATAGATCATACCGGCTTGGCAAAAACGACATCCTTGCGTACAGCCACGTTGAATTTCTACAGCAGCACGATCATGTACGGTTTGTAAAAAAGGGACAATTGGTTGAGTTAATGGAGGCGGCAAAACATCTACTACTCGACGCTTAATTTTTTCACTCGCATTAGGATGTAACGGTTCAAGACCAATAAAATGACCCTCATCGTTGTATTTAGGATCATAGAAAGCGGGAACATAAACACCAGGAACAAGGAGTAGGTCTTTTAATCTCTCCTCCCGAGGCATGCTCGATTTTTTCCATTGACGTAACAAGTCAGATATCTCCAAAATAACATCTTCACCCTCACCAAGAACAAAGGCATCAATAAAAGGCGCAAGCGGTTCAGGGTTAAATGCAGCACTACCACCAGCAATTACAAGCGGATCGTCATTAGTCCGTTCTTTTGAATAAATAGGGATTTGGGCTAAATCAAGCATCGTCAACACATTTGTAAAAGTGAGCTCATACTGCAAAGTAAATCCTAAAATATCAAAGTCACGGATAGGTCGTCGGTTTTCTAAACTCCACAAAGGTATACCTTGCGAACGCATTTGTGATTGCATATCCAACCAAGGAGTAAAAACACGCTCACATAGAACATCAGACTGTTGATTCAAAAGATCGTATAGAATACCAAGCCCCATATTCGACATCCCGATGTCGTAAACATCGGGATAAGCAAGGGCAACCCTATGGTTGTTAGTGCTCCATGATTTCGTAACGGAGTTCCACTCACCACCGCTATATCGGCCAGGTCGCGTTACATTAGAAAGTAATTGTTCAATTTCTACCATATATCTATAACAATATTAACGATGGTTGAGTTAGTGGTGAACCTAGGATGCAAGTGGTACTGTTTTTGTAACGACCGGAGAAAAAATGGCTACAGACGATTTGGTGGATGCAGTAGTAGTAGCTGCGGGACAATCTCTAAGATATGGGAGTAACAAGCTCTTAGAAGATTTATGCGGACGTCCAGTAATTGCCAGGACGATTGATGCTATAGCACAGGCTCCATCAATCGCACAAATAATTATCGTTGTCGCACCTGAGCAATTAGAACAAATGAAAGCTACATGCCTTGATACGGCATCTACAAAAAAGAAGCTTTTCGTTCCTGGTGGTGAAAGAAGACAGGATAGTGTCCAAGCAGGTTTAAAAGCCGCAACAACACAATATGTTGTTATCCATGATGGTGCGCGTCCTCTTGTCGAAGTCAAAATGATTGAAGAATGTATAGACGCGGCAAAAGGAAACACAGGTGCAGTGCTAACAAATAAGCTAAATGACAGCATTAAACGAATAGCTGGAAAGAATGTGATTGAAAACTTGAATCGCGAAGACCTGAGAGCAGCTCAAACACCACAAGTAGTTAGGAGAACGGATTGGATTAGATCAGCCGAAGCAACGAAAATAGATGTGTCAGACGATATTACAATGCTTGAAAAAAGTAATGGGACAATACATATAGTAGAAGGCAGCTCAGAGAATATTAAAATTACGCAACCAATGGACTTAATTATTGCCCGAACTATTTGGGAACAGAGAGCGAACAATTGATGCGCATAGGTTTTGGCGAAGATATACACCGTACAACAAATGGAAAGCCTCTGTTATTAGGAGGAATTCCAATCGAGGAAGGCCCTCAATTAAAAGGACATAGTGATGCAGATGTCCTTTTACACGCAATCACAGATGCAATTTTGGGAGCTGCTGCGCTGGGAGATATCGGAACACATTTCCCAGATAGTGACGAAAAATGGCTAAATGTGAATAGTAGCCATTTTTTAGAAACCGCAATCAACTTGGCAAAAGATAAAGGGTTCGAGTTGATCAACGTTGATGCAACCATTAAGGCCAAAAACCCCAAACTTTCTCCTTATATCGGAGAAATACGCAGTCGAATTGCAGGAATACTCGCAATTGAAATTGATAATGTGAGCATTAAAGCCAAAAGTAATGAAGGCTTAGATTCAGTAGGGGAAGGGGCAGCTATAGCTGCTTCAGCAATAGTGCTAATGGAAGAGACTGCTAGTAACAAATAATAAAACCTGTTTAGCTTTCATCACCTTTCCCAGATTCCGAAAGTGACTCTCCGTCGGGCAAATCTTCAAGAAATACTGGTGTAGCCACACTCTTTTCAGCAAGGCTGTTTTCTAATTCAAATTCCTCTTCCAAGAAAAGAGATTCCGGCAAATCTGGGCTATACGGATCTCGTGGAGTAACTTCAATCTCAGCACGAGCAGGGATCAACTTCCCAATAATTACATTCTCCTTAAGACCAACTAAACTGTCTTTCTTCCCGGCAACAGAAGCATTAGTTAAAACACGCGTAGTTTCTTGGAAAGATGCAGCCGCCAACCATGAATCTGTATTCAAAGATGCTTTCGTTACACCTAAAAGAACAGGCTGTGCACTAGCTGGAACTCCACCTTCAGCAACGACACGCTGAACCTCCTCATCAAATTCACGACGATCTTTAAGATCATCGGGAAGAAGGCTGGTATCGCCTGGATCATCTACACGTACACGGCGTAATAACTGACGAGTAATTACTTCAATGTGTTTATCATTAATTTT
The DNA here is from genome assembly GCA_964343095.1 of uncultured Anaerolineaceae bacterium. GTDB lineage: Bacteria > Chloroflexota > Dehalococcoidia > Tepidiformales > Tepidiformaceae > JAKUNN01. The sequence continues at coordinate 5,813 of CAYFHW010000009.1, read as the reverse complement.
TACACCCTGTGTTCGATAAACTTTCTGGACCTCATCCACCAGATATGCACGCACCATATCTCGGCCCTGAATACCAAGGATCGTTTGTGGATTCCTAGCGCCTTCAGTAATTTGAGTACCTGCCTCAATAAACTGCCCAGATTCAATAAGCAAACGTGAAGCGATCGGAATTATATACTCTCTTTCTTCTCGGACTTCGTGAACTACGTCAACTTTTTTCTTACCTCGACGAACCTTAACGAGCCCATGAATACGAGAGGCAACCGAACCAACGAGCTTACCAGCATCCTCATCCGCTGACCCCTCTTCTGCCGCAATCAAGTCTCCGCCCAAAATTTCCGCCCCGGTCTTAACTAACAGCTCGGAACCTTCTGGAATATCGTAAGTTTCGCTAATAGTCTCAACACTAGCCACACGAACAAGTCGTAATCCATCTTCTTCTATGACTTCAACGTTACCGTCGATTTCACAAATTATAGCCTCCCCACGCGGCGATCTCGCTTCAAAAAGCTCCTCGACTCTAGGCAAACCACTTGTAATATCGGTTGTTCCCGCAACACCTCCGGTGTGGAAAGTACGCATAGTTAACTGTGTTCCTGGTTCCCCAATGGACTGAGCAGCAATAATTCCTACGGCAGTATTTAGTTCTACCAAACTTCCCCGTGCTAGATCCCTACCATAACAAACTTGGCAAATCCCACGCTCGGCTTCGCAGCACATAGGAGAAAGTACTGAGACACCATCAACAGAAGCCTCAACAATTCGCTCTGAATTATGTTCATCTATTTCATTGCGCTCCTCAAGAATTATTTCACCTGTCTCGCTATCTACAATTGTTTGTGCAACGAAACGTCCGAGCAATCGATCGCGGAACTCCTCAGGAGTATCCCCTTCACTACGCTCTATCCACAATCCTATTGCAGTTCCACAATCTTCTTTCGTAACAATGACATCCTGGGCCACATCGATGAGACGCCTTGTAAGATACCCAGAATCAGCAGTTCGTAAAGCAGTATCTGCAAGACCTTTTCGAGCACCGTGCGTCGAAATAAAATATTCGAGAACCGTCAAACCCTCTCTAAACGACTTAAGTATGGGTTGCTCAATCACACGCCCACTTGGATCAGTCATCAAACCACGTAAACCAGCCATTTGGCGGATTTGGGTAATATTACCCTTCGTACCAGAGGAAGCCATATAGTTAATAGAGCCGTAATCAGCCATAGAATCAGAGATGACCTTTTCAATCTTTTGAGTCATATCACTCCATGTTTCAACTGTATGCTGATAACGTTCATCATCAGTAATAAGACCCATTTGGTACTGACTATCGTACTCAGTAACAATATCCTCAGCTTCCCTAACAAGTTCTGCCTTTTCATCAGGAACCTTAATCTCATGGATCGCAATGGTGATACCAGAGAAAGTTGCGTAATGAAATCCCAAATCCTTGATTTTATCCACCACGTCGGCAGTAGCTTCGTTTCCTATCTCTCTATATATGCGACTAACTAGCTCTCGTAGAGCAGGACGATCCATCGTGACATTCTGGAACGGTAACTGGTCAGGCAAAACCGAATTGAAGATAATTCGCCCAACAGTGGTCTCAATTATCTGAGAAGTCTCACCTTTAGGCATTTCCTCAGGAACGCCAGAGATACTTTCGGCCACCAAAGAATTAGTCCGTACTTTTATAACTTCTCGTAGCCTGATTTGCCCAAGATCGGAAGCAAGTCGAGCTTCATCGAAGGAACTAAATATCCCCACTGCAGGAAAATCAGATTCCGGCTCAGGCTTATCCTTTTTTTCAGCCTCAGTCATGTAGTAGCACCCAAGCACCATATCAAGGGTTGGTGTCACCGTAGGGTCCCCACTTGCTGGAGAAAGCAAATTGTTAGTTGAAAGCATAATTTGCTTTGCTTCTGCGACAGCTTCTCGACTCAAAGGAACATGTACAGCCATTTGATCACCATCAAAGTCAGCGTTAAAAGCTGAACAGACCAATGGATGTAACTGAACCGCAGAACCCTCTATTAGAACCGGCTGAAATGCCTGGATCCCCAAGCGATGCAAAGTGGGAGCACGATTTAACAAAACTGGCCGATCTTTAATAACCTCATCAAGTACGTCCCATACCTCTGGGCGAGCACGCTCTACTATTCGCTTTGCACTCTTAATGTTGTGTGCCAAGCCCTTCGCCACAAGTGCATGCATAACAAAAGGTTTAAACAACTCCAAAGCCATACGCTTAGGCAAGCCGCATTGGCCTAGCTTTAACTCAGGTCCTACAACAATTACTGAACGTCCTGAATAATCAACACGTTTACCTAATAAATTTTGCCTAAACCTTCCATGTTTCCCTTTGAGCATATCACTTAGGCTCTTGAGTTTATGATTGCCACTACCAACAACCGCTCGACCACGCCTTCCATTATCTATCAGACTATCAACCGCTTCTTGCAGCATACGCTTCTCATTACGAACAATAATTTCAGGCGCACCAAGTTCAAGCAGACGTTTTAAACGATTGCTACGGTTAATAACACGTCGATACAAATCATTAAGATCACTAGTAGCAAAACGTCCTCCGTCAAGCTGTACCATTGGTCTAAGTTCTGGCGGTAAAACGGGAAGAATACGAAAAATCATCCACTCAGGACGATTACCAGATTCAATAAGATCTTCTACTACTTCAAGTCGTTTTGTAGCTTTTTTACGACGTTGGCCCGCAGCAATTTGAATCTCGTTTTTAAGCTTAGCCCTCAGTGTTGCAAGATTCAGACGCTCAAGAACATTAATTACAGCCTCTGCACCCATACCACACTTAAAAACGCCTGGGAAAGATTCTTGTAATTCACGACTACGCGCATCCGTCAAAAGTAAGATTTTATCTTCCTCCACTGGATCAACAATTTCTTCCAAATCCTTTCGGCGCTCTAAAAACTCCTGCTTTACAGAGTTAACAATCTCTTGTTTCTTTTCCTGTAACGGATGCAAAGTACTTGCAATAGCTACACGAGCATCCTCAATAGCTGTTTTTGCAACTTCTTTTTCAATTTTTGCAAGTTTCCTTGTCTCTTTATCAAAATCTAAAAGACGGTTTTTCCCCCGACTACGCACTCGGTTCCGAAGAGTTTTAGTAATTTTTTCCCCTTCTGCAATAATTACTTCATCAAAGAGGGAAATTTCCTGTGGGGACAACTTGGTTAGATTCGATTCAGCAAGATCAAGAGCTTCTTTGACATCGTTTTCTATTAAATCCCTAGATGTTTGTCGCTCAGATTCTAATGCATTGATTTTTTCTTCAAGTTTGGACTCTAACTCTAAGCCTTCATTTTCTAAACGTGTTTCATACAATTCCACCTGAGGCTGCACTTCAGAAAGTCGCTCTTCAAGGGCACGATCAAGTAAGTCTTCAAGTTGATCAAGGTATCTTTGACGAGCTGCAGAATCCACCTCAAGAACCATATGTTGAGCAAAATATAGTACTCGTTCAAGGTTTCGAGGAGTTATATCTAACAGCAAACTAAGCTTTGAGGGAGTCCCTTTAACAAACCAAATATGGCTCACTGGGCTAGCTAATTCAATATGCCCCATACGTTCACGACGCACTTTTGCCCGAGTTACTTCAACTCCACATTTATCACAAACGATACCACGATACCGAACACGTTTATATTTCCCACATACACACTCGAAATCTTTACTGGGTCCGAATATTTTCTCACAAAATAAGCCATCCTTTTCAGGCTTTAGAGTCCTGTAATTGATTGTCTCCGGTTTCGTTACTTCCCCGTATGACCAAGATCGTACTTGTTGCGGACTGGCTAAGCCCAAACGAACTTGATTAAAATCATTAACTTCCAACATCAAAAATATCCTCTTCTTCAAAGCCGGTCAGGTTAATACCTAAACGACCAGGTGCTTCACTATCGGCTTCACTAGCAAAGGAGATCGCCCCCTCAGCATTGGAAACATCAACAGAAAGACCCAATGATTGCAATTCCTTTACCAGAACTTTGAAAGATTCTGGGACACCAGGCTCAAGCACATCTTCACCCTTAACAATTGCCTCATAAGTTTTCACGCGTCCTACAACATCGTCAGATTTAACAGTTAGTAATTCCTGCAAAATATGGGCTGCGCCATACGCTTCCAAAGCCCAAACTTCCATCTCACCAAACCGCTGTCCCCCAAACTGTGCTTTTCCTCCCAAAGGCTGTTGAGTAATCAGTGAATAAGGACCTGTGCTACGCGCATGAATTTTATCTTCAACCAAATGGATAAGCTTCAACATATACATCTGCCCAACTGCTACAGGTTGATCAAAATAATCACCCGTCCGGCCATCTCTTAAATGTGTCTTACCAAAAAGAGGAGGCGTTGCACCGGTATCGCGGTAGACTTCTTGAACTGTTTCCTCAAGTGATTCGATAGAAGCTTTTTTATCAACAGCATGGCCTATCTGTTCAAGCCAGATTTCAAGACAAGCACGTTTAGCGGCACCTTTTTCCGGACGTATACCCTTTTCCGGATCACCAAAACAACTAGTTGGATCGTACCCACTATCTTTTACCCAAATACATGCATGATCCAAGTCAAAGCCATGAGATCTTGGATCGACGTAGTAAACTGCACCTGACTCAGAAGCAATCCAAGCTCGTGCAAGGGCATCATCTAAATCCCCGTCATCAGCTCCATCAAAAACAGGTGTGGTGGCACGGAAACCCAAAGTCTCCGCAGCCTTACCTAAATGCATTTCCAAGACTTGACCTATGTTCATACGACTGGGAACGCCAATAGGATTGAGAATAATATCAATAGGGGTCCCGTCAGGAAGAAACGGCATATCTTCCCTCGGCAAAATACGACTAATCACACCCTTGTTACCATGACGGCCAGCCATTTTATCACCTTCAGCAATCTTTCTTCGCTGAGCGGTACTAACTCTTACAAGCTTGTTTACCTGAGCGGCAAGACCCTCAGTATCTTCACGAGTTAGAACACTGACACCAATAACTTTGCCGCGTTCACCATGAGGTAAACGCAAGCTTGAATCTTTTACTTCACGGGCCTTTTCTCCAAAGATCGCACGTAATAATTTCTCTTCAGCACTAAGTTCGGTCTCACCCTTGGGAGTAATCTTCCCAACTAGAAGATCTCCTTCCCTCACCTCTGCACCGATTCGAACAATTCCGTCCTCATCTAAGTCCGCCAAACCCTCTTCGCCTACATTAGGTATATCCCGTGTAATCTCCTCCTCACCTAACTTAGTGTCCCGTGCCTCTACTTCATGCTTTTCGATATGGATAGATGTAAACTTATCTTCCCGCACAAGATTTTGACTAATGATTATCGCATCTTCGAAGTTGTAACCTTCCCATGACATAAAAGCACACAAAACGTTTTGTCCTAATGCAAGCTCACCACCATCAGTACTTGAAGAATCCACTAGGGCCTGGCCAGCAGATACACGCTCACCACGTAAAACTATTGGCCTTTGATTTATACAGGTTCCTTGATTAGATCTTTTAAATTTATCTAAATGTACTACCTCTGAGCCAAGCTCCTGATCATCGTACTTTAGAGTAATAGCTGAACCATTGGCATCTATAACTTCGCCGTCCCCTTTAGCCACCCGAACATGACCACTATCGACTGCAGTCCTAGCTTCCATTCCTGTACCAACCAAAGGCGCCTCCGGACGAACCAACGGAACAGCTTGACGTTGCATGTTTGCCCCCATCAAAGCCCTATTGGCATCATCATGTTCAAGAAAAGGAATTAAGGCGGAAGCAACCGAAACCATCTGT
>CAYFHW010000008.1:0-26941 GCA_964343095.1 uncultured Anaerolineaceae bacterium | reverse complement strand
AGTATAGAAATTAAAAGAGGTTTGTCCAACTGTGGACATCCGGTATTATCCTGCCGATAAATTCATGGTCACAAAACTAGTGCCAATATTTTTAAACGATTGCAACGGGGGTATAGCTCAGTTGGCAGAGCATCGGCCTTTTAAGCCGCTGGTCCCAGGTTCGAGTCCTGGTGCCCCCACCATTTACGCATAAGAAGCGATTTGGTGATTGTTTGTAATCTCGGTGAGGAGAATTAGAGGTGACAATTTTGAAGTCTTTTTTGAATCGTAGAAGTTTTCTTAGAACATTTAGTTTGGCGGGATTAGGTATTACCGTTAAACCAATTGCTTGGGGCCAAGGTAGAAAAGAAGTGACCATAGCTGGTAAACGCATCAAAACAGTAGATATACATGCCCATGCATCAATACAAGCTGTTGAGAATGTGATTCGAGGAACTGAGCTTGAAAGGCGTATTGGTGGTCCAAGGCTTCTGGATGAATCTCGTTTGGTAATGATGGATGAGTGGGGTATAGATGTTTCAGTAATAAGTGCAAATCAATATTGGTGGTATCGTACCGATAACCGTTCACTCGCAGCTGAGATTGTGCGGGTCCAAGATGAAGGGTTTGCTGACTGGTGCAACCAGTATCCAGATCGTTTTGTTGCTTTGACTTCTCCTGCAGTTCAATTTCCAGATCTTGCTGCTGAACAGCTAAACTACGCTGTTACAGAACTCGGGTTCAGAGGAGCTTCGATGGGCGGCCATGTGAACGGTGTTGTTCCAGCTGGCCCTGAATATGATCCGTTTTGGGCAAAAGCTGAAGAATTAGATGTGCCAATTTTTGTTCATCCAGCTGGTTCCGATAATATAATTCAAGAAGGCGCATTGGATTATGCTGGGGACTTAGGCAACATTATTGGTAACCCACTTGAGACCACATTCTTTTTGTCACGATTAATTCTTGATGGAACTTTTGATCGCTTTCCAGGTTTGAAAATATGTGGTGCACATGGAGGTGGTTATCTGCCATCTTATTTTGGACGTACTGATGTTGCATGTGATGCTGCGGGAGGCCCTTCAATCAATTCTGATGGCGATTTCATTGGTAATGATCCTATTCAAGCTGATAATTGCCGTAACCAGAAGCCGCCTAGAGAATATTTAAGAACACAGATATTTGCTGACTCAATGGTTTTTTCTGATGAAGGATTGCGACATCTTGTTGCAGAGATGGGCCCAAGTCAGGTTGTGTATGGTACTGATATGCCATTGGGCTGGCCTGATACCATGGACTTAATTATCAATTCATCCTATCTTAATAACTCAGAAAAAGAGGCTATTTTAGGAGGTAATCTAATTAGATTATTGCGCATAGATAGGGCTATTTGATTTTTTCTGAGGAGATGACATGTTCAATCACGTTATGGTCGGAGCAGATGATATAGAGGTTTCTAAAAGATTTTATGATGCTGTATTAGGCACACTTGGCTATCCTTCTGGACACTTAGATAAAAAAGGAAGGGTTTGGTGGAGAACTGAAACAGGAGTTTTTGGGATAACCAAACCTATTGATGGAAATAAAGCATCTCATGGCAATGGAAGTACGATAGCATTTCTGGTTGATAGTGTTGAAATTGGCAATGAGTGGCATGCGGCTGGTATCGCTAACGGTGGAATATCCTGTGAAGATCCGCCAGGTATTAGACCAAATGGTTATTATCTTGCGTATTTGCGTGACCCATGCGGTAATAAAATTTGTGCGTTGCTTAAGCCAGAATAGAATTTTATGAGGAGAGAGTAGTTATGAGAAATGCTCTGATTCATTACAGGCTTGATAATCCGTTATTTATCTTGGTTGTAGTTTGTTTTTTAGTACTTTCATATGATTTGGGCATTGCTCAACCGCTTCCAAAAACCATTCCTGAAACAGTTGGATTATCATCTGATCGACTAAACCGAATAGACGAATTGTTTGAGTCCTATATTGAGGATGAACTTCTAGCTGGAGTTGTAGTGGCTGTAGCTAGGCAAGGCCAATTAGCTCATTTTCGGGCACTCGGTGGTATGGATTTAGAGCATTCTCAGCCAATGTCCACAAATTCTATTTTTAGAATGGCTTCGATGACGAAACCCATAACTAGTACAGCTGTATTGATGCTTTATGAGGAGGGGCATTTTCAGCTTGAAGACCCAGTGTATTTGTATATACCTGAACTTGCTGGAATGACTACTGAGTCAGATGATGGTGCTGGTCGTGAGATGAGTATTAGAGATTTGCTTATGCATACTTCCGGTTTGCCTGGAAATGGACAAGACCCTCGTCACAACCAAATCTGGACCAATCTTGAAGTAACTCTTCAGGAGCAAATGGAAATATTAGGTGATCAGCCACTTGCCTATGAACCTGGAACGGATTGGCGCTATAGCGAGGCAACCAATGTACTGGGATATCTAGTTGAGGTACTTTCTAAGAAGCCATTCAATGTTTTTTTAGAAGAAAGAATATTTAGCCCATTAGGGATGGTAGATACAGATTTTTATGTGCCAAGAATTAAAGCACACAGACTTCCAGCGGTTTATGGAGGAACGGAAGAAGGTACTGTAGAAGAACTTTGGGTAGAGCCTAGAGAAAGAGAATTGCGTATGCCTAAAGCACCGCGCGGTACTGGAGGACTTTTTTCTACTGCCCATGACTATTTGCGTTTTTCTCAGATGCTTTTAAATGATGGGGAACTTGATGGAGTCCGCCTACTAAGTCCTAAAACAGTTGAGCTCATGGTAACTAACCATCTTCCATCACACATTGAACTTCCTGAAAATTATAGCCCTCGTTATGGTCTGGATGGATATGGCTGGGGTTTGGGGGTGCGTGTTAGAACTAGCTTGTCAGAGTCACAGTTATTAGGGAGTGTTGGTGAATATGGTTGGGCCGGCGCGTATGGCACCTATTTCTTGATTGACCCTCTTGAAGACCTAGTCGCAATATTTTTAGTACAACTAAGAAACTCTAATGTCTTTCCTATACGCAGACAGTTTAATAACGCTGTGTATCAATCGTTAATAAATTAACTGATACATAATTAAAAATGGCTGCAGCAATTGCTGCAGCCTATATTTCTAATTATTTACCTTGGTACAAATCCAGTAAATAGCAGTCTTTGATACCCTGAACCAGTTGCAGCTATGTAAAGGTTTCCGTTTGCATCAGTTCTGGTTTGATGTCCAGGTCCAATTATTCCGTCTCCCTCTATGGTTGTAAGAATCTCCAGAGTATGACGGTCAACCACCTTGTAGCCTGTGCCACCACCAACATATAAGAACTGCTGATCAGGATCATGTGAAAGGGCTAAGTTTCGGGCAAAAGGGGCCTCTAACCAAACGAGTTGATCTACAAATTCACCCTCTAGAGTAAAGACTTGTACTCGTCTGTGTTCCCGGTCAGCTACGTAGACCATTCCATCATTAGAAACACGAATAGCATGAACAATACTTAATTGATCAGGACCTGGACCAGGCTGTACTTCCACAGGCATATTTGGGCATTCATCTTTATCAACCGGAACATTACCAAAGGCGCCCCACATACGTTTAAAAGCACCAGTGTCAGCATCAAAAACTATCACTCTATGGTTGCCATAACCATCGGCTACAAATATTTCATTCGTAGCAGCATGAACAAATGAATCTGCTGGTTCATGTAAGTTTCTAGTATCAGAGTTTCCGCCGCTCGCATTGCTTTCACCAATTTGCATTACTAGTTGACCATTTAAAGTAAACTTTAATAATTGATCATCTGCTTCAGGCTCAAGGCCGGGTAGATTTCGAGCTGGGCAATTGTTTCCACCAAGCCATGCATGGTCTTGGTCATCAATATGCAATCCATGCTCGCGTTGTGGCCAATCATAGCCAATTCCATCTCCACCCCAAGCTCTATAAAAATTACCATCTGGGTCAAACCCAATTACTGGGGGGGCAGCCATATGGGCATGTTCTGGTGGAAGCGTTCTTGGGCGGTGTAATAACCATGCATTCCCTTCTGAATCAATATCCACGCTAGAAACATCACCTAACAACCAACCTTCAGGTAGCTTTGGCCAGTCTGGGTCTACCCGAAATGTTGGTATTACACCAGTTTCTCCAATTATATTTGTATTGTCTGCGATGATAGATGTTTCCTCTGTCGGCTGACATCCTGATATAACGAGAGTACCTATAGTCATTAGAGCAGCAACACGTAAATCTTTAAATTCCATAACTTTCTCCTAATGAATTTTTGAGCTGTTTTATTCTAGATCATCCGCAATTGCAGCAATGCCTAATTCAGCACAGACTGTATCTGCTTCCTGTCCAGTCCCTGCGCTTTGATAGAGCTCAGGAAAGCGAATGCCAGCACCAGACACGCCTACTGCCCCAACAGGAATTTCGCCAGACATAATTGGGGCGCCACCACCCAATGGAATGACTTTATTTAAAGCCCGTTGACCCGAAAGGTTAGACCCATCAGAGGTTCTGTCTCTCCAATCAATAGAGTTTCTGCGAAACGTTCTTGCTGTATAAGCTTTTCGGTAAGCTAGTTCCCAATTATGAGGAGAAGCAGTGTCGGCCCGTACCTGCATTACTGGCTGCCCAGTTCGGTCCACAACGGCAATTGTTACCGTCACTAAATCTCCAGGGATACTGCACTCAGTAATTATTGTTTCAATAATCTTTTGAGCCTGTGCTACAGAGATATTTGGTTGCATAAGTAATTGTGCATGAGCAGACAATGATATCCAGAAAAAAATTGTTGCTGTTGCAAAAAAGCGCCAAAGGGTTTTGTTGATTAACATTATTCGCCTCTAGTTATTTTGTTTTATTTTTATCCATTCTACCTACTATCCTGTTTAGGGCCAGTAAAATTTTTATGCACAGAGGTAGTAAGTTGAGTATGTTGATATAACCATTTTCTTATGAAGAAAAATTCTTTAAGGTGTAAGCATTATTTAATACTGATAGTTATTATTATTTAGGTAAGTCCGAAAAAATGTTGTTCCACTTATACAAAAAAATGTGTCATAAAGCTTATGTATTCATAGTGATTTATAGTTTTAGCATGATTTCATTTGGGCAGGTGAATCTGGAAGGAATTTGGACTCCAAATATGCCACCATGGGAAGCACAACCGCGGCTGGATGAATTGAGGCTTACTCCAGAGGGACAAGAGGCGTTTGATAGATTCTCTGCTGAAGATGACCCATCATTTAGATGTGTTATGCCGGGCGTTCCAAGAGGTTTAATTGACCCTTATCCATTGGAGGTGATTCAGCAAGATCATCAAATCGTATTTTTGCGAGAATATCATCATCAGGTTAGAAGAATATACATGGATGGGCGTCAGCCCCCAGAATTATGGCCACCCACTCTAAATGGATACTCTGTGGGGTATTGGGAAGATGAGACTTTGGTTGTTACAACAACACACCTTTCTCCTGATAACTATATGGATGTAAATGGAAGACCATTTTCAGGAGATGAAAAGACATACGTAGTAGAGCGCTATACCCGAATGGATAATACACTTTTTTTTATTGCAGAAATTCATGATCCAAAGTTTTATATGCAACCGTACATCATGCATTACAGTTGGGACTTTTCCCCAGAAGGTGAAATCTGGGAGTACGTTTGTGATGCTCGTTATGGTGGTGTTGAGTAGTGGTGTGAATAAAGTTTTATATTTTTCCAGAAAGCTGATTCAGTATTCAATATTTTTGTATGTTGCCGTCTCACCAATTTATGCTCATCACAGTACAACTTATTTTGATCTTGAGTTAGAGATTGTGCACGAAGATGTAATAGTGATTAGATTTGAGGTTGCAAATCCACACGGAATTCTTACGTATGGCGTAACGGACTCGCGTGGTCAGTTGGTGCTGTGGGATGCTGAATTGCCAAGCGCGAATTTTATGAGACGAAATGGTGTGACTAATTCGCTGATGAAAGAAGGGGATAGGTTAACAGCAGTGTATGGACAACCAGGTATACCTGGAAAAACTAAAGAGCATCTAATCAGATTGTCACGTGTTGTTTTCCAAAATGGTGATATCGCAATTTTTACGCCAATAAGTGTAACTTATGAATCATCTAGTCAGTAGTAAAATTATAGTGATCTATGTCAATCTTATTAAAGTCGGATTTTTTTATTAACCCGTGTATACCCTTAGTGCGGTCTACAACTTGTGAAATCTCAAAATCTGTTGCAGCGCTCATATAGGCAAAGGCAATTGCTCGATCAATGCCGAGCGATGTGGATAGAAAATTGACTCCTTCGCGCACAGCTTCTTTCATCGCTTCATCTAGATCAGGATCAAGGCCAATTGGGATCCAATATTCTTCAGTCTCAGCAAATGGCTGAGAAACCGATCCGCGATCTGGGATTCTTGGATCTCCAGAACGAAGTAAGGTTAATCGGAAAGTAGCTCTCAGAGGAGCTTCTAATGCGGTTAAGGCAACTTCACCATCGCCTTGGGCGTAATGAGGGTCCCCAACGTAAAACAAAGCTCCTGAGACCTGAACAGGGAGGTAAAGAGTTGAACCTACACCAAGCTCATTAATATCAAGATTGCCTCCGAATTCCCCTGGTGGTACGGAGTTGATAATCTCGTTTGTATTTGGCGCTACACCCATAATTCCCATAAAGGGTGAAATTTCAAAGTGAATGTCGCCGTTTTCTAATCTCGGTATCACCGCATATTGTTTGTTTTCAACTTGTATGAGTTGAGTAAAAACAGAAACATTATTGTAAAGGGCAGGGTTTCGAACATTTGCACCATCTTGAGGCCCATTATTTTCTGGAAATTCCCCTGGTAGAGAACCTTTGCCATGGCGATTTGAAATTATTCCGTAAGGAACGCGTGGTACTAGAGCTATGGTTTCAATTTTGAGTATATCGCCAGGTTCAGCACCTTCAATGGCTATTGGCCCAGTAACGATATGAGGGCCATCGTTAATAAAGTCATGCTCTATTTCTGAACTTGCTATTGCTATTGCATCATAAAGAATATCTGAAGACAGTATTCCGTGGTTCATGAAAAATTCAACAGGGTTTCTACCTTGATCTTCTAGAATTCCTTCATGCGAAACTGTGTCAAATGTAATTACTGATCCAGAAGGTACTGTCAAAATTGGTTGGGAGTTACGATTAGGCAATGAACCCCATGTCACATTATCTACTGTTGAGGGTATATAGATACCTAAATCTAAATATTCATTTATCTGATTGGATAGAGGTTGTAATGTTTGCGAGCTAACTGGTGCATTTATAACGCCAATAATAAATGATGTTTTTAACATCATAATTACCAAAGGTTTTGTTTCTGATAGCAGCACTAGAATTGTCTTATAGCCAAGCTTTATCGCTACATCATTCTATCAATGATCGTTTTGGATTGTCCGTCTGTTAGCCCAAGAGGCCGAGAACTAATTGCACCGCCTTTCTTCAGTATAGGTTCAGCTTCGTGGAGTGCTGGTCGATCTTTTACTTGAAGAAATAAACCACTATAGATTGTGTCCCCCCATAGCATTGCTTTCTCGCAAGCACTTTTCCAATCGCTGGTGTCATGGTTATGATCCTCAAGTTTCTTAATTCGAGGTTTAAAAAAAGCAACATCATTGTCATGATTAAATGTAATGCATGGGCTAAAGACGCTGATCAATGAAAATCCTTTATGTTCTATTGCTTGTTTCATCAACATAGAGAGATGTTTGGTATCAGAGCTAAAACCACGTGCTACAAATGTAGCTCCATTCATAATGGCTGATGTAATTGGATTAAATGGAAACTCTACACTTCCATGTGGAGAACTTTTTGTTTTCATATTTAAAGAGCTTGTTGGTGATAACTGACCTGTAGTCAGGCCGTAAATTTCGTTATCCATCACGATATAAGTTAAATCCACATTACGTCGCGCTGTATGAGTAAAATGATTTCCTCCAATTCCATATCCATCGCCATCTCCACCTGTCACAAAAACATTAAGCTCGTGGTTAGCCATTTTCGCGCCTGTTGCAACAGCAAGCGCTCGTCCATGTAAAGTATGCATACCGTAAGAATTGAAAAACCCAGGGAAATTTGATGAGCAACCAATTCCGCTTACTGTGAGTATTTCATGTGGCTTCAATCCTAAGTCAAGACAAGCTTTTCGCAAACTATTAAGCACACCAAAGTCACCACAACCAGGGCACCAGTCTGGGTCAACCTTGCCTTTATAATCGTTGGCTTTCTGTGGTTCGAAAACAAGTTGTCGAGTATCTATTCCATCCATTTTAGATCCCTTTAAACCATAATTTCCTGAAATGGGACTGAGAGAGTTGTTTTATCAGCTAATTGTTCTACTACAGAATCAACTATGTGATGAGGCATAAATGGCTCTCCATCGTATTTACGTATGTGTCCGTCAATTTTTACACTTGTTTCGCTGCGCAAGTATCGATGGAATTGTCCTGAATAATTGTTTTCAATTAGGATCGTTCGATTAGCCTTTTCGATTATTTCTGTAATTTCAGTTGCATGAAATGGGACAATCCATCTGATTTGCAGGTGATTTGCAGAGATACCCTTTTGGGATAGTTGTTCAATTGCTTCCTTGATAGCTCCATTTGTTGAGCCCCATCCAATTAAAGTTACCTCGGCATCAACTGATCCTTCCAGAATTGGTGGTGCAATTTCATCTTTGATATTTGACAGTTTTTTTGCTCTCTTTTCGACCATGCGTCTACGTTTGTGGGGGTTAGTATATTCATCGCTAATTAACACACCATCTTGGTCGTGTTCATCTGTAGCGACGACATGCACATGTCCCTCAAGCCCCGGAAGCGCTCTTGGCGAAATACCACTTTCTGTTATTTTATATCTAAGGTATTCGTTATTTGGTTTTCCATTTGTGATTATCTCTCCACGATTAATTTCGGGTTGTAGATTAATTTCCTCAGGATTCGTAGTGAATGTTCCTTCTGCGATTAGTAAATCTGAAATAACAATGCCTGGGCACTGGTATTGATCACATAGGTTAAATAGTTCTGGAATTGTTCTAAAGGAATCTAGCGCGTCGGTAGGAGCTATAATTAAACGTTCAAAGTCACCTTGGCTTGCCCCAAGAACTTGCCATAAGTCTCCTTGTTCTGTCTTAGTAGGAACTCCAGTTGAAGGCCCAGCCCGTTGTACATTGATAAATACTGTTGGTATTTCCATCATGGCAGCAGCACCAATTGCTTCGGTCATGAGGGCAAAACCACCGCCAGAAGTAGCGCACATCGCTCTAGAGCCCACATGAGCAGCGCCGATAACCATATTTGCTACAGCTATTTCGTCTTCTGCTTGTCTAACCATGATATCTAGTTCTCTGGCATTTTTTGCCATCCAATGCAAAACGCCAGTGGATGGGCTCATTGGGTAAGCAGAATAAAATTTAACGCCAGCAGCGGCCCCTCCCATAGCCATAGCTTCGTTGCCTGTCCAAAGAGCAAGTGGTTTTTCACCTGCAGGCAGCGTTTGTTGGTAGGATTTAAAATTCTCTTTAGCAAAGTTAAATCCAGCTAGTGCGGCAGAAATATTTACTTCAACAATGTCATTGCCTTTGCGACTAAATTGTTGTGTTAGAGCATTTTCTAAAATATTGAACTCTATACCTAGCAAGTAATTAATAACTCCTAAAGCAATAGTATTTTGAATAACCTTACTTTTGCTTTTGTTTGATAGGTCTTTTATTGGTATTGGACATAGCTGGACTCCTGTTGCTTCCTTTCCTGGTGTGATTTTATCGCTATCAAAAATAACACAGCCCCCGGAGCTTATTAGTTCCAAGTGTCGGTCCATCGTATCTTGGTTGAGACAAACGAGCAGGTCTAAGGAATCGCCATGAGTGTAAACACGCTCATTACAAACTCGCATTGTTAAAAAAATATGGCCACCACGTACTATAGATTGATATGCATTGTAGGCGTTTAACCAAAGCCCACGCCGACTAAAAATTCGAGCAAGAATATTTCCAGGGGTGGCTATGCCCTGTCCAGCAGCACCACCGATTGCAAGCGAAAAATCAAATCTTTCTTGGTTCATAACCGTTGGGGTTAGACTTCGTAATGAATATTCATTTTTTTAATGATGGGTATTTAGGCTTTATGGTATACCATTGTCTGGTACATACCTAAAAGATGTGTAAATATTAATATGGTATATATGGGATTTAGGGTATTTAGACTCACTCCATATCAATGATATTATTGTCCTAAAGATCAAAAACGTTAGAATTACTACGTTAGAGAACCAAATGTTGACTAAAGGCTGTCCAAAATGATGACTCGAGCAGTTTTTTTCTTAATTATAAGTATGCTATTTGTTCAGGCATGCGATGCACAAAGTCCAAATGTCGATGAAACGATAGAGGACTTAGCTCTAGCCCTTGGCACCTTAAGGGGTGTGCAGCGTCGTATGGATTCAATGAATACCTTACAGTTTTCTGGTCATGGTACTTCAACCACCATTGATGAGGATGGTCAGCGGGTTAGTTATGAAATAACCGCTGCTACAGTAGGTATTAATTATTTTATACCAGCTGTTCGAATGGACGTAACTCGCATAGGGCAAGATGGGAATGAAGAACGGATAATTGAAGTAGCGCGAGAGGATCGGGCTTGGAATGAGAGTTTACCGGGTATTGATCCAGTGGAAGTTGATGACTCAGAAGCATATGAGAGATTGCAGCAAGTTTGGCTCACACCTCATGGCGTTATCACTGCTGCTGTTCATAATGCAGACAGTGTCACCATAGGCAATGATTCAGGTCAGACCGTATTGTCAGTGGAGATTGATGGCATGCCAATTTCTGCAACGTTAGATGAAAATTCCAGACCTGCGATTGTTGAAATGACTATTGATCATCCATCCTTAGGAGAGACTGTCCTTGAAGCCGAATACACGGACTATATCGATTGGCCTATTCTGGATGTATATTTTCCTTCACGGATAGTGCATCGCTTAGGTGGTGAAGTAGTGCTAGATATGACTGTATCAGATTTTTATCAAAATCCTTATGTAATTTTTCCAACACCTGAACTATTAAGTCGGAGCTCACAATGATGAAGTTATTGAGAACCCCTTTTACTCTAATCGTCACAATGTTTCTTTGTGGATTACCAGCTAGCGCTCATCATGCTGTACAAGCACAGTTTGATGTTAATAATATAGAAACATTTACAGGCCTTATGACTAAAGTGGAATTTATAAATCCACATCCTTATTTTTACTTAGATGTAGTTGGTGATAATGGGGAGATTACTAACTGGGAAATCGAGTCTGTTGCACTAAACGCCTTGCGTCGTATGGGTCTTGTAAAAGAACTACGTGTAGGGCTGGAATACACAGTGGAATATCATCCTGCTCGTAACGGTGAAGCACAGGGATTAATGATGGCGATTACGCTGCCTGGAGGAAACCGTCTACTCATGCGTAATGCGGAGTGAGTTTTTTAATCATTTTGTGAATTTAATTTTTGTGATTTGACTGCTGTTTAGGGAGCAATGTATGAATAGGCAAGTTATGTTAATTGATCGTGCAGTAGTCTCGTTGCTTGCACTGTTTTTTTGTCTAGGTTCGGTTTTTGCACAGGAAACACCCAGAACTGATGATGGATATCCTGATCTGACTGGTTTTTGGCACCCAGGTGCGATGGGATTCCGTGGGTTTGAGAATGAAGATGGAGACATTGTCTTGAACCTTGAAGGGCGTGATGGAAGTCTGGACAATTTTGAGAAAGACTTTGCTGTACTTGAACGCTCTAAGGCAAATAAGCCAATGTATAAACCAGAGTATTGGGACAGAGTTCAGGATTTAGATTGGAATGGTTTAGCTTTAGACCCTGTTTTTGGTTGTAAGCCTGTTTCAATTCCACGTGTAGGCCCACCTCACAAGATCGTACAGACCCCTACAGAAATAATTTTTATGTACGATAGTAGGAATACTAACGCATATCGAATCATTCCAATGGATGGCCGTGACTTTTTGGATATGCAGGTAAATGATACAACTTGGGTCGGGTATTCAGTAGGTCGGTGGGAAGGAGATACTCTAGTAGTTGATTCAGTTGGGTTTAATGACGAAAGCTGGCTAGGATGGATGGGTTATATACATAGTTGGGATATGACTGTTACTGAACGTATTCGTAGGGAAGGCAATACACTCTATTGGGAAGCAACTGTAGATGACACGATGTTGCTTGAACCATGGACACTCGACCCAGTTCAGCGTCAATTAAATACTGACCCAAATGCATTCTTTTTCGGAGACACTGGTTGTGATGAAAGAGATGCAGATCGTATTGTTGATCCAACTGTACGCGGATAAAACTTTTTTGTTTAAAAAACTAAGGGACCTGAAGCGCTCTTAGGACATTTGCTTCAGCTTGTTCAAGATAGTTTAGAAAAATACTAGGATCATTCACCATAGGGTGTGGATCTGAGGGTCCTCTGCCCGATAAAAGATTGTATAGTCCTGGAGCCCCCTCGGGTAAGCTTGGGTGGGTAGGCAATCTAACCGTTATAGGTGGTAATTGATTAGCTAATAGTTTAAAGCGCCTGATATTTCCAAGTACTGTTTGATTCTTCCAAAAATTATTACCCTGTGCACCACCACCCCCAAAAATCACTGCCCGATAATTATCATGACCGTCTCTAACGGTAAATTCCATCGATAATACTCCCTCGGTATGACCAGGGGTTATATAGAATTTTATAACTTGATTGCCCAATTCTAAGGAATCACCATCTTGAATAACCATGTCTACATCTGCAACTTCCATAACAAATTCGTTTGTGATATCAGTTTGAGCTCTTTTCCAATCCCCAGCAGTTAAAGCAACACGTGTATTAAAGTTTCTTTGGTAATATGCATGTCCACCCATATGGTCAAAATGTCCATGCACACCTAATACGTACTTAATATCCATCGGATCAAAGCCAAGTGTTCTAATGTGGTTAACACCAGTTTCAACATAAGGAGGGTGCAGTGAATCAATAAGTATTAATCCTTCGTCTGTGACAATTAGAAAGGATGATACCCAATGAATACCAACGTAATATAGGTTGTCAAATATCTTAAAAGGTTCTGAGCTATTTTGAAGTTCTTCATTGGCTAGAATGTCTCTTCTTTCTTGTGAGACATAACTGAAATCAGTCATTTCAAGTTCAGGAAAATTTTCAACTGTTAGTTGAGAATAAGCAATATTTATTTCCCAAAAAAATGCGATCAATATAAGTAAAAAAAGAAATAAAGGTTTTGCGTGATTTTGTTTTAAGACAAATTTTAAATACATTTTATATCCTAATATCTACTGTTCTACTGTCATCAAAAAATCCCACTGATTGCTTGCTGATTCAATAATAGCAGTAAGGTCTCTATGTAAGAGGTATCCCTCATTTATATGTTTGATTGTTGATTCTGTAATCAAACCTAAATATTCAGCCTTGCTTGAATATCTTTCTTCGATCGAAAGTCTTGGGTCTCCAGAAATTTCTCGTTCACTACGCGTACGAGGAAAGGGTATGTAGGTACCTACACCAGATACAGGATTTGTTGATCTCCAGCCTGTGTAGGTTGCTAAAGGAACAATAATATTAGGAGATTTTAACCCATCAATTTCATTCCCATTTGTATCTACTTGAGGTACGTAAAATGGGTAGGAAATGCCTTTTATAGGAGGTTCTTGAGAAATAATTCCTTTTAACTCAAACTCTGGACCAAAGTCGAGAGCGTGAGCAATACTGACTTCATTCAATATATTTACACCTGGTATATTAGGAAACTCAAAGTCTTTCATAGCAACAAGTGTTCCATTGGTAAGAGTAGAGTACTGACTAGGGGGTGGTTTGGTGCCATGCGTTAACCAGTTATCCATCGCAATTAATAGACCTCGAAGAAACCATCGGTAGTCATTAGGGTTTGGGTGGAGAGTATTGGTTACAGTCTCAGATGGGAAATTCGCCGGATAATGTTGTGTGCCAGAAAAATCGTAGGTACGTACATTATTCATCTGAGGTAAATCTTGTGTCCCATCTAACGAGAGATGAGTTAATGCGCCGACTGATCTCCAATACTCTGTAGAAGAATTTGTGTAAAAAATCTTAGGCATGAGAGTTGTTGGGATTTTGGCTAAGAGGCCAGCTGAATTTCCAGTAGCTGGATCTATTTGAATAGAATCTGAAAAAGGAAAAATTCTGTTAGGGTACTCATAGGCTCCACCAGGAGCCCTTGATGCTTGAGCAAATCGATGATTAAAACTTCCTCGAGCAGCTCCTGCTACATGGGCAATTATTCCATCAAAAACTTTTTGATTATCAGTATCTTGGTTAAATCCGTCATAGAGAAATGTTCTTAATAAGCGACCGCTTTGTGATGAACCAAAGGCAATAGACCTCTTAATGCTACCACTTGGTAAATTTAGTTCGCTGACATCGCCATGTTTTAGGTATGAAATGGTTTCGCGAATAGCTGAGAGTCCTAGTCCTGCAAGCGGTGGGTTTTTAGCTATGTAGATAACATCGTATATTTTTTCCGGCTCAAAACCGTTTTTCAAATAGACCATTGTGGGATTTGTAATAATTTCATCACCCATTTGATAAGCAAACTTCCAATCTTCACGTGGAATAATTCTGCGAGGTTCGGAAATTCCATCGCGAACAGTCATAATATTTCTTGGATCTAGTGGGTCTGATACCGGATAAGCAATATGGTCACGGTTACCTAACGAATGAGATGAAGTTTTTTCTGAGACAATAATATCGCTTCGAACTACACCTTCTATTGGTTTTCCATTCTCTGTGGCTATGGGGGGATAAAAACGTAATTGACCATCTATTTGTGGCGTATCATGCTGCCAACCTATCCACAGCAAAGTGAATCCTTGGTCTAGTAAAAAACCATCACCTATTTCATCAATTGCTGCAGGTTTGAGTGAAGGCTTTGCTCTATTTAATCGAGTTAATATGCCAGGCCTACCTCGATTTGCTACTTCAAATAAAAGGCTGCCATTTCCTGATTCAATAGACTGAGGTTTGATTAAATAGAAGTCTGTTGAAAATATAATCTGACCATTAGTTGAAACAGGCGCATTATCAATATCGCTTATAATTTTATTTGCAGGATTAGTTGGGTCAATGGAAATATGTATCTTTCCAGATATAGCTTCATAAGGACCAGCTAACCCGTAGTTTTTACCATTAGCAATCTCTTGTTTGCTTTCTACATCTATACCAACAATATTTGCTGAGATTATAGAAATACATGATAAATACAGCATAAGGACAGAGCCTATTCTATTCATTTTGTAATCCATATGTTTTTATATTTATAGAATCCGTTAAATACTAAGTCTATCAATTGAATCTTTGTGCCGTCTCCAGTCTATCTCACTTATACTATGAGTTCTCACTTATAGCCCCAAAGGATGGTAAGTATTGTGGTATTTTTGTCTGTAAGAAATTTTATCTGTTTATGTAAAATAATTAGAAATTATATTTTTATAACTATATGTTTTTTAAGTTTTAATTTGGCACATGGTGATGAGGCTGATAAGAGTCCTTATCTTGGTCTAAGGCTATTTGTAGCAGCTGAAGTAGATGGTCGTATCACAGACAATGCAAATGGAAGAACTATCTTTGAGTCAACGTGCGCTTTTTGTCATGGTTTACAGGGGGAAGGTGGGTTAGGTGGCGGGGTGTCATTATTTTCTGCAACTGATTTGGAAACTGTAATGGACCGAGTGCGCAACGGATTAGAAATTATGCCTGGTTTTGGCGGTTCTCTAACTGAAGAAGAAATTCAAGATGTTAGTGCTTATGTTACGGAAGATCTTCCTCATTAATACTATATTAATCAAAAGCATAAGAATTATATCTAATTCATATTATAGGTATAAATGGTATGAGATATGCAAAGATTGATAATAGTTTTAGGTGTTGTTTTAATCCTTATAGGAGTGCTATGGCCCTGGGTAAGTAAGCTCCCGTTAGGCAGGCTGCCAGGTGATATCATTATTAACCGTCCCTCATTTCGCATGTACTTTCCACTGACCACTATGATTATTTGTAGCCTAATATTATCGCTCATCTTATGGATCTTTCGGCGTTGATTAATTAGATAATTATGCAAAGTTTCTGTTTTGTGAGTTTCTTACTTTTTATCCTTTTATGACTTACCTAAATAATTTAATTACACCAGCGCTTTCTGTAGCTGATCAATGTGAAAAATTTGCTGTTCGACGTATTTACTGTGTTGGATGGAATTATGCAGATCATGTGAAGGAAATGGGTCAAGAGCCAGAGAAGGAACCGCCAGTTTTTTTTATGAAACCCAGCGATGCAATTGTACCCAATGGAGGAATGATTGCTTATCCGCCAGCAACAAACGAATTGCACTATGAAATTGAATTGGTTGTAGCAATTGGTAGTTTAGGAAAAGATATTCCTGTTTCGATGGCTAATGAGTTTATATTTGGATACGCCGTGGGTTTGGATATGACGCGTCGAGATTTGCAAACATACGCGAAGAAACGTGGCCAGCCATGGGCTTTAGCCAAAGGTTTTGATCAGTCTGCTCCTATTAGCGCTATTCATTCTGTTAGTAATGTAGGCTATGTTGAAGAGGGAGCTATCTGGCTTGAGGTTAATGGTAAGAGGCATCAGGAGGGTGACTTAGCTCAAATGATCTGGTCAGTACCAGATATTGTTCATTACCTTTCGGGATTTTTTCAGCTTCATCCAGGCGATTTGATATTTACTGGGACTCCAGCAGGTGTGGGTACTGTTAGTTCAGGAGATCATTTGCGAGGCGGCATTGATAGAATTGATACGCTTGAAATCACCCTAAACTAGGGTCCATTTGAGCGCCATGACCAATTCCGGGAGCGCAGTTATATTCACCTATTTGGAGTGTGGTTCTTATGAGGATACGTGAGCCATAAAGTGCTTCGGTATAGTATTCCGGGTCTTCAGCTTTCCAGGTAACCTCAAGATCACCATTTTCATTATTGATTCGTAAACGTTCTGTTAAGCTAAAGTTTGATGTACGTACAAAATTTGATCTTATGACACCTTGAGAAAAAGCTGTCGTATTAATCACTAAATCATTTCCCTCATAGTATCCAATCGAATATCCCATTTCAGATCTAGGTGTATTTCTAGGAGGTTGGGTTACATTCATGTGTATTACACGTTCTGTGTCCATAAACTCATGGTGAATTATAAGGTGGTCCCCTTCATTTCTTATTTCAGTTGGCAATCCAGGTTGTGACCATGCTCTTACAGGGCTAATTGCGCTGCATCTATATACAGGGTTTGATATTAAAGGGTCGTTTAATGCAGATGCTCTTTCACCTAGAGCTGTCAAATTCTGACTTGGATCTGGGTCAATCCCAGCTCCTGGGAACGATTTTCTATACCAGAGACCAAAAATAGATTGAGATGCAGTTGCATCTAGTGGCGGCGAATGCATGCTTGTTCCATCAGTGGTTCGCAGGCTCAATACGTTTCCGTCAGCTAAGTAACCTGTGCCGAACTCACAACCCAGCGGATCCCTTCGTGCTTGGAAACCATCTATTCTTATACGATCACCAACCTGTAATGAATTTTCGTTTATTCCTTTAATTCGTAGTTGAGAGCTTGCCTGCATCTCACACCATTTAATCTCTATTTCTCCGTTTGCGTTTATGGTTTCAACATACACAAAAGAATGGGGATTTATATATCGAAATTCCTTGATCGTTCCCTCGATAATTACTCTATTAGATATATCGTAATGTGGAGTAAAACCATGGTGTGTCAATGCAAGCTCTAACGGTAGTAAATAGATAGAGAAGACAAAAAAAGCGAATTTCTTGCTCATAGTTGCTTACTCATCAGATCTATAAGCTATGGTCCCTTCAGGAGATTCATACCAACCTGGGTCACTATAGTCATTTTCAGACTGATCAGAACGAACCTTAAAAACTGTAAACATTCCACCCATACCAATTGGGCCATAGGGCCCCTTACCTGACATCATAGGGAGTGTATTTTCTGGCAACTCCATTTGCATTTTAGTCATTTCAGCCATCCCTTTATCTCCCATAATCATATAGCTTGGAATTAAATCTCTGAGTTTTTCTGATGAATCTTCTAGATTAGCGCCAATAGGAGTTAAGACTTCATGATTCATTGCATTCATTGTGTGGTGAGTTTTGTGGCAGTGAAAGGCCCAATCTCCTTCTGAATCAGCTATAAGCTCAATTACTCGAATTTGGCCAACTCCAACATCTATAGTTGCTTCGGGCCAACGAGCACCTTCTGGAATCCAGCCTCCATCTGTGCCTGTAACTTCAAATGAGTGTCCATGAAGGTGTATTGGGTGATTTGTCATTGTTAGATTACCTATACGTATACGTACACGATCGCCTTGTCGGACATTCAATGAAGTTATAGCTGGAAATACACGGCTATTCCAAGTCCAAATGTTAAAGTCTGTATGCGTATTCACACGAGGTGTGTAGCTACCAGGCTGTATGTTATAGGCACTCATTATGAAGGCAAAATCACGATCAACGGCATGGGCATTAGGGTTTTTTGGGTGAACAACAATTGTTCCCATCATGCCCATGGCTATCTGAACCATCTCATCAGCATGAGGATGGTACATAAATGTACCGGCATGATTCATATCGAATTCATAGACCCAAGTTTCGCCGGGATTAATTGGTGGTTGTGTTAGGCCGGCTACCCCATCCATTCCATTTGGAACACGAACTCCATGCCAGTGCATGGTTGTATATTCGGGGAGTTTATTAGTGACATAAATACGCACACGATCACCTTCAACGCATTCGATTGTTGGGCCTGGTGCTTGCCCATTGTAGCCCCAGAGATGTGCGATCATTCCTGGTGCTATTTCTCGTTCCACAGCTTCAGCTACAAGATGAAATTCTTTGATATCTCCATTTTGATGCCAGGGTAAAGACCAGCCATTGAGTGTTACAACAGGTCGAAATGATCTTCCAGAAGGAGGAGTTTGGGGTGGCTTTGTAAGTGCTGAATCAGAAGAATGAGCTTGCGGAATCTGAGAAAGACTTTCATGTGGGACAATACTAGTTCCGACGAGCGCTGTTGTTGCAGTTAGAAAATTTCGTCGAGAAATCACTGTATGTCCTGTTTTTGGCCAGATAGTTTAGTGAACATGATAGGTAGCACCTGGACGAAAACCACTCTGTATGTCATTTTGAATGGTAATTGCAGAGATTCCAACACCCGCCATAGCTCGCTGTAATTCTACTTCTGATAACCAGTAATTTTTCATTGCTTCAAGTGCTAAATTTTCAGTAGTTAATCTTTCTGTTATATCTGTCACTAATTCAAGGGTGCCAACTAGCATTCCGTTATATAGCTTAAGTTTTTCCTCAGATTTTCGATTAGCTAAAGGTACAAGTTCATTGATCATATGTAGGGCCACATCGAATGCCCCACGATAAGCAAGCCAGGCTGTGCGAATATCTGCTCGTGCATTAACCCCGGCTTCTCCTGATAGGCCCTCTAATCGTCCCGCATGCACATCAAATCGCTGAGAGATAGCTCGGGACTCAAGACCTTCAGGGCCAATTATGTTTCGGGGAAGATCAGGCAGATGATCAGGTAGTTTTACAGCATCTGCATCTGAGCCCCAAAGACCAAGAGTTTGAATTAAACGTTCACGTTCTAAAGTGGCCATATTTTTCTTAATAGCTAGATTAGCAAATGCCTCAGCATAAAGTGTTTGAGCTTGAAGAAGTTCTAGTTCAGTGGCATTTCCAACTTGTCGCATGCTTTCCAAAATGTCGCGTCCAGCTTCTAATGCCATCACAACGTTCTCATAATTACTCACTGCTTGCCTAGCCGCTACAGCATTAATCCATGCACGCCGTGCAAGAAAAAGTAGTGCAACTATTTCGTCAGCAGCTCGAACGCGCCCTGAACGTTCGTCTAAAGTGCCATTTGGATTAAGAGCCGGGAGAATGACCCATGTCATCGTGTTTACAGAGATAACACGCTCAATCCTAGTTTCCATTGTGCTAGGTGGTCGGCCTCTATTGAAATTTGGATTTATTTCATGTGCCAGAACAAGACGGTCAAATCCTGACATGCCAAGTGTTTCAAGAGCACGTTCGATAAGTGGATTATGTAGAAGTGCAATTTCAGCAGCTGATTCAGCTGTTAATTCCTGTCTAAGTAATTCTTGTTCTCTCTGTATTCTACGATCAAGTAGGGCTTCTTGTGCAGCAGTTAAAGCAGGAGGCTCTTCAAATGGGATGCCAGATGGATTAAGTTCAACCGGCCCAGATGTTCTTACTACAGAGCAGTTACTGATGAATATTGAGCTGACGATAATCAGCTTTTTATGCGCGTGAATCACGCGTTACCTCAATGATTCATCTCAGCCGTACTACTCTCTGCAGGGTTTTTATGGCTCATCTGGGTCTCTTTAGGCTGAGTTTCCCCAAACTTGCTATTTAGAGCAACGGTCCAGGAAATCCTTCGGATTTCTATGAAATGGTAACTATTTATAGGGCTGGTATATGTGAGCAAAGCAGCTGGTGTTGAGGGGTCAGCTGCTTCAAACCCTTCCCAATGCGCTATGCATGGGGATGCCAATAAATAACCCGCAAATAAGAGCGTTATTTTTGTATAGCTTGTTATTATTTTTCGAGGGTTCACTAAAATTCAGCTATATCACGTGCTGCACCAGTGAGCTGTACTATATGAAGACCTGTATTAGCTCTATCTACAGCATAAACAAAACCTCGGTCATCAACTTCGAGGTTATTTGTTTGTATTGCACGTTTACAACGTTCAGCTCCATCAACATTAATGCAGCGCTGCGTTGTTCTTTCGTTAATTGCTGGAATATAGTAACCAACTTCTACAGGTGCCCAGGGGTCCCTGATATCAACTGCTCGAACTCCACCATTAAAGTAGGCAAGGAAAACAATCTTTCCATAGTAGATTGGCGTCATATTTTCATTTGAAGAATGTGTTCCGAATCTTCCTCCACGTTCACAGAAGTTACCGCTTTCTTCTGGTACTTGAAAATTTCCGACTGACCATGGTCGAGTTTCATCAGTGATATCAACCATATACATCATTTGTCTATTTTCTAGACATTCATTTCGCAATGATTCACCAACAACTAAAAGCATGTCACGCGTTTGCCCTTCAGAATTATCAGCAAATTCGGGAATGTCCATGCCTAAAACTGGAAATGCGGTATGGGCACCGAGACGTGGCCCCGTGAACATTGTCGTAATAACAGGGTATTCGAGATTATCATCTGTTGGTTCAAATGGGTTTTCGACTGCTGGATTTCCACGAATTAATCTTTCTCTGTCAACTATTTGAATGACACCGTTGAGAAAAGTGCCATAACCAAAATAAATACGATTACCGATAGATATTGGACCATGAAGTTCATATTTTGCCATCTCATCTAGATTAGGCGCTCCAGGTTGTTGCCCAGGCAGACCAAAGTCTCTTATAAACCTTGGTTCAGCTGGGTTTGATAAGTCATACACCTGTGTCATACGCCTTGGTGCCCAACCTTCTACTCCTGAAACTAAGTAGGCTATACCTGTATTGCATTCCCACCAATTTTTATGGGTATCACGTAAAGTTGTTTCTTCCATAGATGACACAAGTGTGGGTTCTTCAGGCGTTGTTACATTCCAGACTTGGTGACCATATCGCCCAACTGCTCTAAGAAGATAAACTTCTGTATCAACGGCATTTGGAAGATCACTTCCTAAGCAGGTACGAACCATTTGTGCCTCACTATCTTCACCTTCAACTTCTGTTCCTGGAATGTGTGCAAGATATTTAGGGTTTTGAGGGTCAGTAACATCAACAATTGAAGTGCCGTTACCTTCCTGTTTGCCTGTGAGTGGGTTTTCATGATTTCCAACATGGTGTCCAATATATGAGATCCATCTATCTCCCTGTTGTTGGATTATTGGTTGATAAGCACTACGTCCTTGAAGGTCATTGTAGCCAACCAGTTCCATATTTAAGGCTTCTTCGCCCTCTGTTGGGTCTTGAGCCGATAAAATACTTGTGCCCGATATAAAGAAAGCTACCAATAAACTTGGAAATGGTCGTTTGAAAATCTTTGATGGGAGCATACTCTCCTCCTAATTTATGACTCCACTCTATATGGTGACTGTCGAACAGTGGCTCCTGCTTGTCAAGCAATGTTTATATAATTGGTCCTTTTCATATGAATTGCTAGTGTTGCCGGCTTATATGAATCTTTCGAAATAGTAAGTTTAGATATGAGTTAGTTTGAAGCTGAGCTTGATATAATTAACGATATCAATTTTTTTTATTCCTATAAGTAAATTAATTATGAGTAGTGATCTAGTTACACGCATAAGAAAGGGCGATTCTGCTAAGGAAGCTGCAGATGAGATTGAGCTCTTGGAGAGCCGGATTGCCATATATGAAAATGCACTTAAAACAATTCGTGATCAAACTTTTGAGCAATCAAATTCACCAAGAATTATTGATCAGCTTTGGCACTTTGTTCGATGGGCTAAATCTGTTGCCCGGGATGCGCTTGAAAATAATAAGATTTCATCTAAATCGACCAGCGAGATAGCAACTAAAGATGGATGAGAATTCTGTTAAAGCAAAAAGCCTTCTAGATCCTAAGGATGTTTTACGAACTGCGCTTGAATGGCATGAGAAAGGCGAAAAACTAGCATTAGCAACAGTTGTTAAAACTTGGGGTTCCTCTCCTCGACCTGTTGGTAGCAATCTTGTTATATCAAAAGATGGCGCTTTTGAAGGTTCCGTATCTGGTGGTTGCGTAGAAGGGGCAGTTATAAACGCTGCAAAAGAAGTTATCGCGACAGGTGAAGAAAAAATATTGGAATTTGGCGTTACAAATGATGAGGCATGGGAAGTTGGTTTAGCTTGCGGCGGAGAGATAGAAATTCTTCTGGAAAGGATCGAGTGAAGCAATCAACTCTTTCAGCTCTTATTGAGGCAGGAAATAGTAGTAAAGGAATTGTTCTTTTACGCGAGCTAGGTGGGCCGCAGTTTTTGTTTGATTATGATGGAGCTTTTGCTTTAAATGATGGCAAAAGAGTGTGTGTAAATGACATTCTTTCTGATGAGATACTTGAATTGTGCGAACGGGCGTTAGTACATGATCAAACAAATGCTGTAATCGTAGAAGGAAAACGTTATCTAGTGCAGCCTTTTTTATCCGCACATCGACTTATTATTATTGGGGCCGTGCACATTGCTCAAAAACTTGCTCCTATGGCTAAACTTGCTGGTTATCAAGTTTTTTTATTAGATCCTAGATCAGCTTTTGCATCTACAGAACGATTCCCGGACTTAGAAATAATCAATGAGTGGCCTCATGAGGTTATGCCAAGTCTTGAGTTAGATGTCCGAACTGCTTTAGTTGCACTAAGCCATGACGCAAAGATAGATGAACCAGCTTTAATTGCTGCTCTTAAGTCCGATGCTTTTTACATAGGAGCATTAGGTAGCAAAAAAAATCATAAAAAACGATTAGCGCGACTCGCTAATAGTGGTTTTAGTGAATCAACTCTTTCTAGAATTTATGGGCCAATTGGCATACCACTTGGAGGACGATCTCCTGCTGAGATAGCAATTGCTATCATTGCTCAGATTACCCAGGCTCGATATGCGAGTAAGGAGACGTAAATGAACAATCAGGGCTTAGTTATATTCTTATTGCTATTAAATGCTTTGATTCCAATATCTGGGTTATTTTCTGCTGAAATAAATAATCAATTTTCAGTTAATACAGAACTACCCATTGATGCTAGCTTAGGTATTCAACTGCCAGATGGGTTTGAGGCTACTATCTTTGCAGACATTGAAGGCTATGGCCGTCACTTAGCAGTGCGCGATGATGGAACTGTTTATTTTGCATTGACTGTGAGACTAGGTCGTGGTTCGAATATGGGCATTGTTGCAATGCGTGATACAAACGATGATGGTATTGCAGATCACATAGAACGTTTTGCAACAGATATTCCGGGAACGGCATTAGAATTCCATAATAAATTTCTTTATTTTGGCTCAAAAACGGAAATTTATCGTTTTAGCTTTGAAGGCAATGAGATGGTGCCTAATACTGATCCACAAATTGTTGTGGGAGGATTCCCTGAGCAACGATTACATGAAGCTAAAACATTTGCCATTGATGACAAAAATAATATTTATGTAAATGTTGGTGCGCCTTCTAATGCTTGTATGGAAGAGTTTCGAACTAGAGGTTCCCCAGGACAAATGCCATGCCCACAGATAAAGTGGCAATCGGGAATATGGAGGTTTGATGCAGATCGAGTCAATCAACATCAGCAAACACATGGCTCCCTTTATGCAACTGGTATTCGTAATGCAATGGCAATGAAGTGGAATGATGTGCACAAACAACTTTTCTTCTTAACGCATGGACGTGATGCACTTTTTACTCTTTTCCCAGAATATTACAGCCCAGAAGAAAGTGCTGAGTTACCTTCGGAAGAAATGCATGTACTCAGAGAAAATGGGCATTATGGATGGCCATTTACCTATTATGACCATCACCAAAATAAGCGTGTATTAGCGCCTGAATATGGTGGCGATGGTTTAGAAGGTGTCCAAGAAGGAATTTATGAAGAACCAGTGGCGGTGTTTCCAGCTCATTGGGCACCAAACGATATTATGTTTTATACAGGGAACCAATTCCCATCTAGGTATAAGAAAGGGGCTTTTATTGTTTTTCACGGTTCGTGGAATAGGGCTCCGATGCCGCAAAGAGGATATAAAGTAATTTTTATGCCTTTTGATGAGGGAACTCCAGGCCAAGATTGGGAAGTGTTTGCGGATGGATTTAAAGGTACTAATGATTTACAGAGTCCTGGAGATGCTGTACATCGACCTACGGGTATTGCGCAAGGACCAGATGGAGAGATTTACATATCAAGTACAGTGAGTGGACGTGTATGGCGCGTCGATTACACAGGCGAATAAATAATTTAGGGTTTCGCATTTGCGATATCTCTTTTATGGTTCTAATGTTGTCTGCATGTGGCAGTCTTCCAACTATCGGCGTTGAGGCTCAAGTTGCAATTGATGGGCAAGGAGTTTATGAAAGAGAATGCCTTGCATGTCATATGGCTGATGGGGGAGGTGTTCCTGGTATTGCGCCACCTTTAGTGGGAAGTTCATGGGTAAATGGTGGACAAGACGCGCTAATTGGTTATGTTTTGACCGGTGGCTTTGGGCCTGATGTTTTAATGTCTCGGTTTGATTATCTTACTGATAGAGAAATAGCCAGTCTGCTGACCTATATTCGGCAAGTTTTTGGCTCAGAGAGCAACCCGATATTTTTTAATCAGGTTGCCCTCGTTCGTTCAGATGTCGAGAAAAATCATGGATCCAGCGATCCTAAATAGGCGGCAAGAGCAACAATATCCTCATCTGATAAGTTGGCTACAGCAAGGGTCATTAGCGAGGCTAAAGTTCCTGCACGATCACCATTTCTAAAATCATTGAGTTGTCGAACCGTATAAAGAGGAGATATACCAGCAAGTCTGGGAACATCGCCAAGGCCATTCAGATCTGTGCCATGACAGGTGGAGCAAACAAAAGTAGTCCCATTGGCGCCGGTGGTAGCAAGGTCCTCGCCTCGGGCAAGGCTACCTGTAGGAGCATAAACTGTGAACCCAGAATAAGGGTGACGGGCCGTTGCTAGATCCCTATCTTGTGGTACTTCAATAATTCGACCATTTATTGGTTCAGTGCCGCCATCAGGATGTATATGACGCATTCTTCCATCACCTATGTAAGTCCTTGGCACAATATCGGCTTCAATAACTTCGTCTATCCAATCTATGACTTCGACTCCTGCATACCATTCAGCTGCTTCTTGAATTTGCTCATCAGTTGGATCAAATCGATTCATCCAGCTTCGGTCATGTCTCATAGCGCTAGATCCAGAAGGAGATCGCTGAGCGCCGCTTCTGAAATCTGCCATCTGCCTGGTTATATAACCGACTGTTAAGCCTGCAAGATGTGCTGATTCTGGGTGTCCTGCTCCAGCAAACCCATGACAAGCTGCACAAGCCCTGACATTTGGGCCATCACCATGAGCAACAACTTCTGGTACTGGCGCATGGTGGTTGTCAGGAAACCAATCTGGTGGATTCCAATGATCATCAATTTCTTCTTGGGTACGTACTAATGTGCTGCCTGGGACAGTACGTGGGGCTTGTAGATCAATATCTAAATCACGTTGAGGTAGTAATGACTCATCCATAGTCTGATAAGCCCACTCAAGGTCAGCTCGAGCAACAAACGTAGTTCCAATAGTCAAAATGAGTATCAAAAATCTCACTATTCCATCTCCTGAATTGGTGAATATATGAATATATAAGATACCGGAGTATTACTTCCAGTGATTCTTTATTGTATTTGAATTTTTTAGTTTCAGCAGGATATTAAAAGATAAGTAATTAGCAAATTTATCCAGTTACTAATTTTTTATGGCATGCTTAATCTTTTTGGGCTTTTATTTAAATTTTCAATGATTGAGCTTTCACGTTGGCGTTTATCAACACGCCTATTTATTCGTAATTGGAAAAGTGGGGAGTCAACGATCCTTTTAGGGGCTTTGATTGTTGCTGTTGCGGCAATGGGAGCTGTTGGATTATTCACTGATAGAGTTAAGCAAGCCGTTGCGCAACAAGCTGGAGAAATGTTAGCTGCAGATTTGAGACTTGAATCCAGTTACCCATTGTCTGAGGAGTATGTATTAAGAGCTAGTGCACTTGGTTTGAGTACGGCTGAAGTAATCCAGTTCAGAAGCGTTGTAATGGCAGGTGAGGGGAGTGCTCTTTCTGATATAAGAGGTGTTT
>CAYFHW010000007.1:0-29502 GCA_964343095.1 uncultured Anaerolineaceae bacterium | reverse complement strand
GAGTATTACCGGGCATGCGTTTGTCGCTTTTATAATCACAGTAGCTGCTGCAGAAGCTGCTGTTGCGTTGGCGCTGGTTATTTCTGTTTATCGTACTCGCGGTACTATTGAAGTCGATCGACTTAAGTTGCTTAGGTTCTAAATATGTGGGTTGAATTTATGACTGTTCCGAATGCATATATAGCTGAGACGTGGTGTGAGATTTTTGCTGCTGAGGGATTACGTCTTACTCCAATTCCTCCTATAGGGCACGGTGAGGATGCTTCGATGTGGGACGAACGTGTTTTACATGTTCCTAGTGGTAAAGCACACGTTGCTCGAGAAATTTTGAGGAAGATCTAGTAATGCCAGTATATTTTTTGGTTACTGAAGCTGGTGTCCCATCAATACATGAGGGATTTTTATGGGCTATTTTAGGAATTCCATTATTGGCTTTTTTAATCATTTTTGGTCTGCGACAACGTATTCCTGAGTTGACGTCAGGATATATAAGCATTGGCGCCATTGCTGCCACACTTGTGCTGTCTATCGTTGTGCTTTTTAACGTTATTGGTGCGGGTGGTGGTATCGCTATTCATACGCACAATTGGGTGTCAATTGGTGACTTTGATTTTAACTTAGGTGTTCGAGTTGATGGGTTAACGGCAATCATGCTGATTGTTGTTACCAGTGTGGCCACGTTAGTACAGATTTATTCACAAGGTTACATGCATGGGGATCCAGGATATAGGCGTTATTACGCGTATATGAGTTTGTTTGCGATGTCAATGTTGGGTCTTGTCCTCGCTGACAATCTTCTTATGCTGTTTATTTTTTGGGAATTGGTAGGCTTGTCCTCGTATCTTCTCATTGGGTTTTGGTTCCATAAGCCATCAGCTGCAGCTGCTGCGAAGAAAGCCTTCATAGTTACAAGAATCGGAGACCTTGGGCTTTTGGCAGCATTGCTATTGATTGGTACTCGTGCGTCGACTTTCCAGATAGATGCAATTCACGAGCTTGTCCTCGCAGGTACGCTTGCCGGAACGACATTAACACTTTTTGGTTTGGGTATTTTTGCCGGGGCAGTTGGGAAAAGTGCCCAATTTCCATTACATGTTTGGCTTCCTGATGCAATGGAAGGACCGACACCAGTTTCTGCACTTATTCATGCAGCCACGATGGTGGCTGCAGGTGTGTATCTTGTTGCACGGTTTTTTCCAATATTCGAAGCGTCACCGGATGCGCGCGAAGTTGTTGCATGGGTTGGTGCTATAACTGTTGCGATAGGTGCGTTGATAGCGCTAGTTCAGACTGATCTAAAACGTGTTTTGGCTTACTCCACAATCAGTCAACTCGGATATATGATGCTGGCTTTAGGTGTTTTTGGGTATGGTGCTGCCGTTTTTCATTTATTTACACATGCATTCTTTAAGGCATTACTTTTCCTTGGTTCAGGATCTGTCAACCACGCGACAAACACGTTTGATATGGGAAAGATGGGCGGATTACGTCACACTATGCCGATTACATTTATTACTTTCCTGATTGGTTCTCTTAGCCTTGCGGGGATTTTTCCGTTGGCAGGTTTCTTTTCCAAAGATGAAATTTTGGCAGAAGCTTGGATCGAAAATCGTACTTTGTACGGGATTGCTGCGATTGCTGCATTTTTGACTGCTCTATACATGTTCCGAGCTATTTTTCTCACCTTTTTTGGTGAATACAAGGGAGGAGAGGTGGTTCCAGAGGAAGATAAGAATATTCATTTTGAGGGGATCCCATCAGTTCCTCATGAATCGTCTCGTGTGATGACGATACCGTTAGTAATACTTACGATCGGGGCGATTGGAGCTGGTTGGTTGGCTTTCGGACGTACTTTCCATGAATTTGTTGAAGCTGCTTTACCCGAACCGCCGCACCACGTAGTTCCTTTTAGTTATGGTATTGCAATTTCTTCGAGTGTGATTGCTTTGTCAGGCATAGCAACAGCTTGGGTAATTTATCAAAAGAAACTGATTCCAGCTTCAGAAATTTATAAAACTGCTTTCCCTTTCGCCCGTCTTTTTGAGCATAAATTTGGGTTTGACTGGCTATATGAAAAGATTTTTGTTACAAGGGTGTTTCAGCATTCTTGGAATCGACTTATTGAGCAGTTCGATACCAGGGTGGTAGATGCTGTTGTCAATGCATCTGGCACTATAGTTCTTGTATTTGCCCAAGGTGTACGTGTTGTTCAAAATGGTCAAGTTCAATTGTATGGAGTCGTATTGGGCGTTGGATTAATTGCCATCGTTATTGTCGTCTTCATCGCGAACCCATTGTAGGAGGGATTGTGGAATTAACTGCTTTGGTCTTTCTTCCTGCTGCTGCTGCTGTATTGATACTTCTTTTGCCGCAGCGATATGCAAAAAATTCTAAGTGGATTGCATTAGCTGCCGCAATTGCCGCACTAGTTCTTTCGATCGTACTGTTTTTTTCTTTTGAGCATGGTGCGGGGTACCAGTTTGTTGAACGATATTCATGGATACAAATAGCAGGATTTGATATTCAATATGCCTTAGGTGTAGACGGTTTAAGTTTACCTTTGGTTGTACTGACTACATTTTTAACGGTTGCAGCTGTACTAGTTTCATTTCGTATAGATTTGCGGGAACGTGCGTACTTTGCTTCTTTGTTGGTACTTGCCAGCTCTGTCCTTGGCGTATTTACGGCACTTGATTTCTTAATGTTTTTCCTTTTCTGGGAACTTGAATTATTTCCTATGTTCTTGCTGATCACTATTTGGGGTTCGGGTAGGCGAGATTATTCAGCAACCAAATTTGTACTTTATACCCTAGCTGGCTCAGCATTTATGCTTGTTGGCATCTTGGCTCTTGCTTCTTCAGCAGGAACATTTGACCTTGAGATACTGGCATCCTCGGTTTTTGGAAGTACCATTATTCCTCTCTCGGTTGTTTTTGCTTTTTTGTTTGTTGGATTTGCTGTGAAGCTACCGATAGTGCCGTTGCATACATGGTTGCCTGATGCGCATAGTGATGCACCAACCGCTGTATCGGTAATGCTTGCAGGGGTTCTTTTGAAGATGGGTGGATACGGCATTATACGTACTTGTATAACAATACTTCCCGATCAAGCTAGGGATTTTGATATCGTTTTTGCAACTATTGGCGCGTTAAGTGTCTTGTATGGTGCGTTTGTTACTTTCCGTCAGACTGATGTTAAACGTCTTATAGCCTATTCTTCGGTTAGTCATATGGGATTAGTCCTGCTAGGCCTTAGTGGTCTCGGGGTTGCTGGATTGGCTGGTGCAACGTACCAGATGCTTGCCCATGGACTGATCACAGGGATGCTTTTTGTAGTTATTGGGTTAATGTACGATAGGACGCATACCAGAGAAATTTCTCAATTAGGTGGCCTTGCTCGTCAGATGCCATTGCTTGCAACTGGTCTTGTATTTGCTGGTTTTGCGAGTGTTGGATTACCATCGCTTGCTGGTTTTATTGCGGAAGTTACAATTTTCTTAGGTGCTTTCCAATCATTTGAATGGGCCGTTATATTATCTATTTTTGGTGCGGTTCTTTCCGCTGGATATATTTTGTGGACGCTACAGCGTGTGGTTTTCGGACCGCCGAAATCTGAATGGGATTCACTTTCAGATCAAAATCAATGGTGGGAGCATGTTCCCGTACTAGTTTTGGCTGCTCTAATTGTGCTTTTGGGTGTATATCCTGCGATCATCACTGATATGTTGAATCCAACCTTGGAGTTTGTTGTGGCGAGGCTCAGTATATGAACCCCTTTGAACTAATTAGTCCACAGTTAGCTATCTTAATTGGTGCTGGCTTAATTCTTGTCTACGACGCCATTTTTCCTAAGGACAATCGTTATCTTCCCTGGATGGCGTTGGCTGCGATTGCAGTATCTGTTTCATTTGCCATTAGTTTAGCTGTACGTGGCGAGTACCATGTCGGATTCGAAGGGACTTATAGTGTAGATAAGTTTTCCGTTTTCTTTAGTGTGGTTTTTGCTGGGATAGGGGCTGCAGTAGTATTTGCTTCGATGAATTGGGTCGATCGAGTCGGTCGACGAAAGTCTGAGTACTATGCGCTTCTTTTAACTGCTACTGCGGGTTTGATGTTTCTTGCTGGAGCAAGAGATTTAATAACTATTTTTATTGCTCTAGAACTTTCCTCGATTCCTCAATATATTTTGGCTGGTTGGGGTAAAGATGAGCGGTCAGGTGAATCTGGACTAAAGTATTTGTTGCTCGGTTCAATAGCATCAGCGCTGCTGCTTTTTGGGATGGCCTTGTTATATGGTCTGTCTGGTTCAACTTTCATACCCGATATCGCAACTTATATTGGGCAAAATGCTTCAGATAATCGTTCACTTCTGATTCTTGCAAGTACACTCATCATAGCTGGATTTGGTTTCAAAATGGCTTTAGTACCGTTTCAGATGTGGGTTCCTGATGTTTATGAAGGTGCTCCTACGCCAGTAGCGGCATTTCTATCTGTTGGTTCGAAGGCGGCAGCATTTGCTGTTGTTTTGAGGATTTTCTTTGAAGGTCTTAATGCAGAAATACTTAGTAATGACTGGTCAATGATTTTTGCAGTTTTGGCTGCAATTTCAATGACTGTTGGAAATATATTTGCACTTATTCAGTCCAATATTAAGAGAATGCTGGGCTATTCTTCTGTTGCTCAAGCTGGTAATTTCGCCATCGGCTTGGCTGCTATTGCAGTTGTAGGTCAGGAGTTTACTCTAGCTGCAAGTGCTGTCCTGTTCTTTGTTGTGGCGTACGCCTTTACAAATTTGGCTGTATTTATTGCAGTAATTGCTATTTCTCGCCATTTGGAAAGTGATGATATAAGTGCTTATGAAGGGCTCGCAAAAAGTGCACCTTTACTTGCACTTGCCCTCGGGATTGCATTAATTTCACTTACAGGTATTCCTCCGTCTGCAGGATTTTGGGCGAAGTTATACATTTTTAATGCCGCTGCACAAGCAGATCTTGCCTGGTTAGTAATTGTAGCTGTCTTGAATTCTGTTATTGCAGCTTTCTATTATCTTCGAATTGTTCGCCTGATGTTTAGAAATGTGGGAGATCAGATTGGTTCTACACCTGTTTCTATTCCAAAATCAATTGTATTTGTGTTAGGAATTACTGTGCTAGGTGTGCTTGTTTTTGGATTTTTCCCAACCCCAATAATTTCGGCTGCACGCGAAGCAGCTACGATTTTTTCAATTGGCTAGTTGTTTCAGAATATGAAAATTAATTTCATCACTGAATGTGATATGCAGGGTATAGATCTTATTGCCCTTAATTCACTAGCAGAAACTGTTTTAGCCAAAGAGTGTGAAAATGATAGTGTTCGAGTTACGGTTTTATTAACTGGTGACGAAGTATTGCAAGAGCTTAATTTTAAGTTTTTTGGTATTGATGAACCGACTGATGTGCTTGCTTTTCCGGATGCGATTCAAGACGATGCCGTTGCCTTTCCACAACAGCCATCCGATTTATGCTCACTAGGAGATATTGCGATAAGTGTTGCTAATGCAGAGCGGAAGTCATCGAATTCTATCTTTTCTTTACAAGAAGAAGTGGCACACCTTTTAACGCATGCTTGTTTACATTTATGTGGATTTGATCATGAAACCGTAAAAGAAATGCAAGTAATGCAGAAAAAAGAAGAAAACTATCTAAAAAGTACAAAAATACATACCTGACCCATATTTGTTTTCGGTATACTTTTTATGCTCGTCATCGGAGGGTTTGTGCTCTATAGCAAGTGGCGCCCAAAGGGGTTTGAAGAAGTGGTGGGTCAGGAACCCATTGTAACCACTTTACGAAATGCGCTCAGTTCTGATCAGGTTGCGCATGCTTACTTATTCTCAGGCCCTCGAGGGACTGGAAAAACTACTACCGCCCGTATTTTGGCAAAAGCCATAAATTGTGAAAATCTTAATAATGGTGACCCCTGTAATCAGTGTGGTAATTGTAATTCGATAAATGAAGATGTGGCCTTTGATTTAATAGAAATGGACGCTGCTAGTAATCGGGGGATAGACGATGTTCGTGATTTACGAGAGCGTATTGCTTTTTCGCCATCGGTTATGAAGCATAAAGTGT
The DNA here is from genome assembly GCA_964343095.1 of uncultured Anaerolineaceae bacterium. Classification (GTDB taxonomy): domain Bacteria; phylum Chloroflexota; class Dehalococcoidia; order Tepidiformales; family Tepidiformaceae; genus JAKUNN01. Next base: position 23,393 of record CAYFHW010000007.1, on the reverse strand, counting down.
ATTTGCTGGACGAAGTACATATGTTGACGACAGGTGCTTTTAATGCACTTTTAAAAACGTTAGAAGAGCCACCACCGTATGCAATTTTTGTACTTGCAACAACGGAGTTACATCAGGTCCCTGCAACAATTGTTTCTAGATGCCAAAGGTTTGATTTTCGTAGGGTGCCCAATGATGCAATCGTGCAGCGGCTTGCTTTTATTGCACAAGAAGAAGGTTGTACAATTTCCGAAGAAAGCCTAAGTGTAATTGCTCGACAATCTCGAGGTGGGATGCGTGATGCTATTACAATGCTTGAGCAAGTAGTAGCGTTGTTTGGTCTAAATCCTACCATCGAGGAAGTAAATAATATGTTGGGAATTATTGAGGATGATAGGACCAATGAGTTGGCAAGTGCGCTTGTCTCAGATGATCTGGTTCGAGCACTGGAGTTATCTCGAGAAGTGTCTGCTGATGGCTTAGATCTTACGAAATTTACAAAGGCAACAATAAATATTTTGCGTGAGAGTTTGCTTGATACTGCACGGTCTAAGGATGCTGACTTAATCAGTCTTTCAAAACTTTCTCGTATCATAGCTAATCTTGCAGCTGCTGATTTTCGACGTGATCCGAGTGATGCGATCCCCTTAGAAGTGGCTTGCACAACGGCATTAATTGTGGAGCAACAAGATTTAAGTACTAATAATGTCCAAAAATTGGACAATTCAGTAGCTTCTGCCAGTAGTACTATTGCTGGTAGTACTGGGGATGTTCCTGCTGAGGAAAGTAAGGAAGATCGTTTCATTCGTATTTTGTATCAGAAATGTCGAGAAAAAGATGTAAAAGCTGGTGCGTGGTTAAATGGTTCGTGTGAGGTACTTTCCATGGATGGAAATGTTTTGAAATTAGGATTTTACAAATCTTTCCATATGCAAAAAATTGAAAATGAGGGGCGTACTCTTGTAGAACAGCAAGCAAGTATTCTCTTGAAGCGTGATGTTACTCTGGAGGTACAGCTTGTTGATGATAAGAAACCTCGACAATCACCTCAGAGGGGTCATTTGGCCAAAGCTGCTTTGGAATTAGGTGCAAAGCCTGTTCATCCGGAGGGAAATAATTAATGGCAAAAAGTAGTGGTAGAAATAGATATTTGCGTCGTGGGGGTTCCAGAGGTCCTGGAACGTCACGTTCTGCACCACAAAATACAGCACAAATGGCCGAGGCACAGGCACTTTTGCAAAAAGCACAAGAACAGCTTGCTGCGGAAACCGTTGAAGGAAGTTCAGGTGGCGGGGCAGTTGTTATTACTATGAATGGAGAGCAGAAGATTACTAACGTTCATATAAATCCTGAAGTTATCGATCCTGAAGACAGTGCTATGTTGGAAGATCTAATCTTAGCTGCCATAAGGGATGCCTCTGATCGAGTTGCGCAGCTTCAATCGCAATCCTTGGGATCGCTTACTGCAGGTTTTAATATTCCCGGACTGGGTGATTAGTACAGTGAGTAGTTTTAGCGGTGTCCCGGAACCTTTAACTAGACTAATTAACGAACTTTCTAAGCTTCCGGGGATTGGTCCTAAATCTGCTCAAAGGCTTGCATTCCATCTATTGCGTTCTTCAGAGGAAACGACGAAATCATTGGTTGTTGCTGTAGAAGACATGAAGAAACAAGTAGATTTATGCAGTACCTGTTTTCACATAACCGAGAATGACCCTTGTCGGTTATGTCAGGACGAAGAAAGGGACAAGTCTGTTTTATGTGTAGTTGAACAGGCGCTTGACGTTATTGTTCTGGAGCGTACAGGTCAATATAAAGGTCGCTATCATGTTTTACAGGGTGTATTAAATCCTATGGAAGGTATTGGCCCCGAAAATTTAAGAATTAATGAATTACTGCAGCGTGTTCAGTCAGAGAATATTGGTGAGGTAATTATGGCGACTAATCCTTCTCTTGAAGGTGAATCTACTGCAATGTATGTACAACGATTGCTTATGCCACATGGTGTCAGGGTAACTCGCTTAGCTCGTGGCTTGTCATCAGGAGCTGATTTGGAATATACCGATGAAATAACGCTGGCGCATGCTTTTGAGGGCCGCCAAACTTTCTAATTGTGACTAGTAGAGAACGTACTTATCGAATTGAGGGCATAATTCTTCGTCGTCGTAATATTGGCGAGGCTGACAGTATCTTTACAATTTTCAGTAATACCCAAGGTAAGCTTGATGCCGTTGCTCGGAGTATCCGTAAGCCGCGTAGTAAAATGCGAGGGCACCTTGAGACTATGGTTCAAAGTAGTCTATTCGTTGCTAGGGGTAGAAGTTTAGATATCCTTACGCAGGCTCAGACGATTGATTCGTATCAAGAAATTCGAGGAAATTTAGAGAAGAGTGCTGCTGCATTATATTGTTTCGAATTAGTTGATTTGTTTATAGAGAAAGGTGATCCATTCCCGGAATTGTACAGAGGTTTAAAGGAGTTTTTAGAAGTTCTTAAAGTAACGAGCTCTCCTCTCTCTGTGCGTTATTTTGAGCTGTACTTGTTGAATCTGTTAGGTTATGAAGTTCGTGTATTCGAATGTGTTGTCTGTGATTCTCGTTTGCCCGAGCAAACAGCTTTATTAGTACCTGAGGCAGGTGGACTCGTATGTGGAAACTGTCGCTTGAATACTGGTCCAGGTAGATTGATTCCCGTTCCTATCATCAAGCTTTTTCGATTTGCTTCGAAAGTCAGCTTGGAAAATTATGTGACAATCCGTGTGTCTGAGGAAAATTTAAATTTATTGCGTTTGGCTACCATTGATTTAATTCGTTACCACTTAGAGAGAGAGCCAAAATCGCAATATTTTCTAGAAAATATACCTCCGCCTATTCAAAAATCTTAAATCAAAACCATATTTAGGAAAGAAACGGTAGAATAAACGTCTATTGATTTTTCTTGTGAGGTAGATCATGCCGTTATATGAATACTATTGCCAGCCATGTCATGGCATTTTTGAAGAATTACGTCCAATGAGAGAAGCAACTGAGGCTGTCCCATGCCCGGAATGCTATGAAGATTCCGATCGTATTATGCCTACATCATTTGCAGCGTTTACCTTCAGAGATGGTTATCCGAGGAGAATTCCTGATGATGGTGGTTATTTCCATTTAGGGAAAAAAGTTACTACACGTGTGACAGGTGGGCGCCCTAATGAGCATCCAGAGATCAACAAACCTAAACCAGCACCACAGCCAACGCAGGGAGAGGTAAGTGAACTTGTTGATATGCAAGAAGCTGCTATAAAGGGTGATCTTGTAGACATGTATAACCAACCTATTGAAATTGATGATGTGGCCGGTGCAGTAGAGCGCCGTGATGTTCTTAAGAAAGGCACTCCAGATAGAGCTCCAAGGCATCTGAAGCGTACAAAATACGGAAAAGATTAGGGGTCTTACTGACTCTTAATTGTCTCTTTGCAAAACATAGTCACCAAGTTTTTCTAAATATGCTTTGCTATCGTTTTCTGGCAGTATCTTAAGCGCCTCTCTTGCACGTTCTACATAGTCTTCTGCAATTTTTTGAGATTCAATCAACGCAGATGAATTGGTGATTTCAAAAATTGCTTCTTGTAGATATGACTGACGTTCCTGTTCGGTTTCCAGAAATTTTCTAACTATATTTTTAGGATTTGCTGCTTGCAAATACAGTAGTGTAGGTAAAGTGATAGTGCCTTCTTTAAGGTCACTCCCTACGGGTTTTCCCATTATTTCTTCAGTGCCTTCGAAATCAAGAATGTCATCTACGATTTGAAAGGCCATTCCTAGGTTATAACCATAGGATCGTAATGCCTCAACATCCTCGTTTGAGCATCCTGCTAAAACTGCACCGCCTTCAGTAGCGTTTTCCATTAACGAAGCAGTCTTACCTCCAATTCTTGATAAATAGCTTTTCACGTCACGCCCTACATCAAATGCAGCTGTATCTTGATCGAGTTCGCCGCTTGTCATTTTCATCAGTGTTAATGAGAAAAGCCTAGTTACTTTTAGGCTTCCGGTTCGGGTAACCATTTCTGCTGCATTTGCAAAGAGAAAGTCACCGAGCAACACAGTTAATGCATTGTCAAAAAGACTATTTGCTGTTGGTTTACCTCTTCGGTTTTCTGCACTATCTATTACATCGTCATGGACGAGGCTTGCTGTATGTAGTAATTCGATTGCTGTACCAAGCGGTACAAGCTTATTCAGGTCGTAATTACCGAAAGTACCTGCCAATAAGACTAGTGCTGGTCTTAAACGTTTTCCTCTGGATTCAAGTGCATGTGCCAGCATTTTTTGTAGTGCAAATATGTCTACGTTTTTAACAGATTCCAATAGTTCTTCTACCAATGCTAGATCTCTAGCAATTGGTCCATAAATTTGTGTGGTTTGTTCTTCAGACATACTACCTGGATTCCGTTTTATTAGGCTGTTGTATTAGAAATTGTAAAGCATTTACTGTTGTGATTTTAGCTATTTCTATGAGGCTTGTATTCCTTGCGACTGCCATTGCTTCTGCAATTAACTTTATGTAGCTGGGCTCATTAGTTTTACCGCGATATTTTTGGGGCGGTAAGGCTGGACTATCTGTCTCTAGTAAGAGTGCTTCGTTAGGTAATTGCGATGCCATTTCCCTTAGTTCAGAGTTTTTAGGATATGTAAGGGGTCCCGCAAAGGATATTAAAAAGCCCAGGTCATAGTACTCTAATGCGAGCTTTAGATCGCCGCTAAAACAATGCAAGATTCCCTGAATTTCGCGTTGGCTTTTTTGTACGAAAGTTTTTAAATGTGGCCTTAATTCATTTTCCGCATTGCGTGAATGAATGCTTACAGGGAGTCCTAATTCTGCTGCTATTGAAAGTTGCGATTCAAAAATGTCATGTTGTATTTTTGGCGGCGAAAGATTTCGGTAAAAATCAAGTCCAATCTCACCAATAGCACAAACTTCTTTGTTTCTTGCAAGTTCTTTTACTTTGTCGAGTTTTTCTAAAGTTGTTTCTGAGGCATTGTGTGGGTGGAATCCTACCATTGCTGTAATTCTTGAATCTGTTTGTGCAAGTTTGACTGCAGCTTGACTTGAAGAGATATTTTCACCGCATACAAAAATATGTTCTACCCCTTCCTCTTGTGCTCGTGCAATGACGTTTTTTCGATTATCGTCGAAAATTTCATCTTGTAAGTGAGTATGACTATCGATCAATCCAATCGTAGTCATTTCTAGTCACTTTCCAATTTGCTATATAAGGCTTTTGATTTTGCGAGATGAGTACCTGAAGGTACACTGTCGCGCGACCAATTTTTCCCAATATCTGCAGAATCAAATCCCAAATTCTCGAACAATTCAGTAGTTGAGTATGGAAGTATGGGGTGCAGGAGCTTTGCTATACCTGAGATTGCCTGGATTGATATATTGAGTGTTTCTGCAGTATGCTCCCGATCTTCTTTAATAGATTTCCAGGGCGCTCTCGTATCTAGATACCGATTGGTTAATTGTGCAATCCGCAAGGACTCACGTAGTGCTGTTCTAAATTCACAAGCTGCATAGGCATTTCCTATTGTTTCAAATGCGGAATCGATTTCACTAAGTAATGAGATGCTTTCAGTACTGCTATTATCGCAGCTTGGCATTTCTCCAGAGAAATTTTTGTGGATCATCGCAAACACACGATTTACTAGGTTTCCCCATGTTGCGATAAGCATTTCGTTATTGGATCGGATCAATTCCTCTTCCTGAAATTCTGAATCGCTTGTCTCAGGAAGGATGCTTGTTAAATAAAAACGTATTACATCAGGGTCGTATGTATCGAGTAAGTCTAATATCCAATTGCCAGTTCCCTTAGACTTGCTTTGCTTTTGTCCTTTTGAAAAGTTGACGTATTGATTCGCCGGAACGTTATATGGAAGATTTAAGTTACCGTATCCGAGGAGCATTGCCGGCCATATAATTGTATGAAAGACGATATTGTCCTTTCCAATGAAGTAGTAAGCACGAGTGTTTTCGTCCTCCCAGAATGCTTTCCAGGATTCTGGGGACTTGTTAGATGCAGCCCATTCTTTTGCAGCGGAAAGATAGCCAATTACAGCATCAAACCATACGTAAATTCGCTTGGACTCGTAACCATCAATAGGAACAGGAACACCCCAAGAGATATCACGGGTAATGGCTCGGTCTTTTAGGCCTTCATCAAGTACCCCTAGGGTGAAGTTTTTGACATTTCGTCGCCAGTGGTTTTGGTTTTCTATCCATTCCCTTAATTTTCCTTCAAAAGAGGACAAACGTAAGAAAAAGTGTTCGGACTCTCGAATTTCAGGGTTTGCCCCACTAATGATGCTTCGCGGTTGAATTAGATCTACTGCGTCAAGCTGTGATCCGCAAGAGTCACATTGGTCCCCTCTGGCCTCTTTGTAATTACATAATGGGCAGATTCCTTCTACATAGCGGTCAGGTAAGAAGCGGTCAGATTCTGGATCGTAAAGTTGTTCCTGTTTGTCTGTGTATAAGTATCCTTCTGAAAGAAGCTTTGTAAAAACGTTTTGTGTTGTTTCATAATGATTTTCTGTAAGTGTTGAAGTGAATAGATCGAACGAAATACCTAGTTTTTCCCAAGCCTCGAGAATTTTGGGATGATAGCGGTCAACAATATCCTTCGGTGATACATTTTCCCGGTCAGCAGTTACTGTGATAGGGGTGCCATGGCAATCTGAACCAGAGATCATAAGCACTTCATTTCCGATCAGCCTTTGGTAACGCGCAAATATATCGGCTGGAAGATACGCCCCGGCCACCTGTCCTACGTGGAGCAGGTAATTGGCATATGGCCAAGCTACTGCAACTAAAATCCGTTCAGACAAGTTTCCCCCTGATTGTGGATTACTATTTAGAAACTAACATAGCTCACCTTTATCCCCCACCAAACCTTTTTAATCAGGCCATAGAGAGTATGCCAATTTCCTTTCAATACTAAAGCGACGTGCTGCCTCTGCAGCAGCAGCAGCACGCTTAGCTCCGGCACGATGCATTTCTTGCATATACACAGATGCTTCCTCTAGATGGTCCTTTTCAGGCCAATCGCTGCTATTAATTACGACAGTGCACTCTCCTCGAGGAGATTTGATTTGATTTGCCAAAACAGATGCAGTGTTTCTAATAGTTTCTTCATGAAGCTTGGTTAGCTCCCGGCAAACTACTGTTTCTGGATCATTAAGCCAATTTGCTATTTCCGTAAGTGTTCTTATTAGCCTGCTAGGATTTTCATAAACAATTAATATTTTGGCAGTTTGAGCTGCTTTTTGAATTAATTTTTTTCTGTCATTTGTTTTTCGTGGTAAAAAACCTAAAAAATGCGTATCCCCACTAAAACCCGAAATTGATATTGAGGCTGAGAGAGCGGATGGTCCAGGAATTACATAGACCGGAATATTTTCTAGATGTGCTGTCTCAACTATTCGAGAACCTGGGTCTGAAATTGTTGGGGTTCCTGCGTCTGATGTTAATGCTGCAATTCCTTTTCGAGCCATTGCTAGTATTTTGGGGGTTTGTTTTGGGGTATTGTGTTCTGTGACATGCAGCAATTTTTGCGTTGTTACGTCAATACCAAGGTGCCTAAATATTTGAGTGTTTTCTACAGCAATTAAATCAGCCTGCTTAAGAATTTTGATAGCCCTGGAGCTCATATCGTCAAGGTTTCCAATCGGCGTTGCAACAATGTATAAACCCGATTGAACTTTTTCTTTTACCATTGCTTCCTCACTGCTTCACAAAACAATGCTCTTTTCTGAAAATTTTGTAAAATTTTGTTCTTAATGTTGACCTGTTAGCATCTGCCCTTCACACTCATGTAATAGTAGTTTTTTACTGGTCTTACTATATATTCCAGTGAAGCCTTCTAGTTAGCTGACTTGGAGGAGACAGGGTAAATGGCTGGTCCCAATTTAAAAGAGCTTCACCACGCATATGGTTACGATGATGTGGCTATTGTGCCGGGTGATGTGACCTTAAATCCTGAGTTGGTGAAGATTGGCTTAGACCTTGGAGATCATCATTTTGAAATACCGTTTTTAGCTGCTGCCATGGATGCAGTAGTTGATCCCGCATTTGCTATAGAAATGCATAAAGTTGGCGGTCTTGCTGTTTTAAATATAGAAGGTGTGTGGTCACGTTTTGATGATCCAGAGCCAATTTTACAAGAAGTTGCTTCAGGAAATCGAGAAGAATCTACTGCAATTTTACAAAAAGCTTTTACAAGTCCAATACGCGAGGATTTGATTGCAAGGCGTATTCAGCAAATCAAGGAAAGTGGTGCTATTGCAGCTGTTTCAGTGACACCTAGGTATACAAAAAGTTTTGCTCCGGTTATTCAAGAAGCAGGGGCAGATTTTTTGGTTGTGCAGAGTACCGTTACAACTGCTCGCCATGAATCAACAAGTATAGAAGGATTAAGATTTGATCAGTTATTAAAAGAAATTCACATTCCAGTTATTGTTGGGAATACTGTTGGCTATAACGCTACGCTTGAAGTGATGCGAACAGGTGTAGCAGCCGTTCTTGTTGGCGTTGGTCCTGGCGCAGGTTGTACTAGTCGTGAAGTTCTGGGTATCGGTGTCCCTCAAGTTACTGCAACTATAAATTGTGCAGCAGCTCGTGATGCTTACTTTGAAGAATCTGGGCGTTACGTTCCGATAATTACTGATGGTGGGATTCGTACAGGAGGAGACGTGTGTAAATCTTTTGTTGCAGGTGCTGATGCCGTTATGATGGGATCTCCCTTTGCAGCGACCACTGAGGCTCCTGGACGAGGTTATCACTGGGGTATGGCTACTCCACATGCTGATTTGCCCCGTGGGACACGCATTGCAGTTGGTGTACGTACTACCTTAGAGAAAACCCTCTTTGGTCCTACGAGTCGAACAGATGGAACCGAAAATTTGGTTGGTGCATTAAAAACCGCTATGGGCATGTGTGGGGCGCATACTATTCGCGAGTTTCAAGATACTGAAATGGTTATAGCGCCCTCGATTAAAACTGAAGGAAAAATTTATCAATTTGAGCAATCAGATACGTAAAATTTTCCTAATTCTATTGGTTCCTTTTTTTACCGGTATCGTCGCTATGTCTTTTTCCCAAGATACATATGCTCATGAAGGAGCATGTGAGGTGTTGGATCTTGATGATCTTTATCAATCTGTCAGTGATTATGATGTAATTGTTCTCGCAGAGGTTGGGAATGTAAGGGAATCTTCACCTATGCAGGTGGAGCTACATGTTGCAGCTTATTTAAAGGGGCCACCGAATGTACAGGTGTTAAGGGCTCTCTATACTGACGGGCACTGTGAAGCAGAGCTGTCTGTAGGTGATAATGTTATTGCAGCCTTAACGGGTTTTCCTGGCGGGAAAATTTTGTGGCCATCTAAGGGATCTGTTCTTTTTCTTGAAAATGGTCATGTTTTTAGTGATGGCGGTCAAAGTTTAGGTATCACAGAGGCTAATCTGATCGAGGACATTCGTGCAGTTACGGGTCAGTATGCAATACCTGCAAATAGTTTGAATGAAGGTGCTTCATTAAATATACGGTCCGTTATAATTCCGGTTCTTATTGCTGCCGTATGTATTTTGGGGATTGGATTATTTCTTCAAAGGATCTGGCAAAAAATTGATCCTGAATAATTGCATTATGTTTACTGAAATCGTTACGACCAGCGTCCTAAGACAACACGCTCAATTCCTGCCAAGTCATGGTGTATTTCAGTACTAGCATTTTGTCTTTTTAATAAACGTGCAACTTTTTTTGCTTGTCCAAATCCTACTTCTAATGCAATTAAACGTGGTTTCAATCTTTTTCCACAGTCAGATATTAATTCTGATAATAACTCGATTCCAGTACGGCCTCCATTTAAAGCATGCACTGGCTCCCAATTTTTTATTTCCTTCGGCAGTTTATCTACCTCATTTGTGGGGATATATGGCAAATTCGCCACTATGATGTCGGCAGCCTTAATAGATGATGCAAGATGTGCTCTAATAAAACTAATCTCCGTTTTGTGGTCGACGGCATTTTCCCGTGCCTGTTGAATAGCTAATGTACTGATATCTGTTCCTATGATTTTACTTTGCGATGTTTGGTCAAAGAGGGAAATGGCTATGCACCCGCTGCCAGTGCCGACATCGATTATGGTGTCATCATCAAGAATCTCTTTACTGACCAATTGCACTAGCAGTTCAGTTTCAGGCCTTGGGATCAGGACGGCTGGACTAACCTGAAATTGCATTCCATAAAATTCTCGTGTGCCTAGTATGTAAGCTGATGGTTCGTTCCTTAGTCGTCTACTTGCAAACCTATGCAGTCGCTCGAGTTCTTCAGTGACCAAATCAGCGCCAGCGTAAAATTCTACGCGCGTTAAATTTCCAGCGTGTCTTGTTAGGAGTTCAGCTTCGAATGATGGATCTTCAATGCCAGCTTTTTCTAGTTGTTCTTTTAAGTCGTTTACTACTTTGTGTGTTTTCACTCGTTTAATCGTTCCGCTTCAGTTGCAGAAGCCACAGCGTCAACTATGTCATCGATGTTTCCATCTAATCTATCTGGAATGTTGTGAACTGTTAGTCCAAATCGATGATCTGTTATACGGTCTTGTGGGAAATTATAGGTACGAATTTTTTCTGAGCGATCGCCGCTCCCCACCTGTAGTTTTCGTTCAGCAGATTCCTCTTTTTGTTGTCGTTCTTGTTCTACTGAAAGTAGGCGTGCCCTTAAAACAGACATTGCGTTGACTCGATTTTTGAGCTGCGATCGTTCATCCTGGCATATCACTATTTGTCCAGTTGGTATGTGCGTTATGCGTACCGCAGTTGCTACCTTGTTAACATTTTGTCCACCTGCACCTGATGCATGAAATATATCAACTCGTAAGTCTTTCTCATCAATTTCTATATCTACGTCTTCAGCTTCAGGAAGCACGGCGACTGTAGCTGTAGATGTATGTATACGCCCTTGTGTTTCGGTTTCTGGGACCCGTTGTACTCTATGGACCCCGCTTTCGTATTTCAGGCGAGAAAAAGCTCCTTTTCCTTCTACTGTGAAGATTACTTCTTTAAAACCACCCATAGCTGCCTCAGAAATGTTGATAACAGATGTTTTCCAATTCTGGCGTTCACTGTAGCGAACATATAAGCGATAGAGATTTGATGCGAATAGTGCAGCTTCCTGCCCTCCAGCACCTGCACGTATTTCTACAATTACATTGTGGTCGTCGCGAGGATCCTTTGGGAGTAGGGCTCTTAGGATTGCATTCTCTAATTCCGCAAGCTCCTTTTTAGCTTCTTCAATTTCTATCTCTGCTAGCTCCCTTAATTCTTGGTCCTCTTCGCTCAAAATTTTTTGTGCATCAGCTAAAGTATGTGCATGACTCTCATACTCGGACATTAAATCTACTACAGGCGCGATCAAGGTCCTCTCGCGCACTAATTGAGCCATTTGCTCATAATTCGCGGCCACATCAGGCTCGCCCATTTGTGCAGTCAATGCATCATATTGTGAACGTAGCGATTCCAATTTCGTGCGGACTGTTTCATTCATCGAAAGTAGGCTCCTGAGTCGAGTATATCGTTTCTATTGATTCAGTATCTTGACGATTTCAGTTATTGCTTCATCAACAGGCGTTTCTATTTGAGACTGTCCTGTCTGCATAGATTTTATTACGGCAGTGCCCTTCTCAATTTCTTCTTCGCCAATGATTATTGTAATTTTTGCGCCCGATGTATTAGCTTTGCGCAATTGTGCTTTCAGTGACCTTGTGGATTCGCCAATGCTACAGGCTATATTGTTTTCCCTTAACTCTGCTGCCAGTCTTACGCTTTCCTTACCTGCTTTATTGCCAAGATGTGCAATATATACGTTTACGCTATCTAGCGACCTAGGGGTCTTTTTTTGGCGTTTCATTTCAAGAATTATACGTTCAAAACCTGCAGCGAAACCCACCGCGGGTGTGGGAGGTCCACCAAGGATTTTGATAAGTTCATCATATCTCCCGCCGCCACCAATTGTGCTTTGTGCTCTTTCATCGTCTTTTGGAACAAACTCAAATACTGTTCGATTGTAATAATCGAGTCCACGTACTAGTAGTGGGTCAATTGTGAAAGGTATTTTTGCTGCAGTTAAGGCTTCTTTTACTGTTGTAAAATGTTGTTCGGATTCTTCGCTTAGACGATCGATTAACTTGGGGGCTTTTTCTTTGAAGGGGATATCTCGTTCATCTTTGCTATCTAGTAATCGGAGAGGATTGGTCTGTAGGCGCCTTTGGCTATCCTCTGATAACCGCCCTGATAGAGGTTCATAGTAGTTCATAAGATCTGAGATATATTTTTTTCGAGATGTAAGGTCATCAATGCTACTTAATCGTAGTTCTATATCCGTTAACTCAAGGTGCTCATAAAGCCGCCATAGAAGTTCTATTAGTTCTGCATCCACGTATGGATCTGCCGAGCCGATTACTTCACAGTCAAATTGGGTAAATTGACGTAGCCGACCCTGTTGGGGCCTGTCATATCGAAACATAGGGGCAGTGGTGTAAAGACGGATAGGTTGTGGCTGGCTTCCCATTCCGTTTTCAAGATAAGAGCGGCAGAGGGCTGGTGTTGCTTCAGGAGTTAAGGCAAGCATGTCGCCACCTCTATCTGCAAATGTGTACATCTCTTTTTCAACAATATCTGTCGTATCGCCGGTTCCTTTTTCAAAGAGTGCTGCATTTTCAAAAACTGGTGTGTCGATTCTTGAGTAGCCAAAGAGTGAGGTGACCTCTTGGATTGATTTATTAATCGTCGTCCAATATGGCTGCATGTCAGGGAGTATGTCTTCAGTTCCACGAGGTTTTTGAAATTGTTTGCTCATCGTTTAAAACTACTTCCTAAAGTACAATAAAGCCTTCTAAAGTGATGCAGAAGCAAATTGTCCAATCCAATTATAACTTGGCTTCCCCACCAGAAATTGGGGAAGTGTTAGCAGATGCTGCAACATACTTACCTCATAAGCATTTACCCGAGATACGTAATGCTTATGACTTTGCTTTTAGTCAGCATAAGGGTCAATTGCGTGAGTCCGGTCACCCTTATATTACGCACCCTCTTGCTGTCGCACAGATCGTGGCTAGTCTTGAGTTGGATCATTCGGCTATTTCAGCGGCGCTTTTACATGATGTTCAAGAAGATTGTGGTGTTTCAAACCAAGAAATAGCTGAATTGTTTGGCGGTGACGTAGCCAGTTTGGTTGAAGGCCTTACGAAATTAGATAATCTGCCGGCGCACTTCGGTGACAATCCTGACTCTCAGAATGCTTTGCAGGCGCAGAATTATCGAAAGATTTTCTTAGCGATGGCTGAAGATATCCGTGTTGTTCTTGTAAAGCTGTGTGATCGTCTTCACAATATGCGGACTTTAGATCCACTCCCTCCAGAAAAACAATTACGTATTGCTAGGGAGACAATGGAAATTTATGCTCCACTTGCTAATAGGCTAGGTATTTGGCAATTAAAGTGGGAATTAGAAGATTTAGCATTTCGTTATTTGTACCCTGAACGGTATCAGGATATTGCAAGACGCCTTGAACTTACCCGGGAGGCACGTGAAAAATACATATCTGAATGTGCTCAAGTTCTGACTAATCGTTTAGAAATTGAAAAAGTGAATGCCGTTGTTAGTGGCCGAGCAAAGCATATATTTTCTGTACATGAAAAGCTTGAAAGGTATGGGCAAGATGCAAAGTCATTTAATGATATTTACGATATTTTAGCTTTGCGTGTTATTGCTCCAACTGTGGCTGATTGTTACCAGGTACTTGGGATAGTGCATTCAGCATGGCGACCACTTCCAGGTCAATTTGATGATTATATTGCTAGTCCCACAGATCGGATGTACCAATCTTTACATACCACTGTTGTGACTGAGACAGGTAGGCCTCTTGAGGTTCAAATCAGGACGGAAGATATGCATCGAGTTGCTGAATACGGGGTTGCTGCGCATTGGCGCTATAAAGAGGATGTTGACCAGCAGTCTAAAGATGAAGACCGTATTTCTTGGCTAAGGCAATTACTTGAGTGGCAACGTGATTTTTCTGGGGATGAAGATTTTGTTGAATCTGTGAAAACGGATATTTTTGATGATCAGGTGTTCGTTTTTACACCTAAGGGAGATGTGATTGATCTTCCCGTAGGGGCTACTCCTCTAGATTTTGCATATAGGATTCATACAGATTTAGGACACCAAACAGTAGGTGCAAAAGTGAATGCTAAGATGATCGCCTTGAGTGCTGAACTTGAGAATGGTGATGTGGTTGAAATTATGCGAAGCCGTTCTAGTAGGGGGCCTTCTAGAGATTGGTTGAGTGAACATCTCGATTATTTGCATACATCTCACGCAAAACAAAAAGTTCGTCAATGGTTTCGAAAACAAGAACGTGTTGAAAGTATTGCTCGTGGGCGCGAAGCGCTTGATAGAGCAATGCGTCGTTTATCGATTGAGTTGTCAGAACACGAAGATGATTTGCTTAAGAGCTATAAGGGCCGATCATGGGATGACCTACTTGCAGCAATTGGTTATGGAGATATTAGTGTTGAATCGGTTTCACATAAAATTACATTGTTGGTTGATGAAAACGAATTGGTTGACGGTTCTAATTGGGAAATACCAATTTCGAAAAAATTAGATGTTGTAGATGAAGGCTCTCATAATTTGCGAGTTCTTGGGCAAGAGGGCCTCGAAACCAGAATAGCTTCTTGTTGTAATCCTGTTCCTGGTGATCATCTTCTTGGTTACATTACTCGCAGTCGAGGTATCTCTGTTCATCGTAGTGATTGTGGAAATGTTTATAGTTCATTAGGGCGTGAAAGAGAAAGGTTAATAGATGTGCAGTGGGGTGACGGGGGCAATCAACTCTACCGCTCTTTAGTTCAAATTGAGGGCTGGGATCGTGTAGGTTTATTGCGTGATATCAGTACTATGGTGGCTGCAGAGAACGTTAATATGCTTGATGTCACTACCGATGCCCATGGCGATGGGACAGTAACAATTTTCGCTACTCTTCAAACTACCGGTCTACCTCAATTGGCGCGTTTACTCCAGCGATTAGAGACGATTCACGCAATTAGTAGTGTTAAGCGATTTATCGGCGCGTAGAAATGGGATATTTTCGAAAATTTTTTAAGTCTCTGATTGACTTTGGGAAACCACGATCCATGGCTTTAATCCTAGGTTCTGAGAGTGATGCCCCAGCACACGTACTGAACAAAATTGAGTTACACGATGCAATAACAATGTTAAGTAGAGCTGGATGGATTTTAACAAATCGTGAACCTTTTTCCGAAACAGGAAAAATGTTTAGTTTGGCTAGTGCTAACTTTACGCGGGCTGGTTTAATCCTTCATGTCGAAGAAGATTTTAACGGAAGGTTAGAATTGTTTGAGGTAGAAGCTAATAAAGATGAGGAAGGCCTGAGGCATGAAGGGGTTCCAAAAAATTTACGACTAGTTGAAGTAAAGGATGTTTTAAGGTTATTCGGTACAGGAGCTGATGAAGCACATAAAGATCTAGAAGTAGGAGAAGTTAACTAGTAGTAATGCTATTAAGCCTCTAATTATCAATTTGGTGGAGAAGGAAGTTAAGAAAACTGTTCTGTCTCCATAAGAAACCGTTTTTTTATCTTAAGGACACCTTTCAGATATAACGCCAGCATTTCCGATGTAAGTAGCTGTTTGTTTACGGATAAGTAAGTTTGTCACAAAAATTATAATTCAGTAACTGAACGCATACCTATTACAAGGTGTTGGGCATTGGGCTGTTTTTTTCGAAAGTTCCCTTTTAAAAAACCTAGAAATGTTTTGAATACTAAGAAGCTAGATGTTCCCACCAAAAATATTGTAAAAGCGATTGTTAAATTGTTCATTTTCTCTCCATGGTCTAAAGAAGATATAGAACTTTTGTTCTAAAGTCAAACAAATGTTCTAATTAGTATCTTTTTTCTTATTAATTGTTTTCTGACATGTTCATCTCTAAGCGCTACAATACGTCCGCGCTTTGCGTAGATTGTTTTTAAGGAGCAAGCTCTATGACCCCACCTAATGTTCTTCTTGTCACGAAAGGTCACCCTTTTCAACGAGATCCTTTTTTCCAGATGTGGGATGCTCTCCAGGCTGAGGGCCTTTTAACTTGGACTCATGTTGAGCAGCCAGCTGCACAACTTTTTTTCCATCCTGAAATTAGTGAGCCGTACGATCTGATCGTAGATTATTCGATGCCTGGAGTATTTGGTGTTGGTGGTAATCCTGACCCTCCGCAGGAGTTTAAGGATAATTTTATGGCAATGCTTGAATTAGGTAAGCCTATGATCATGATTCACCATAATCTTTGTTCGTGGCCAGGTTGGGAGGAATATGCTGAAATTGTAGGAGGTCGCTTCCATTATCATCCTGGTTCTTTAAGGGGAGTTGATTATCCTGATTCAGGTTGGCTTCTTGCTGTAGAGCATAATGTTTCTGTCGTTGATCCAGAGCACCCAGTGACGCAAGGTATTGAAGATGGTTTCGCCATTCAAGATGAGCTATATTTGGCGCCTGTATTTGAAGAAGATGTTGTTCCACTTTTGCGTAGTGACTGGGACTTTAATTACCGAAATTTCTTTTCTGCTGTAGAAGTAGTTGATAATGGCCGCATGTATTCACGTGGTGATTGGACACATCCTCCAACCTCAAATCTGATTGCATGGGCAAAAAATTATAGGAACAGTCCTATTGTATATATTGAGCCTGGTGATGTACCGACGTCATATAACAATCCTAATTACCGAAAATTAGTAGGTAATGCGGTATCTTGGGTTACCTCTGATGATGCTGCTTCATGGGCTCGTGACAGAAATTCGGCGAAAGTTTAAGGAGTTTTTTATGGCTAGCAATATAGTGCTTGATTCACTAGCAAAATTTTCTTGTGCTCCGCAATGTACTGCTGGGGCTGATGATAATTGTACAAATTGTGGTAAGCGTGCTAAGCCACATGTGGCTTGTCTGTTTTGTGAAAAAGATGGTGTGGAGAGGTATGGAGGTGTCTGTGATGAGATGGTCATTACAAATGGTCACGTGGAAGTGACTGGTCCTCTGTGTGGTAATTGTCACGTAGTTGTGTATGACGATCAGCGCGAGAGTGGCGGTTGGAGCATTGTTCGTCATGCTGGTTAAGCAACTCTTTAAGTTGCGCGTACTCGCACCAAAGGTTTTTAGCATCTAGCATTACAGTTGGTTGCGACCGGGCCCTGTGGTGTAGCGGTTAACATGCCACCCTGTCAAGGTGGAGATCGGCGGTTCGAATCCGCTCAGGGTCGCCATTATTTGCTAAGGAGCTTTTATGTCTGGTGTTGAAGACCATGAGACAGTTTCAATTTACCCCTTTGATGAAGATCAAATTGATGAATTAATGACAAATGCAGGGGAATGTACTTTTAACTGGGGCACCCAAGATGGGTGGCCTGTGGGTGTCATCATGTCCTTCCTTTGGAAGAATGGAAGTGTTTGGGTTACAGCTGGAGCACATAGACATCGAATTTCTGCTATTCGGCGTGATCCGCGCGTATCTGTTGTTGTAAGTGGTGCAGCAGCCCAGCATTTACCTGGATCTCCGGTAGGTGCTATAACAATTAAAGGGCGTGCAGTGATTCATGAAGGTAGAGAAGTAAAGGATTGGTTTTATCCTGAGTTCGCTTCAAAAGGAATGGATGCGGATGCTGCTAGGGCTTTTGCAGAGCGTTTAGATTCTCCATTGCGTGTAGTGATTGAGATTGTTCCTGAAAAGTGGATAACGTTTGATGCAGCGAAGTTTGGAGCTGATACCATGGGAGTTCTTTCGGATGATCAAAAAGGGCCTATGCTTAGTGCTGATTCCGAGAGGATGCCTGCAGAATTAAAGCGTCGGGGATTAGCTTAACTATTACTTTCTTGTAGCTCGTTGAGGAAACCATCCTTCATTTCAAGGACGCGGTCTGCTTTTTTTGCCATTGCCAGATCGTGAGTGACCATAATTCCGAGTACATTTCTCTGTTTAACTTCTTGAATTAATGAACGTACTACACGTTCACCTCTTTCTGAGTCCAGTGCTGCGGTCGGTTCATCAACGAGAATTAAATCAGGCCTGTTCATTAGCGCTCTACCGATGGCAATTCTTTGACGCTCTCCACCACTGAGCTCTGTCGCAAGCGCATTTGTGCGTTCAGAAAGTCCTAGTTCTTCAAGTAATTGATTTGCGCGATTTTGAGCTATATTCTTTTTAACACCACCAATTGTGCTAATTAGAAGAAGGTTTTCTTTTGCCGTTAGGAACGGGACAAGATTATTTGATTGAAAAACGTAACCGACATTCTTTTTCCGGTAGTTTGTACGTTGTTTAGCAGACAATCGTTCAATTTGCTGATTATTCACTTGAATTTTGCCTTGGCTAGGAGTTAGTAAGGCCCCTAACATGGCCAGCAAAGTTGTTTTTCCAGAACCGCTAGGTCCGACGATTGCGATAAATTCCCCTGAAGAGGCAGTAAAGGAAACCTCTCTTACTGCATGTACCTTCTCTGAACCAGATGAGTAGGTTTTTCCTAATGATGTAACCTCCAGCATTAGATTTACTATGGTCATTGTTGTTGTCCTAAGGCGATAATGGGGTCTACCCGTACTATTCGACTTCCGGAGAGAAGGGATCCAATGATTCCCATTACTATTAGTACGATCGATGTTGTAACAAACGTTTCAACTTCAAAAGCTACCGGTACTCGTGTAGGTAATTTTGATAAACCTTCAGCTGTTCCCCAGGCTAAGGGGACAGAAATAGCTATTCCAATAAGAGATATCAAAATTGTTTGTGTCATAACTTGAAAAAATAAATAAGTACTACTTGCACCTATAGCCTTGAGTACACCTAGCTGAGCCTCTTTCTGGAGCGTTAGGACGTAGAAAAATGCTCCTACTACTAAAGCTCCAATTAGATATCCAAAGACACGCAAGGCAGCAACAGTAGACTGTTGCCCTGCAACCCCTTCAATGTTTGCGAACGCTTCTTTTTTACTTACTATGTCAATGCCCTCGATTTTCAGTTTTTCAAAATTGTCTGTGGAAAGTAATACGACGCTTGCTATTGGTGTAGTTTCAACTCGCTCCCCATATTTCAATTCTTGCCAGATTATTTGGTCTACAAAAATTGTTGGCTGGAAAAAAAACATTCCAGCTTCCACCTCGCCAACAATTATGAAAGGCCATTCTCCCAGTCTGATTTGGATCAGTACCTCATCACCTAGGGAAAGTCCAGAATCTTTAAGGAATTCTGTGCTTGCAAGTATTTCAGGGTTCCCTGATTGTAGTTTGCGACCCGCAATAATTTTTGGTGTTTCTATATTCGCTTGTTCATCCAAATTTAAGCTGAGTAATGCTGCTGATCTCAGATCTGTCCCTTTTGCTTCACCTCCAATATTTACTGCTAAGTAACCCAGTGCTGATACGTGATCTATTTCAGGTTGATTTTCTAAAGCATGAAGTGCTTCTATTCCTAGTTCAGAACGAATAATGCTTAATTCGGCTTCTTCAGCATAAGCAATAGCATTACCTCCAAGTTTCCATAAGGCGCTGCCTGCTAGCTGATTTAAGCCTACGCCTAAGCCATTGATCATGAGAATTAGGTAGGCGATCAGCGTTATAACTAGGGCGATCAAAGAGAATTGTAGACGGCGCCTAATTAGCTCCTTCAGTCCAAGCACAAATCCTCCTAAGATAGGTATTTTTATCTTTAATTAGTAGGATAAACATCCTTTCCGTACAGGCATATCAGTAGGCATGTTACGATCAGAAAGATTGAAGAAAGTGAGAAATAATGTGAAAATTGCTAAACGTGTAGAAGATTTGCCACCTTACTTGTTTGTTGAAATCTCTAAGAAAAAAGCAGCAAAACGTGCTGAAGGTGTTAAGTTAGCGGATTTTGGAATTGGTGATCCAGATTTACCCACCCCTGATCATATCTTGAAGGAATTACATAGTGCTGCCGATGATCCATCAAATCATCGTTACCCTGAATCTGAAGGACTTCCGGAATTACGTAATGCGATAGCAGGTTGGATGAAACGTAGGTTTGACTTAGATTTTGATCCTGAGACTGAAATTTTGCCCCTGATCGGTGCAAAAGAAGGTATAGCCCACATTGCGTTATGTTTTATTGATCCTGGCGATATTGCCTTAGTTCCGGATCCAGGATATCCGGTATATTCGATTGGGACGATGTTTGCCGGTGGTGAATCTTATTATCTCCCGTTAACTGCTGAGAATAATTGGCTACCTGATTTTTCCACGATTCCGCAAGATATATGCGATCGTGCAACTATGTTGTGGCTGAATTATCCAAACAACCCAACCGGTGCCATTGCAACTACAGACTTTTTTGAAGAAGCTGCGGCGTTTGGACGAGATAACAACCTTGTGGTCTGCCATGATAATGCGTATAGCGATGTTGCATATGATGGTTATTCGCCACCCGCTTTTTTACAAGTCTCTGGTGCACGTGATACCGGAATAGAATTTTTCTCATTCTCTAAAACTTGGAATATGACAGGATGGCGTATTGCATGGGCCTGTGGAAACGCTAATGTAATTAATGCATTGATGAGGGTTAAGTCGAATATTGATAGTGGAATTCCGCAAGCAATTCAACACATGGCTATAGCTGCGCTTGAGGGTGGCGATGGTTGGTCTAAGGAAAATAATCTTATCCTTGAACGTCGACGTGATCGAGTTGTTGATGCATTGCAGCATATTGGGCTCCAAGTGATAAAACCAAAGGCCAGCCTTTATGTTTGGGCTCGTTGTCCTGAAGGCGTTTCTTCAGCTGATTTTTCGGGTAGGTTACTTGATGATGTTGGTGTAGTAGTTACTCCAGGTCGTGGCTATGGCCAATATGGTGAAAATTACGTTCGTCTCTCGTTAACAACCCCTGATGATGAGCTGGAAGAGGGTGTAAGGCGTATTGCAGACTGGACTGGTTCATCTTAAGAAGTGGGTAAGCATTAAAATATGACAAAGGCTCGTTACTCAACCAAAGCAGTACCTGATCGGGCCTATCTTGTTTCCTTGAACTTATTTAAGGATAGGCAAACCAATGCTAGCGAATCGCTTCGTGAGCTTCATGAGCTGGCACGCACAGCTGGTGCCACTGTAGTGGGTTCTACTACACAACGTCGCTCACATCCCGTTTCTTCCACGTACATAGGTTCTGGGAAGGTCCAGGAAGTCGCTGAAGAATGTCGACGACTCAATGCTAACACTGTTCTGTTAGATGGCGAGCTAACGCCTTCGCAGCAGCGGAATCTTGAGGATTCGCTAGGTCTTAAAGTAATTGATAGGACTGCGTTAATAATTGATATTTTTGCTATGGGTGCACAAAGTCGTGAAGGGCGTTTACAAGTAGAGCTTGCTCAGATGGAGTATTTACTCCCGCGACTTGCAGGACAATGGAATCACTTAGAACGGCTGGAAGGTGCTATAGGTACTCGTGGTCCAGGTGAAACTCAGTTAGAAACAGATAGACGATTGGTACGTAGGAGAATAACGAAGCTTACAAATGATTTAAAAACTGTACGTAAACAACGTTCGCTTTATCGTCGTCGTCGTCGTCGTTCAGGTATTCCGACCGTTGCATTGGTTGGTTATACCAATGCAGGGAAGTCTACATTGATGCGAACCCTATCTGGTACAAAAACATATGTAGGAGATAAGCTTTTTGCTACTTTGGATCCACTTACTCGCAGGGTAAACCTAACAAATGACAGAACTATTTTATTGAATGATACAGTCGGATTTATTCAAAAATTACCAACCCAGTTAGTAGTTTCATTTAGAGCAACATTGGAGGAGCTTGAAGAAGCAAGTTTACTTATTCATGTCGTAGATATTTCGCACCCTCAAGCTTTAATACAGGCGGAAATTGTTGATAGTACTTTGGAAGAGTTAGGGCTTCAAGAGCGCCCGAGGGTTACTGTATTGAACAAAATTGATCTGCTAACTGATAGCAATGGTGAAGTAGTAAATAGTGAGGAGCTCGCCCGAGAGTTGCTTAGCTATGCTGGGCAGCCCCCTACAAGTATTTGCGCAATTTCCGCAGAGACTGGGTGGGGTTTAGAAAAACTTCGAAGTAAGCTTGAATTTTATTTAGAGAATGAAAAACAATACTAGATGCACTATTCTTAACGTGGGGTGATTGTAAGAGGGTTTAGGTGGAGATAGCTCTTGTAGTGCTTTCTATTCTTCTTGTCTGTGTCGTACTTTTTGCATATTGGCGTACCGTGGATGCAAAAAGGGTACCGCTTGATCTTTTCAACGATCTTTTTGAAGAAACTGGAACAAGCTTTGAGAAAAAAATTCAGTTAATGATAGACCGAATGGAAAGGTCTACAAGTTTAAGACTGGAAGCACTGGGGAGAGAGGCGATGCTTCTTCATGGTGAAGTGAGCGGTTTAAAGCAAGCTTTGCGGGATTCCAGTGCTGTTGGCAGATGGGGTGAGGTTCAGTTACGCCGAGTATTTGAGCTTGCAGGAATGGTTAAACATGTAGATTTTATTGAGCAAAAAACTTTTACCAGTGGTGTCGATATGGATTTTAAAGGTGCCCGTCCTGATGCAGTTATTAATTTGCCAAATAACAGGCGGATTTTTATTGATGCTAAAACACCGCTTACTGCCTATCTGAATGCGGTTGATTCTACTGATGAGGCTTCAAAGACACGATTTTTGGCTGAGCATGCTAGTGCAGTGCGCAGGAATGTAAATGAACTTTCGAGAAAAAATTATCCCGCTTTTCAGAAGGAACATGGGCAACACGTCCTCGATTTTGTATTGATGTTTCTTCCAGGTGATCTTTTTCTTGCAGCCGCAGCAGATAGTGACCCAGATTTAATTGTCGATGCTATTTCCAAGAAAGTGCTTTTATGTACGCCATCTACATTAATTGCGGTTTTGCAAACTGTTGAATATGGTTGGCGTCAAGAGCGCTTGAGTGAGCAGCTGAAGGATATTCAGGAGGAGGCACTTGTTTTGAATGAAAGGATGGCTGTTTACTTCAGACATGTAATGAATATGGGAAAAAGTCTTGAAAAGACAGTTGATGCCTATAATAAAAGTATCAGCTCTTTTGAACTACGGTTGTTACCTTCAATAAAACGTTTCCAAGATGTAGCTAAAAAGAGCTCTACTATAAGTCCATCTCCAGTCGAAGTTGCAGTTCGCTTGGCATCTGGTGATGACGAGCAGGAAGGCTAGATATAGGATCGCAGGATATGAGTGTTAACGATTTGGATATTAACTCTGGTTTTCCTACAGGAGCTCTTTCTGGATATCGGGTACTTGATCT
>CAYFHW010000006.1:0-29705 GCA_964343095.1 uncultured Anaerolineaceae bacterium | reverse complement strand
AAGTGGAAGCAGAAGTGGAAGCAGAGGCAGAAGATGAACGATAAAAGTAAGGTTCGTTTTGCAGCAACAGTAAGTTATGACGGAGCTGATTTTTATGGTTCCCAGCGCCAACCAGAGATACGTACGGTTCAGGGTGAAATTGAAGCCGCTACAAGTGACTTATTCAATACTATGACTCCAGTGTCTTTAGCCGGTCGTACAGATGCAGGAGTGCATGCATGGGGGCAGGTGGCTTCATTTGAAGCCACGACTAGTCTTTCAGCAGAGACTGTTGAGCGTGCTCTTGGGGCACGTCTTCCAGATGATATAGCTATTAGAAACCTTAAGCTTGTGCCGAGTGATTTTGATCCTCGTAGGTGGGCTGAAAGTCGTTGGTATAGGTATACATTGTTGGCGAGTGATAATAAATTTCCGTTGCTCCGAACTTTCGCATGGCGCGTTGGTGCTGCATTGGATATCGAACACATGAGCGAGGCAGCTTCTTTTCTAACTGATATACAAGATTTTCGTTCATGTTCGGGTCCTATTGATTTGGGTCGTTCAACGCAGAGGAATGTTATGAGCGCTAAATTTGCTTGCAGAGATTGTTGGATTTGGTTTGATATTACTGCAAATGCTTTTCTGCCACAGATGGTACGACGTATCATGGGGGCTCTTGTACGTGTGGGAAAAGAATCCTTGTCGTTAGATGAATTCTCCATTCTGCTTAGAGAGGGAGATGTAGCATCTGTGGGTCCTGTGGCTCCACCACATGGCTTGGCACTTCAAAAGGTAACGTATGCGAGGGGGTATCAATCATGACATCCACCATTAGAGGTAAAGCAGGAGATATTAGAAAGGAATGGCATGTTATCGACGCAGAGGGTAGATCCTTGGGTCGTGTTGCTTCAGAAGCTGCCAGTTTGATTTTAGGGAAGCATAAACCGACATTTGAGCCACATCTGGACGATGGGGATTTTGTTATTGTTATTAATGCCAGTTCTATACGGTTGACAGGTCGCAAGGCAGAGCAAAATCGCTATTATCGGCACTCTGGGTATCCAGGAAATTTGCGTGAACGAACTTGGGCTGAACAGATGGAGCGTCGTCCCGAATTCGTTATCGAGAATGCGGTTTATGGAATGCTTCCAAAGGGTAGTCTTGGACATCGTTTGCGAAGACATCTAAAAGTGTATGCAGGTTCTGACCATCCTCATCAGGCTCAACTCAAGAGTAAACAGGAAGAAGTGCTTTCTGAGCAAAAGAAACCCAAGCGTTTAGCTCCTCTCGCACCTATGGTTACCCCGGTGGATCCTCCACGTCTTACGCGTGCTCAAAAAATTGCAGCTGCGCTTGAAGATAATGCTTTGGAATCTTCTCCTACCACAGAACGTTATGTGACCTTTGATAATGATACAGCGGCAGTAGAGTCAGTTAAGGCGGAAGAAGTATCCGAAGGTGGTAGCGATGACAGTTTGGTAGTTTTAGGTCTAGCTCAGCGTTCGTTGACTGCGTTAGAGGCTGCAGGGTTCAGCAGCGTGGAACAAATTGTAAAAACTTCAGATGATGAACTTTTAGCAGTTAAAGGATTTGGACCAAAAGCCTTAGAACAACTAAATGATGCCCTTCAAGAGCATGGTTTCTCGAGGCTGGCTGAGGGAAGTGAGGAAGATAATGGCTGATCAGCAATATTATTACAGCACAGGCAGACGTAAGTCATCAATTGCACGTGTTCGTCTTTATCCTGGAGGTGGTGCGATTGTGGTGAATGGTAAACCTTTAGAAGAAATATTCCCTCGTGAAACGCATCGTGATGAAGCTCTTCTACCTCTTAGGCGTTTAGGTGCTGAAGGGAAATTTAGTGCACAGATAAAATGTGCAGGTGGTGGACTTTCTGGTTGGGCTGGAGCTATCAAACTCGGTATAGCTCGTGCACTTGTTGAGTCAGATCCAACAGTGAAGCCAGTTTTAAAAAGATCGCCTAGCCTTTTAACTCGAGATTCTCGTGTTAAAGAGCGAATGAAACCTGGATTAAAACGAGCACGTAAAGCGGCGCAGTTTACAAAACGTTAATCCAGAATTCTCGATTTCTGACGGGATAACTCAATTAGCGGCCTTTCTGGCTGGTTAAAACTGCTGTAACATATTGCACGTGCTCTTATGAGTACGGTCTAAGTAAAATTCTATAGGCCTCGGCTAGCTTTGGAGTGAAAATGTCTGAAAATAATGGTGCAATAGAGACTGGTTTTAACGGAAAAATCCTTGTTGTGGATCTTTCAAGTGGTTCAATTAGTGTCGAGAACGTTTCTGAAAATTTATACCGTGAGTATTTAGGTGGGTATGGTTTGGGTGCCCGTTTTTTATGGGATCGTGTCCCAGCAGGGACTGATCCCCTTGCTCCAGAAAATATGTTGGGATTAATGCCTGGTCTACTGACAGGGACTCCTCTTTTTGGCCAACGATGGCAAGCAGTATGTAAGAGTCCTCTTACCGGTGGTTGGGGTGATGCAAATTGTGGTGGTGATTTTGGTGGAGTACTTAAGCTTGCAGGTTGGGATGGTGTGCTTTTCTTTGGGAAGTCTGAGAATCCCACATATTTACTTGTTGAAGGTGAAAAGGTTGAATTGCGTGATGCTTCTGACTTGTGGGGTACTGGGGCTATTGAGAGCGAAGTAGAATTGAAGGCGCGGCATGGGAAACGTGCTAGCGTTGCCAATATAGGCCAAGCTGGTGAGACTTTATCGCTTATTTCAGGAATTTGTAATGATCATGGACGTTTAGCGGCACGTTCCGGTGTTGGTGCTGTGATGGGTTCAAAGAACCTAAAAGCAGTTGTTGCTGTTTCAGAACGCAAGATAATTTCTCAGACTCCTGAAACGATCAAAATGTTGCGCGCTAATTTAGATGATATGGTGAAGCCTTTAAAAGACTTCTTTTCCAATTTTGGTACAACTGGAATTACTGCAGGTAGCGCATTGAATGGTGATTCTCCTGTGAAGAACTGGGGTGGAGTAGGTGTAGTGGATTTCCCACAGGAAACCGCTATGCAGATTGATGGTGGTACCGCAATAAATCCGAAAATGGAAAAGAAATATGGGTGCTGGCATTGTCCAATTGCTTGTGGTGCAGAATCAGTCGAGTCGACCAATGAAAAATATCCATATCCACACCATACTCACCGTCCTGAATACGAGGCCATGGGTGCATATGGCACTATGAATCTTATGAATGAACCTGATGCATTGATTTATCTTAACCATTTATGTAACGAGTATGGTTTCGATGTTATTTCGGCGGGTGGAGCTGCTTCATTTGCTATTGAATGTTTTGAAAATGGTGTTATTACGAAAGAAGATACGGGAGGACTTGAACTTCGTTGGGGTGATGCGGAGGCTATTGTTGAGCTTACGAAGATGATGGGGGAGCGGCGCGGTATAGGTGATGTTTTGGCTGATGGTGTTCAAGCTGCAGCCGCGAAGTTAGGTCCGGAGGCTGAGCAATATGCAATGCATATAGGAGGACAAGAACTTCCTATGCATGATCCTAAATTGCAGCCCGAGTTTCATACGACGTACAAACTAGATCCAACACCGGGGCGTCATACACAGTACGATGCTAATCGCCGTATAGGTACCATTCCTGCTGCTCCCGAAGATTCGAAGGATTATGCTGGGCGTGGCGATCACCATAAGGCTGCTGCTGAATATATGCATGTAGTCAATGCTGGTGGTATGTGTCAGTTTATTATGATGACTGCTAACACTGCCAATATTCCTACCTGGTTTAATGCGGTAACGGGTTGGGACATGGATTTGGATGAGGTTATGTCTGTGGGTGAACGTATTGCTAATTTGCGTATGGCTTATGAGGTACGTGAAGGAGGAAATCCGAGAACTCGTAATGTTCCTACAAGAGTCACTGGTGAAACTCCTGAAGCGACGCATGCTGGACCCCTTGAAGGTGTTCGTTTAGACACCGAATTGCTTGAGGTGGACTACTTAAATGCATGTGGATGGGATCCTGAATCATGCAAGCCTTCATCTGAAAAGCTTGTCTCGCTAGGACTATCAGAAGTGGCCGAAGCGCTACATGTTTAGGTCGTAGAAGAGGTACGTCCTCAAGATTCTTAATGTCGCATGAAGTGACTAGAGAGATTGTTCGAGAGCTAGAAGCTCACCCTCTTAAGGGCGAAGGATTAGAGCTGCGTATTTGGGACAGTCAGTTATTAGAGCAGTTGGCATTGTGGGGAGAGCGTGGATTTCCATATGGCGCTTTTGATTTAGGTTATTTACGTGATCGTAAGGAAGCAGAAGAAGCACTTACTTTTGCCTTAAATGGAACTAAACATTTGCATTTTATTGCTTGTGAAGATTCTGTGGCTGTTGGTAGGGTTTCAGTAAACCTTGAGGATCCTGCAGGGCTCTATATTTGGTCTGTTCATGTTCCCCCCGAACATGCTAGAAGGCGAGTCGCATACCGCATGTTGACTGTGCTCATTAAATGGTTGATGGGAAAATATCCGAATCAAGAAATTGTCTTAACCGTTAATGCCTTTGCGAACCATGCACGTCGCTTATATCTTTTGCTTGGTTTTGCTATCCGTGACACTCTCTGGAGGTTTGATCAAAAGTTAAATGAAGAAATTTATCAAGTTTCTGCAAGTAGTCGTCATGATTTAGGAGATACAGTTCGTTTAAAAAACAGTCGATGGGAGGTTATGACCTATTTAATGGTTTTTCAAGGTTTCCCTTCTAAGGATTAGTGACTTTTTTACGATCGTTTTCGATCCATGCTTGTTCTGATAGTCCGATTAATCCATTTGATACTAAATTGTGGCCGCCTAGCAATATCGGTTTTTTAGATTTGACTGCTGCTTCTGTTAGTTCTCCTAGTAGAGAGTTGCTGATTTTTTGATATGCCATGAGATCGCTTTGAAATCTTTCTTCTCTAGTAGTCTTAAGCTTGAGATGTTCAATCAAAACCCGTGTATCAATGACTATGACATCTCCGAGGGTCTCTATCATTTGAATAAATCGTGAAGGCCCAATTTCTTCAAGTAAATAGCCAGCAATAGACCGAGCTTTTCGTTCTGATGCTGCTAACCCTCTTTCTTCACTAATGATTCTGATCCGGCAGGCGGTTTCTTGCTCTAGGTATTGCCAAACATTACTACCTACACGTCCCAGGATTGCTATCTCGGCTTCTGAATTGCAGAATGCTGGCATTGCTTTTCGGTATTGTTTGAGTGGTAATAAGTCTTTTTGCTGTGTTTGTTTTCTCAAACCTTGTGAGGTTTTTTCCCAGAGCGTTAAAACGCATAAATCTGCGGGGGTATCTAGGTCGAATTGTGTTGAAATTGATTTCGAAAGGACTATAGGTGTGCAGTTTCCAGTATCTCTTAATAGGCGAGGCAGGTTGTTATCACGTTCCACACTTCCAATATTTTTAAACGCGTCGATAGGTTGCCATCCAATAAGATCACTCGAAAAAAAGTTATTTGTGATGACAAATGGAGCGGTTGACTCAAATTTTTGAATTATTTCTTTAAAGCCTTGAATTCCCAATAAAGGAACTGCACCAGAACCCATTAAAACGGGAAGAGTGATGGAATACCCTTCTATCAAGGAATACACTAAGTCTTGGAAATCAACATTCCCTTTCTTTTGATTAGGTGCTACGGAGACATTGTCTCCGAGCCCCATGAAGTAGTCAGGTGTATCTGTAGAAATAATAACTCGTGAAAAACCTGCTTCCAGTGCGTACAAGGTATTTTTGCGCGCTACTGCAATTTTTGCTTCAGCCATAAGCCGCTCTGCTTCTCCAGCCCCCTGACCTCCATGAAGAATAATTAGTGTAGGGTCTTTGTCCACTCACTTTTTCCTTGTTAGACTTATAACAAGAACATATGTTCTTGTCGGGATTGTTTTTATGTTGACTAGATATAACTACACTAATACATACAAACTTTATCAACACTTCTGTCTTAAGCCTGTAACTCAGTGGCAGCGTATGATGCTCTCTACTATCGTGCTTAGTATCTGCTTTATTTGTTAGGTAACTGGGGCACACAAAGGTTTGGAAAATGAAAGTTGTTTTTTTAGAGGATGTAGAGGGAACTGCTGTTGTGGGGGAGGTTCGTGAAGTAGCTAATGGTTACGCGCGTAATTTTTTGTTGCCCCGTGGGATTGCCGTTGCTCCTACAGAGCCAAATTTACAAAGAGCACGTTCTCTTGCAGAAAAGGAAGCGCGGAGACAGGAGCAGTTGGACATTGAGGCAGCTACGTTTATCGACAGGTTGGCCAATTACGTTGTTTCTTTCGAGGTTCGTATTGGAGAAACTGGGCAACTTTTTGGCTCTGTAACTAGTCGTGATGTTGCTGCTCGAATTCAAGAGGCAACAGATATTGAGGTTAGCCAACGGATGGTGCTCCTTAGCGAACCTATTCGAGAAATAGTAACAATGCCTGTAACTATTCGTTTCACTCGAAATACCAGTGTAGATATTACCGTTGATGTACAACCGGATGAAGAGTCTCGTCCAATAGTTGAACGTCTTCGAGCAGAAGCTGAGGCAGAAGCGGCAGCAGCTGAGCGAGCAGAAGCTGCTGCTCAAGAGATAGCATCAAAGCAAGCTGCAGATGCTGCAGAACAAGCTGCTGCAGAGCAAGCTTCAGCAGAAGCTGCTCAGGAGACGTCAACCAGTGCCGAAGTTGCTAAGAATGATGCAACAGGAAAAGAGGACGAAAGTCCTGAAGATGGCGCAGGTCAGGACACTTAGTAGTAAAAGGACGGGGGCTTATTATTGCGGTTAGAAGTAATCTTTTTGGGTGTTATTTGATATGACACTACCATCCTTTGAGAAGTTACCCCCTCATGATGTAGAAGCTGAAGAAGCGGTCATTGCAGCGCTTTTGGTTGATTCTGAGGCTATTTTCCGTATTTCCAATATTTTGAAACCAGAGCACTTTTATCGTGAAAAGAATGCATGGATTTACGAAGCAGCACTTAATTTATGGGATAGAGATGAAGCAATCAATCAAATTACAGTGGCACATGAGCTGGCACGGCAGAATCGCTTGGAGGAAGCCGGTGGGCAGACATATCTAGGTGATATTATTCGCCAACTACCTACGAGTGTTGGTGTTGAATTTTATGCTCAAATCGTTAAACGGGACAGTATTTATCGAGGACTGATCAGTGCGGGGGCAGATATTGTTCAGCTTGCATACGAAGCGCCTGCCGATATTGAATCTGTACTTGACCGTTCAGAAGGCCTGTTACAGCGACTTCGTGGAGGTGAAACTTTTCGCGAGTTTGTTCACATAGGACAACTTCTACAGACTTATCTTGAGGAAGATTCAGACGATACTGATAGTCCTGAGATTACAGCGATTGAAACAGGGTTCCATGATTTAGATCAATTATTAGGTGGGTTAAAGCGTTCAGATCTAATCATTGTTGGCGCAAGGCCAAGTGTCGGTAAGTCTGCTTTTGCGTTAGGTATTGCGCGAAACGCAGCAATTAATCAACAGGCAAAAGTTGGTTTTTTTTCACTTGAGATGTCTGCTGAGCAGTTGGCTGTTCGGTTATTGTCTGCTGAATCAGAAGTCGAAAGTAATCGTTTACGTTTAGGTCAGCAAACTGCCAATGAAGAACGTCGAATAGTACGGGCGATAGGAGATCTCGCCGAAGCTAATATTTGGTTTGATGATTCTCCTACTCTTACAGTTGCTGAATTACGTGCTAAAGCACGTCGTCTTGCTGGTTCACACGGCTTGGATCTTTTAGTAGTAGATTATTTGCAGCTGATGCATTCGGATAGCTGGTTAAGTGGACGTGAAAATCGTGTTCAGGAAATTAGTTATATTTCACGTACTCTAAAAAGTGTTGCACGCGAGCTTGAAATTCCTGTGATTGCATTGGCTCAATTATCTCGTGCAATTGAATCTAGGCATCCTCGGATACCAATGCTTTCTGATCTGCGAGATTCTGGTTCAATTGAACAAGATGCGGATGTAGTTACATTTCTCAATCGCGAAGATATGTATGTCACTCCCGAACAGTGGGCATCTGAACATCCTGAGTTACCAGCAAGTGCATATCCCCGTGGAGTTGCACGTGTAATTGTTGCAAAACATCGTAATGGTCCCATTGGTGATGTTGATTTACGTTTTCGTGAAAGGCTTGCGCACTTTGAAGACTGGGCCCTTCATCCAGATGATCTAGAAGGTGTCGATAACAATGGCAGGGAGGAAGCAAGTAGCCAGCTTGCGGGCCAAGGGTAATGAAAGAAGAGAATCTTAGTAGTTTGGTTTTTCCAAAAGTTTCGGGTACCCCAGGTTCAACTCTGGTGCCGAATACTTTCTTTGAGAAATTTATCCCAAACGTTGAATTTGTAGAAGATATTTTCACTTTGTTGTGGTGTGCTTATCTGATGCAAGATACAGCTGCTGCGAAAAAAAGAAATTTTTTTTCTGCTGAAGAGCTTTGGTTAGCAGATGAAATTAGAATTTCGTGCACGAAGATCGGAATTGGTAAAGAAAAATTTTTTAAGAGTTTGGAAAGGTGTGCTGAGCAAGGTTTCCTTTCGAAGGTGAAGATCGATCAAAAAAATCATACTGAAACAGTCTTTTTATTGAGCAATTCCGAGAACTTAGAGGGGTCCGAGGATTTGGGAAATGGTGAGTTAGGTTTAAATATTCCATTTGATACAGATGATGTCGAGAGTTCTCGAGTTACTATTTTATTTGAATTGTATGAGGAAAAATTCGGTGTTGTTTCACCCGTGGTTGCAGAAAATTTGATTGAAATATCTCGTAAATATGATTTCGAGTTGATCAAACTAGCTTTTCAGGAAGCTGCGCGTCAGGGTGTTGGCAGTTGGCGCTATATCGAACGTATTTTAGAAAATCAAGAAAAGGAGGGTTATGCAAATGAAACGGATAGACGAGATTCTTTCGAAGCACGAAAGAATAACTATACCGGCGGAAAATTTGGCCATTTCGCCAGATATCGATAACGATTCTGATGATCTGGAACCTTCTCATGATGTGGAAGACTGCCGTTTTTGTGGTGGTTCACGATTTGTACGACGGATGAGGGATGTTGATGATCCTTCATTTGGGCAGGTTGAGCCGTGTCAATGTGCTCTTTTTGAAGCTGATACCACAAGGCGTGAACGCCTTGAACGCCTTGGTAATCTCAGTTCCTTAGGACATTTAACTTTTGATTCTTTGAAGAAAGCTTTGAATAGTGAAAATAGGTTAGCTAGTCTTAAAATCGCGCAAAATTTTGTTGAAAAACCAAATAATTGGTTAGTAATTACTGGTAATTCAGGTTCTGGAAAAACTCATATGGCAGCTGCGATTGCTAATGGGGTGATTGATTCTGGAAACCCCGCACTATTTATGGTTTGTCCTGACCTTCTTGATCATTTACGGGTAGGTTACAATTCTGAGGATGCGGACTTGAGCTTCGCTGCAATTTTTGAACAAGTTCGTGATGCACCACTTTTGCTATTGGATGATATAGATACAGTGGCTTCTACTGATTGGGCTCAAGAGAAGCTTTTTCAACTAATTAACTCGCGCTATAACGAACGCCTCCCAACTGTTCTTACGTGTGCTTCTCTCGGAGGGTCTTTGGACGAAAGACTTAAGACTCGTTTGAGAGCACCAGATTTATGTCAAATCTTAGATCTTTCAGGTCCCCCTGAGGCTTATCATGAGATTGGTGGGATGACACTTAATCGGCTTAAAGAGATGGGTTTTGGCAATTTTAGTCTTAATTCTGGCACAGCTAAAGAACAAGATTCACTACGTGCTGCTTGGCAGGCTGCAAAGGTCTTTGCTGAACAGCAGGAAGGGTGGCTAGTGCTTACTGGGACCAATGGATGTGGAAAAACACATATTGCTGCAGCTGTAGCAAATGAAAAAATACGTAATGCTGGAGAGGTTTTCTTCTGTGTGGTTCCGGATTTATTAGATAGGTTGCGTTCCTCGTACGATGCTGAAGGAAAGCCTGGTGGGTATGATGAAATTTTTAATAAGGTGCGGAATGCACCTCTCTTGGTGCTGGATGATTTGGGCGCACAAACTACTTCCGAATGGGCTCTAGAAAAGCTTTATCAAATAGCTAATTATCGCACCTCCAGTAATTTACCAACCATTATCACAACGGATTTAAGCCCTGACCAGTTACATGATAGTTACCCAAGAATTTTTTCCAGAGCAGTTGATCCTCGTGCAGGAACTTTAATATCAATACTTGCACCTAATTATCGACTTGGTCGGTAGATTGCACGTTTAAGTCTTGGTGAATGCCTGTTTTTTTATATACTCTTCCAGTGCCCATGTGGTTGTCTCAAATGCGAGTTCACTCCACGGAATGTTGTCTTTTTCAAACCACTTAACCTCAGCAGTTTCATGAGCTGCAGTGGCCGTTCCTAATGCTTCGGCGGTGAAAACGGTAATGATTACACCGGCTGTAATTCTTGTATAGACTCCAATGAGTTGAAGGTTTTGTACTTCTAAACGAACTTCTTCTCTTGTCTCTCGTACTGCTGCCTCTTCTACGGTTTCACCGATATCGATGAAACCTCCCGGAAAGACCCATGACCCTAATTGTGGTTCTATATCACGTCGAGCTAACAATATGCGTCCATCAGTATCTATTGGGATCAAACCTGCTGCAGGACGTGGATTAATATAGTGGACGAATTTGCACTTGGTGCATATTAATCTTGGCATCGTGTCCATTGAGGTAAGCTGTTCCTTCAGTGCACTACCGCAATGCATACAAAAACGACTGTCTTGATGTGGATGCCCGATAACCTCTCTGTTTTTAGGCATTTTTAAATGATTCCGGTAGTGCTTGTAGCCCTAATGCCTCTGGTCCTTCAATCCATTCCTCCCCATCTGTCCAAACCTCTTTTTTCCATACTGGTATACGTCTTTTAATTTCATCAACTAGCCACTTACCTCCTAGGAATGATGCCTCTCTGTGTCCAGAACTAACGGCAATAAGGAGGCTGGTTTCGCTAATCTCTAATCTACCCACCCTGTGTATAATCGAGCAATCTTCCAGTTTGAATTTACTAATGGCTTCGTTTGCAATTTTTTGCATTTCTTTTTCTGCCATTGCTGGGTAAGCATCATAAACAAGATATGAAACATCGCGCCCTTTGTTGTTGTTTCGGACAACCCCTAGGAAGATATTTATTGCTCCTGCTGCTTTGTTACTAATTGCATTAGTTGCCGTAGCTATGTCTATTTCGTTTTCGGTTATTTGAATTAACATTTAGCCTCCTGAAACTGGCGGAATTAAGGCGAGTGTGGCATTGACGTCTACCGGGGTTGTTAAGTCAGCATATTCTTCATTTACTGCGTACAACAATGTGTCTGAAAAAATTTCAATCACTGGATATATTTCAATTAGCCTATCTGTAATACTTTCGACTGTATCTTCTTTTTCATATTTGACCATAATCTCTCTTTTGCCGATTTTCTCGGCCAAGCTTGCGAAAAACAAAACTGTAATTGTCATTAGAAGATTGTATCTTTCGAAAACAATATTGCCTATTTGGGAAAAATTTCACGAGAATGATTCAATGAGGTGTAAGTCTGATTCCGCCTATCGTACTATATATAATACTTTTGAAAGAAAGTTCCCTTGATTTCTCATTAAGGAAACTGCTTAGGACTGCGCATCTTGCCCAATGAAGACATACCCATTGTTGTTTCTGAAGCAGCTGAAGTGTTTAGTGCTATCCGGGCTGAGGTACAACGCAATGTTATCGATCAAACTGAATTAATTGATCGGCTCCTTATAGGACTCATAACATCGGGACATATACTTGTTGAAGGAGTCCCTGGTTTAGCAAAATCCCTTACTGTTGCCAGTCTAGCCACAGCCCTGCAAGTTTCAAATATTCGTATTCAATTTACGCCTGATTTATTACCCGCTGATCTTATAGGTACTGAGGTTCTTAATCCAAAGGATGCTAGTTTCTCTGTTCGTAAAGGACCTATTTTTTCTAACATTGTGATGGCAGATGAAATTAATCGAGCACCTGCGAAAGTACAATCAGCTTTACTGGAAGCAATGGAAGAACGACAAGTTTCGATAGGAGGCGAAACATTCTTTTTACCTGATCCATTTTTAGTTATTGCTACTCAAAACCCGCTAGATCATGAAGGTACATATCCTTTACCGGAAGCACAGTTAGATAGGTTTCTCCTGAAAGTACAGGTTAATTATCCTGATCGCCAAGCCGAGAAAAAAATTCTAGATCAGCATCTAGGACCAACCAAGGTGGACGAAGCAGCAGGAAATAAAATCACTGTTTCACTGGAAGATCTTCTGAAGTCAAGGGCTGCTGTACTGGAGGTCTCGATGGATGACTCACTAAAGGGATACATAATTCAGGTTGTTCAAGCAACGAGGTATCCAGCTGAAAACCGTCTTCCTGAGTTGAAGGACTTGATTGCATTTGGCGCTTCTCCGAGAGCATCCATCGCTCTTGGTTTAGCTTCTCGTGCGTACGCTCTCCTGCAAGGTCGTGATTATGTAATTCCAGAGGACATCAAGGCTCTTGTTCCTGAGGTCTTACGTCACAGACTTATTACAACCTATGAAGCAGATGCTGAAGATATTTCAAAGGATGATCTTATCGAACGTATCTTGGCTGCTGTTGCAATCCCTTGAGTTACAAATGAAGTGGTTTTCCACTTTTAAAAAAACTTCAGATGAAGTGGTTCAAAATACAGTTCTTGAACCAAATGAATTGGCTAGGCGTGTCAGAGCTATTGAAATACGAGTAAGGCGTGTTGTTGAAAATACATTACAAGGTCATTACCATGCAGCTTTTCGAGGAATGGGAATCGAGTTTGATGAATTACGTACTTACATTCCAGGTGATGATATTAGGGCTATTGATTGGAAATCTTGGGCTCGTACTGGACAGCCACTTATACGTCGATATAAGGAAGAGCGTGACCTCACATTATTGATTGCAGTTGACATAAGCAATTCCCTGCAATTTGGTGCAAGTAGAATGCGCAAAACAGAGCTTGTTGCAGAGCTTACCGCTGTTTTTGCTCTTTCAGCCATCCGTAATAATGATCAGGTCGGGGTCGTGCTGTTTTCAGGTACTCCGCAACGTTTTATTCGACCTGCCAAGGGGCCGGGCCACTTGCTCCGAATTATTCGAGAAGTTCTTTCTGCTAGACCTACCAGCCAAGGTACTGACATAGCTGGTGTCCTTAAATATTGCAATTCTATTTATCGGCGTAAAGGAGTGCTTCTTCTAATTTCAGATTTTTTAGATTCCAATTATGAGAGGGAATTACGTGCTGCAAATACTCGTTTTGACATAGTTGCTATTTGCGTACGGGAATCATTAGATCGTGTTCTTCCTAACCTAGGTGTTGTAGGCCTGGCGGATGCAGAAACAAATGCTGTTTTTGAAGTAGATACGAGCTCAAAATTAGTTAGAGAAAAGTATATGCGAAGAATTCAAGACCTTGATCATACAAGGAGGAAATTGTTTCGAGAGCTAGGGATCGATGAAGTTGAGGTAGCCCCTGGAGTTGACTATTTATCTTCTTTGCTTAAGTTTTTTCAAAATCGCAAGGATGTTATCTGATGTTTTTACGGTTGTTCAGCTTTTTGAGTTTATTGGCAACATTTTGTGTTTTGTATCAGTCAAGTCATATTTCTGCACAGGAAGTAAGTGACTACAAGAGCTCGTTAGATGTTTCTGCAGTTCATGTTGGTGAGCAAGTTGTTCTGAAGTTATCTTTTACAACCCCTAAGGAGGTAAACAGTGAATTGGATCTCAGTTCCAACTCCTGGGGTGAGTTAGAAATTATCGAGGTCCTTTCGATACAAGCAGAACCAGATGGTTCTGGGCTTATCCGAAACCAAATACGAGTGCTTGTAGCCGTTTTTTCTTTGCAATCGATTGAATCAATTCCTGCGATTCGTCTAGTTGAAATCGATAACGAACATGTTGAAAAAATTATTTTTTTCCCACCTGTGCAATTGGATGTCATTTCACTTTTTTCAAATGAACAGTCTTTAGATCTATCGCCCCCTTCTTCTTTGTTGGATATAGATGGTGAAAGGACACCTTTTTTCATTCCTCTTTTAATTGGATTAGGAGCTGTTGTCTTATTTGGTACTTTCTTTTTTATTCAATTTCTACATACGCGGAATTTAAAAGATGTTAGCTCTGTAGAATCTACACCAACATCCCCAATTCCTGTTTTAGATCAGTCTCTGATGGAAGGTGATGTGACGGAAGCCTATAGACTGATCGCATTTAGGATTAGGGCCTACCTAGAGGAAAATTTTGATATTCCTGCTTCCTCTATGACGACCGAAGAGCTAGAAGGTGAACTCCATGTTACGGGCATAAGTGGAGAAATAAGTCGATTGTCCCGTGAGCTTTTACGTGAATGTGATTCTGTTGTGTATGCAGGATATCGTCCTGCACAAGGGCGTCGGAACGCTGACTTTGAACTTGCAAAGACTATTCTGGAGCGTCGAATGAGGAGAGAGTCGTGACATTTACAGATCCTTGGTTTCTCCTTTTGTTCCTTCTGCTTATTCCTTTAGTGTTTGTTTACAGGACAAGAAAGGTTAAGGGGATTAAAATCCCACATTTTGATGGATTGTCCGACACCCCACCTTCTCTACGACAAAGGGTTTTTCGGCTGTTGCCTATTGTGCGGATCTTATCCATATGTGCCTTAGTCTTTATCACTGCTGGACCCCGTATTAGCGAGGCGAAATCTGAAGATACTACTCTTGGCATTGATATCGTTCTTGCAATAGATACATCTTCTAGTATGTCTTCAGTTAGTTTTGCACCTGGTGTGACAAGACTTGATGCGACGAAAGTTGTTATTCGTGAATTTATTTCGGATCGCATAAATGATCGTATAGGGCTGGTTATTTTTCAAAGAGATGCATTACCTTTTACTCCTCTAACATTTGATAAATCTGCACTTGATACGGTAGTTGCAAGTCTTAATTCTCGTTTATTACCTGATGGAACAGGAATTGGTCTTGGTATAGCAACGGCAGTTTCAATGTTGCGTGAATCCAGTGCTCCTAGTCGTGTGGTTATTCTTTTGACTGACGGTCGCCATTCCGCCCCATCTATTTCTCCTGAGCAAGCTTCAGAAATCGCGGTTGCCTTGAATATCCGTATTTACACTATTGCGGTTTCTGGAAACGACAAAACCAATCAGGATGTGCAGTCTGTTGACTTAAAATTACTTGAGGAAATCGCAAATCGAACAAATGGACGTTCTTTTATAGCTACGAATCCAGATGATCTTTCAAAGGTATATCGGGAAATTAGTAGTTTGGAAGTTGGACCTATCCTGACTGATTATGAGGGGTTAAGCGCCTCGTTAACACCATGGTTATTGGTGATTATCTTACTTTCCTCTGCAGATATCTTCCTTTCTGGTGGAATTTTTAGAAGGTTCTGGACATGACCTTTGGTGAACCTTTATACCTGTTACTGATTGTTTTTCCGACGTTAGCACTATTTTTTGCTTGGAAAAAAACAAGGGATCGCTCTTTAAGTTTTCGGGCTTTGACTAGAGAAATTGTGCATGTGAAGTGGATGTTTTTGGTATTGCTTGTATTAGGAACTATCAGCATTGTAGTTGCTATTGCTCAGCCGCGATGGGGAGTGTCTGAAGTTCCAGTGTCGGAAGAGGGTAATCAATTAATTATCGTATTAGATCTATCACGTAGTATGGCTGTGGATGATGTCGAGCCTGATCGTTTGACGGCAGCAAAAGATTCAATAATTCAAGTGTTATCTAATTTTATTGGCGGACGTGTTGCTTTGGTTATTTTTTCAGGCGATGCAATTTTGCGTTTTCCCTTAACTCGTGATTTTGATGCGGCAGCGAATGTTGTTTCCTCACTTACAACAGGATCAATTTTGTTAAAAAAAGGCACTGACGCTGCCTCTGGTTTGGAGCTCGCACATAGAATTATTGATCCGCTTTCTGACTCTAAACAACTTGTCATACTGATTAGCGATGGTGATGATTTTGGTGATCAAACGTTACAAACCGCGGCACTGTTCCGAAGTGAGAGTATTCAGTTTTTGGTTGTAGGTATTGGAACTACTGCAGGGGGAACGGTTCGTGCATATGATCGATTTACTGGTAGACCCTATTATCTGACGCGAAGTGATGGCAGTCCTGTAGTCTCAAAATTAAACGAGGAAAGGTTGAAAAATATAGCACGATCTGCCGGAGGCTCTTACATTGGTAATGACTTAAGCTTACTCCCTCCAATTGTGAATTCATCAATAAAGTCAATCAGTGCTAAAAGCCATTCTCCGAATTTCATCAAGCGTCCTTTCAATAGATTTCAAGTATTCACTTTTATAGCTTTGATTTTGTTTGGGGTTGCTACCATTTTGGAGTTTCGTAGGGTAATAGCGCGACCTTTTTTGTGGTTAGGATTATTAGTTTGCAGTGTAGTCATTTTTATTTCTTGCTCTAGCCATGCATGGACTTTGAACGATCGTGCTATTAGGGCCTGGGATATGGGTGACCTTGATCGTGCGGCCACACTTTTATTTGAAGCTCATTCTCTTGAACCTGAGAATGCCAAAATTAGTTTGAATCTTAGTTCTGTGCTTTTTTTGACTGGTAGGTATGAAGAATCTATCGATTTTGCCCAACGGACATTAGATTCTGGAACTGAGGATCTTATAGTTCTGGCGTATCAGAATTTGGCACGTTCCCGCTTTGAACTCGGTGATCTCTTGGCTTCCCTCGCTTTGTTTAAACAAAGCCTTCTGCTCGATCCTGATGATAAAAAAACTCGTCTTGATT
The DNA here is from genome assembly GCA_964343095.1 of uncultured Anaerolineaceae bacterium. Lineage (GTDB taxonomy): Bacteria > Chloroflexota > Dehalococcoidia > Tepidiformales > Tepidiformaceae > JAKUNN01. The sequence continues at coordinate 12,852 of CAYFHW010000006.1, read as the reverse complement.
ATGAGATCGTCTACACAATTTTATATGGATCAGAGAATCAGATGTCGGAAGGTCAGATGCAGGATAATAAAGATGAAGAGGATGAAAGGAAGGGGAATCAGCCTCAAGATCATGAGACCAAGAAGGAAGGAACCGATACAGACAAGAACGTAAGTACTCTTGAGGTTTCTGATTTGTCTCGTGCTGATATCCAACAGTTACTTGAAGATATGGATGTTCAGATTGAAAAAATGCGAGCAACTTTTGGTGAGAAGTTAACTGCTGAAGAAGCCTATGCTTTGCTGAAGTTAATTGAGGAACGAGCTCGCTTGGCTGGGTTACGTACATTGGTTGGTTTGGAAACCAACTCGGAGGCTAGATAATTATAAATTCACGCTTTTCAAATAAAAGGCTATAGTCTCGAAGTGTTTGCAAGGTCACAGGTTGGATTTATTGATTCTCGTGTTCAAATCACAATTGCGTTAGCTGCGTTGGTTACGCCTCTGAATTCGACAATGTTAGCAGCTGCACTTCCAACTATTCGTAGCCATTTTGATGTTGGCGTGGGTGCTCTTACTTTGTTAGTAAGTATTTATCTTGTGTCTGTTGCGGTTATGCAGCCTGTTGCAGGTCAGTTAGGTGATGTTTTTGGCACTCGTCGGGTGATGATTGTTGGTTTGGTGGCAATTATTATCTGTTCAGCTCTTGCAGCTATGGCTTGGTCATTTCCTGTGTTAGTTGTTGCACGTGCTCTTATGGGTGTGGCGTCTGCTCTAGCGATGCCTACGGCTATAGCTTACCTGCGCAAGCACTTTGCAGAAACAGATCGACTGGGTTCAATTTTGGGTATTAATGGCGCAATAATATCTGCAACTGCTGCTATTGGTCCTGTGGTTGGTGGTCTCCTTATGTTTGCAGGATGGGAGTACGTTTTTATTGTCAATATACCAATTTCTTTAATTGCCATCTTCCTTCTTTTTCAGTTGAAACCAGATGGTTTGACTGGGCAAAAAAGATTATCACTAAGTCTGAAATCATTTCTCGCATTGCTAGTTTTATTTGTATCTCTAGTGACCATTGGGAACGCAGTTTCTGATGGGAATATCCCCCTGGTACTTCTTGCCCTGCTAATTCTTGCTATCGCAGGCTTAGCTTATTGGATGATTTTTCAAAAAACAGGTGAGGGTGTTGTAAATCTTGCTCTTTTTAGCAAAAGAAACTACTTATTTTCGTCAATCGGACAAGGATTAACAAACTTTATTCTATATTCTTTACTTTTTGCAGTGCCGCTTTTTCTTATAGACATACGTGATATTAATCATCAGGTTGTAAGTCTGTTACTTTTCACAATTTTTATGGGCTCTTTGATCACGACTCCGCTTGGCGGGATACTTGCTGATAATTTGGGTTGGCGATATCCCATTATTCTTGGCGGACTAATTCTTTTAGTCGGCTCAGTACTTTATTCGATTATCTTTGAAGCGTCACTTATTCTTCTGTTGGTTCCTTTTTCGATGATTGGAATAGGAATCGGTTTGACTGGGGCAGCACGTAGTGCCTCTGCATTGGAATCTTGGCCAGCGTCTGTAGCAGGTTCCGCTGCTGGGACTTATTCGTTATCTCGGTATATTGGTTCAATTCTTAGTACTGCAATTATGGCGGGAATTTTAGGTGTTTCTCCAACAGCTAATTCATTCCTAATTTTCTTTAGTGTTCTTGCTGTTGTGGCTATGTTTAATTTTCTTGCTAGTTTTGCTATTCAGAATCGTTCCATTAGTAGTGTGAATTCAGTTGCTAATCTTACGACCCCTTAGAGTTCTAAGAGGTCGTAAGACAGTAGAGATTAATACTGTTTGCTTCTTAAAAAGTCTCAATTTTGATTTTTTGAGGCTTTATAGACTCAGGAAGAGTTATATGAATAGTGAGTACCCCGTTATTAAGTTCTGCCTTTGTTTCAGCATCATTAGATACGTTAGGTAACTTAATACGCCTTTCTAGGTTTCCTGAGAACCGCTCATTAAGGTAATACTTTTCAGATTCATTTTCGTCAGTTTTTTGATGTTGGGCTTTGATAGTAAGGAAACCATCGTGTAATTGAATGTCAACTTCTTCTCTTGAGAACCCAGGTAAGGAAGCTCGAACAATCACGTTTTCTAATGTTGATGCAATATCGAGAGCGATACTGTTCTGATCTAGTGAATTTTCAATTTTTCCTTTAATCAAAGGTTCATACTGAAAAATTTGGTCTATGATGCTTCCAAATGGAGTTGAAATAGCATTTTTTCTTCTAATCATGATAATCCTTTATATTAAACTTTTATAATAATGTACTAAGACTTTATTATATTAGCACTCTAATGTAAAGAGTGCCAATGTACTAAAGAGTGAAATATGGCTTTTCTTAGGTTTCTATGTTTGTTTGGTCGCTAAAATCCCTCTAATCGGGGAGAGCTGCTAGTTTGCTTGCCTTTACTTTGCTCAAAGGCCATTATGCTATATCCCCCAGGAACTTCTTTTTCATGGCAACGTGCTGCTATTTCAACACGAATAAGGTGGCCGTCCATAGTTATAAAAGCACCAATTTTCTTTGCAGAAATTTCAATCATGTTTGCCAAAATATAATCATTTGCTGCTAAAGCAGCACTTATTCTTTCAGCTATTTCTTCCTGTTGCGTGAGGCCGGAGTTGTTGAAAACAATAGTTTCGTCTTGTTCATGCACCAGTTATTGCACCTAGTTCTTTCCAGTCCATTGCTCTGCGTTTTTCCCAGTGTTCGACCCATGAATCTACTATACCCTGCGGGCCATGATGATAATCTACTTCAAGAGTGACCTCTCCTGCCTCGTTAAATTCTAGTCGGGACATTCCTTCAAAACTATTCCATTTCCCATAATTTTCATCATCTTCTTCCATAATTTGGCTGTATGCCATCCACAATATTGCGACGCCTTGGTGGTTTTCTGCGACATATATTTCTTCTACCGGGACTCGTAGTGTTAAGCCAACCCTACCTCTTACCCAGAAGTCACGAATTTCATCTTTTCCTCTTAAGGTTCCATCATGGTTTACGATATCTCGCATAACGGCATCATCTGAAAACCATTCGTCAGGTCCGTAGGCATCGCCACTGCTCCAGCCCCCTTCCTCAAAAAGTTTTCGTGCAGTCTCTATATTTTCTGGTGTTGCTGGCATTTCATTCTCCTTAGAAATACTTTTCAGAATTATAACGTTTGGTCTTACCTTTAACATCAATAATAGAAAAAAATACTTTCTGATTACTTTCAATTCGTTCTAAATACCTGCTACAGTTCGTGAATCAAAATATTGAGTTGAGTAATGACTGCAAACACTTCGGATAGCGCAACACGAGAGCAACTAAGCCAAGAGCAAATTACAGATTTGCGTCAACAGGTGAGTCTTTTTTTAGATGAGAATGTTTATCCTGTTGAAAATATTTTTCAGAAAGATGACGAAGAAGCGGCATCGTTGATGAAGGATTTGCAAGCTAAAACGAAAAAAATGGGATTGTTTGCGCCCCATCTTCCTACTGAAGCTGGAGGAATGGGAATTGGCTTTATGCCTTATGTTTACCTTAATGAAATTTTTGGTCGAAGCCCGTATGCACCTCCTGCTTTTGGTGCCCAAGCTCCAGATTCTGGCAATGCAGAAATCTTGTGGCAATTTGGTACGCCTGAGCAACAAAAGCAATGGATGGAACCTTTAGTTAATTGTGAAATTTCCTCATGCTTTTCTATGACAGAGCCCGATGTTTCGGGGGCTGATCCTACTGGGCTTCAGACTACAGCAGTTCGTGATGGTGATGATTGGGTTATAAATGGACATAAATGGTTTACCTCCGGTGGCTTGAAGGCTTCTTTTGCCATAGTGATGTGTGTTACTGATCCTGAAGCACCACCTCATAGCAGAATGTCACAGATTATTGTCCCAACTGACACCCCTGGATTTAATGTCATTCGCCCTATCCCTGTAATGGGTGATACGGAAGGCCATCATTGTGAAATTGCCTATGAAGATGTACGAGTACCTATTACAAATACTCTTGGCGAACCTGGTCATGGATTTCGTATAGCTCAACGTCGATTGGGGCCTGGTCGTATACATCACTGTATGCGTTGGCTTGGTCAAATGCAGCGCGCATTTGATCTCATGTGTAATTATTCTCTTACAAGGGAAGCCTTTGGTAGTCCTCTGGCAGAAAAGCAGACAATTCAAAATTGGATTGCGGATTCCTATGTTGAAATCCAAGCAGCTCGGTTACTTACGCTTCGTGCTGCTGAAAAAATTGATACCGGTGATGAGGCGAGGGTAGAAATATCAGCCATTAAATACTTTGGTGCGAAGGTATTACATGATGTTATAGATCGTGCTATCCAGACTCACGGTGCACGTGGTGTTTCAGGAGACACACCTTTGCAATCTATGTACCGAAATGCTCGCAATGCAAGAATTTATGATGGACCAGATGAAGTACATCGTATGGTTGTTGCCCGACGTATACTCAGAACTTTTCGAGAAGGTACTGGTTGGGATTTTGCCACTTTATAGCTTGGTGGAGTTTTCATGTCTGAGAAATCGGAAAGTGCAGAAATTGAATCGCGTGCTTTAGGACATTATTTGGGAAAGTTCCTCCCAGGCTCTCCTGAAACAATTTTTGTTAAATCGCATGTAGCTGGCGCGTCAAATCTGACGTATTTTGTTTCCTTTGGTGGGGCAGAGATGGTATTAAGACGACCGCCTCTTGGTGACCTTTTACCTACGGCACATGATGTTGAAAGGGAATATAAATTTATAGATGCTTTATATGGGCGTGCTCGAGTCCCTAAGCCAATACATATGTGCACTGACAAAACTATTATAGGTGCCCCCTTTTATTTAATGCATCGTGTAATGGGAGAGATAATGCGTGATGCAATTCCTAGTTCTTGTGACTCCTTGGAAGGTCGGAGTGCTTTTAGCGAAGAGATGATAGATGCATTAGTGGAATTACATTCTGTTGAATGGCAATCAACAAGTTTAATAGGTAAACCAGATGGTTATCTTAAACGGCAACTTAGAAGGTGGACTGGTCAATGGGCTTTAACACGCTCTACTGCACGATCATTGGATGGTTTAGATAAGGCTGCTGCTTGGCTATCAGATAATCTTCCCCCTGATAATGTTGCCACAGTGGTGCATGGTGATTACAAGCCTGATAATGTTATTTTTTCTGCTGAGGATCCAAAATTAATTGCTGTTCTTGACTGGGAAATGGCTACCATAGGTGATCCATTAGCTGATTTAGGATGGCTTCTTTCTTACTGGGGTGATCCTGGTGACCCTTTTCCTTTTCCTGATTATGTTCCTGAAGGTTATCCTAGCCCATTCAATACGAACAATCGTTTAACTGCGGAAAAGGGTTTTCCCGATCATGAAACACTTATTTCAATGTATGAAAGAAAAAGTGGTCGAACAGTTAAATATCTGGATTTTTATATTATTTTTTCTGTTTTTAAACTTTCGGTGATTCTTGAAGGTCTTTATATGCAGTACTTGGAGCAGACAGCTGTAAATCCTCAAAATGCTCGTTATGAATGGGAAGTTCCTTTGCTGGTAGATCGTTTACAGCGGCTTATTTCGGCGACTTAATGTTGAAGCCCATATTTTAATTTATTGTAACAATAGTTGATATGAAAGGTACTGGGCTCGTAGCGATTCTCTTAATTGGTGCAGCCGCAATAGTGCTGTCTTTTCAATGTATCAACAAACTGGGTTAATTGTTTTCATGATGTTTTAGAAGAGGCAAAGGAATTGGCTCTCCTGTTTGTGGTTCTTCCAAGATAAGCATAGAAGTACCAAACACTTTTTCTAGAATTTCTCTTTCCAATACGTCTTTGGGTGCTCCATCGAAAGCAACAAAACCGTTATCAAGTCCAATAATCCTTTGGGCAAAACGTCCTGCAAGTGTGAGGTCATGTAGCACCACTATAATTGTGATGCCATTATCTCTGTTCAATTCTTCTAACAAGGAAAGGATTTTAACTTGATGCTCTAAATCTAAAAAGTTGGTTGGTTCATCAAGTATTAAGATATGGGGTTCTTGTGCAAGAGTGAGTGCTATCCACGCGCGTTGTCGTTCCCCTTCAGATAATTTTGTTAATCTCCGCTTTGCAAAATGCTTTATGTTAGCTGCTTCCATTGCTTTATCAACGGCTTCACGATCTTTCATGTTCTGTTGTTTAAAGAGACTTTGATGTGGATGTCGACCACGCCAAACTAATTCTTCTACAGTTAGATCAAGCTGAAGTTCTTCTCTTTGCGTTAGAACGGCTATTTGGCGGGCTAAATTTTTCCGACTGATACTTTTTATATTTTTTCCATTGAGTAGAACCTGCCCCTCGTCGAGTTGTTTTAATCCACTTAACCCTTGTAAAAGTGTAGTTTTTCCGCTGCCATTAGAACCGACTATTGCTGTTAGTTCGCCGGAGGCGAACTCTAGATTAATTTCATTTAAAACTGTGCGGCCTTCATATTTCATTGTGAGGTTTTCGATTTTTAGATGAGGACTCATATGCGGTATCTCACCAAATAAAGTAAAAATGGGGCACCAATTCCTGCCGTGATAATCCCCATAGGCAATTCTGACGGTGCGATGATAATCCTTGCTATGAGATCAGCAAAACTTACTAATATAGCGCCCAATAGAGCTGCAACAGGAATTCTTAATCGGTGGTCATTTCCTACCAAGATTCTTGCAATATGAGGACAGATAAGTCCAACAAAACTAACAATTCCAGCTGTTGACACTGCGGCAGCTGTTAGGACACTTGCAATGAGTAATGCTGCACCACGGGTTCTATTTGTTAGAACGCCAAGCGAAAAGGCCTGTTCGTCACCTAACATCAAAATATTTAGTCGTGTGCCAAAAAATGTAGCTGTCACTAATCCAAAAATTGCGTAAGGCAATAATCCATACAATTCTTTCCAGCCGACCCCATAAAAACCACCAGCCAGAAAGCCAAGGCTTTGTTGTACAAATAATTGAGATGTTGCAAGAAAAGCCACAATGATTGCTCCGAAGAAGGCTGCGAGAGCTACACCCGCTAATGCAAGTCTTACTGGTGATGTACCTCCTTGATATGAAAATGTATAGACAATTCCTGCACCAAGAAGGCTGCCCCCGACGGAACTTAGTGCAATTGCCCACTGGGGGGTAAATGAGGATACAAATGTGGCTATTGCACAGCCTAATCCTGCAGCAGATGTGATTCCAAGAATTGTGGGATCTGCCAAGGGGTTTCGCGTAACACCTTGTAATAGGACTCCTGCAACGGCCAGGCACGATCCTGCAATAGCTGCATCTAAAAACCGCGGTAGTCGTATATCCCACACAATACTGCGGGCAAAAATATTTTCTGAAGATGTTAGGCCTGAAACTACTTCAGAAAGGCTTAGATTTACTGAACCAAAGATTAATGAAAACAGCAAGACAGCTGCTAAAGTGATTATTCCACTCAGTGCAAATAGCACTCTGATGTTCCGGAAAGATCCTTGGAACATGAGGTTTAGTTCCAGTTAATTCCTTTTAAATTAATAACTAGTGACATACTGTTTTGCTCCTACTAGTTTGTCTTATTTTTTCTTCACAATTTAGATGAGCTTACTGCGCATCGTCTCCAACTGAATTCAGTAACTCTACTAAGTAGTCAAAAGCTAATTGTACTCGTGGCCCTGGTGATTGTAAGAACAATTCGACATCAAGCTCAAAAACATTTTTAGTTTTCAGGGCATCTAGCTTTGAAAAACCTGGGTACATACCGAGCATACCGCTTAAAAGTGGTGCTGGAGGAGCACCTGGTGAAATCACGAGTATCAAAGGTGGGTTCATTTCTAGCGCAACCTCTGGTGCAAGTAATCCAAATCCTGGAATAGATGAATCTGGAAGATCGGCTGCTAAATTCGTTAAGCCTACTTGTGTTAAGAGATCGCCAACATATCCAGTATTGTTAGCTGCATATAATCGGCGTTCTCGATCTCCAACGATAACCATTGTGGATAGATTTTTTTCTGATATGAGTTGATTTGCATTTTCTTGGGATGCTTTGATTTTTCCAATTAAGGTGCTAACGGTTTCTTGGGTACCTAAGATAGAACCTAGCAATTCAAGTCCTGCATATACATCGTCTAAGCTAGCTGCTCCTGCATATACTGCAGGTACACCAATCATTTCTGCCATTTCCAGCATCTCTGGTCCGAAGTGTAATGTCGAATCCAATATTATGAGGTCGGGTTGAAGAGCAATAATAGCTTCTTGGCTTGGGCTATATGCAGTACCTACTTCAGCGGCAATAAGTGCTTCTTCAGGATAGGTTGCAGTGCTTGGTCTACCAGCTACTGTTCCACCGGCTGCGTATACAAATTCTACTGCTGTTGGACTTAATGCCACGATTGCTTTGGGTTCGACTGGAATCATGACAGTTCGACCTGTCACATCAACTACTTCATGCATTGGAACAGCAATTTTTGTTGGCGCTGCTGTCGCTGTTTCTGTCGCTGTTTCTGTTGTTGTCTCCGTTGCTGTTTCTGTCGCTGTTTCTGTCGCTGTCTCCGTTACCGGTAAGCTGGAGGTTTCGTTGTCTGAACATGCTGTTAAAAACGAAATAGTAAGGATAAATCCACTAAATAAAATTAAAAATCTTCCAAAAACTCTCATTTCTACCAATTCTCTGTTTTTACATTATTTGACAGATTTTGAATTTAACTCGCTATGGCTGCTCGGTCAAATATCTGTTTTTTTGTTTGCTATTATTGGTGAGTAGATAAATATAAAATCTAAAGGTAGCTATGACACAACACTTTCCAGGCTCAGAGTTCCCCAATATTCCAGGCGATCCCCTCGTACTTGAACCTTTACAAAAAGCTCTTCTGGCGATGACTTATGGAGTGCATATTATTGGTTCAACAAGCGGCCGTACTGAGCATAACCTCATGATCGCTGATTGGGTTATGCAAGTGTCTTTTCAACCACGGTTGGTTGCTGTTTCTATTGAAAGCGATGCCAGAACCTTACGCTTTGTTGAGGAGACAAAGGGATTTACTGTGAATTTGCTACACCAGTTAGATGGCATGGAATTGGCGCGTGCAGTTGTTATGCCTAGTGAGAACAAAAAAATTAAAGGGCGGTCAGCATCTTTTTCAGAAAAGGTTCACGATAAACTTGATGGATTAGCACATTCTTTTGCTAAGAATGGTTCTCCTATACTTGAAAATGCACTCGCATGGTATGCGTGCGATGTTCGACAACTAATCCCTACGGGCGATCATACCCTTGTCATAGGGGAAGCAATTGAGGGTGCTCTTTTACGTAGTGGAGATGCACTGACAGAAAAAGAGCTTGGTTGGGAGTATGGAGGATAAGTTAATTCATTATCTGGTACCCTTCATTCGTGAATAATTTTTCAATAGAGGAATATCCTGAGCTGCGCGACCCTATAGGTTTGGTTGCATTTACAGGTTGGAATGATGCAGCAAATTCTGCGTCGAATGCAGCACATTTTATTGCGAAAAGCTTACATGCTCGTCGATTTGCTTCGTTAGTAGGAGAGTCTTTCTACGATTTCACTAAAACCGCTCCTGAGGTAAGTGTGTCTCCTGCTGGTGATCGAAATTTAAGTTGGCCCAATCCTGAGTTTTTCTTCGTGCAACAAACTGAACTAGAAAGGGATTTGGTAATTGCAATTGCTGCTGAACCAGATTTACGATGGAGGACTTTTTCTCAGAGCTATGTGGAAATGTTCGAATATTTGAATGTTTCTTTGGTTGTTTCAATGGGTGCATTGCTTGCTGAAAGTAGTCACCGTCGTCCAATCCATGTGGTAGGTAGTTCTGCGGATCCTGATATTGAACAACGTCTTCAATTTCGGCGTTCCTCTTATGAAGGTCCAACAGGTATTCTTGGTGTATTGAATTTTGCATTGCAACAGGTAGATGTTCCAGCGATCAGCTTATGGGCATCTGTCCCACATTACATTGTAGAAACCTGCCCACCTGCAACTTTGGCACTTCTTGAAAAACTTGAGCGTATCGCGGATGTGCACCTGGACACTAATGAAATAAGCATTGCCTGTGAACAATTTTATGAATCGACGGACGCAACGCTTAATGCAGATCCTACTTTGCGAGAATATGTTCGGATGATTGAAGAGGCTACAAGTGAGTATCCCAATATTGATGGTTCCGAAATAGAAAAAACACTTGACCCAGGTGAGGTCATAAATGATGTGGAAGAATTTTTTCGAGACCAACAGAATCGTTCATAGCACAAAGTGGTTTGTGTGCATTGTAAACTGTGTATGTGCCTAATTTTCATTCGTCTAAAGAAGATACCTTTGCACTTATTTCAGATCTCGTTCCTACAGGTGACCAGCCTCAAGCGATTGATGAATTAACAGTAGGGCTATCACGAGGAGAAAAGTACCAGACGTTGTTAGGAGCAACTGGTTCTGGAAAAACTTTCACGATTGCAAATGTCATAGCCGAAGTGCAGCGGCCAACCCTTGTTCTTGCACATAATAAGACACTAGCTGCTCAGCTATGTTCGGAATTAAAAGATTTTTTTCCTAATAATGCCGTTGAGTATTTTGTCTCGTACTATGATTATTATCAGCCGGAAGCCTATTTACCGCGTACAGATACGTATATTGCAAAAGATGCCGATAGAAATGATGAAATCGATAAATTACGACACGCGGCTACTCGTTCTTTATTGACGCGACGTGACGTAATAATCGTTGCCAGTGTTTCTTGCATCTATGGGTTGGGAAAGCCAGAAGATTATGCTGAGTTTGTGCTGAATTTTGCAGTTGGTAAGGAAATGCATCGGCGGGATATTTTAATGCGAATGGTCGATATGCATTATGAAAGAAATGATCTGACTGTAGATCGTGGAAGGTTTCGATTTAGAGGTGATTCACTTACGATCCTCCCGTCTTATGAGGATTTGGCCGTACGTATTGATTTTTGGGGTGATGAAGTAGAACGTATCTCTGAACTTGATCCGCTTACAGGGGAAATTCTTTCGGAAAAAGAAGAGATTGCAATTTTCCCTGCTCAACACTTTGTAACAAGTCGTGACCGTGTGACCGAAGCAATTGGTGCTATTGAGATTGAACTAAACCTCCAACTTGATTTGTTACGTGAACAAGGGAAAATACTTGAAGCTGCACGTTTGGAAGAAAGAACACGATACGACCTTGAAACTATTCGTGAAACAGGCTATTGCTCAGGTGTAGAGAACTACTCACGTCATTTGCAGTCGCGTCCAGCTGGAAGTACACCGTGGTGTTTACTTGATTATTTTCCTGATGATTGGCTAACTATTGTCGATGAATCTCATATAACACTCCCGCAAGTTAAAGGGCAGTTTTTTGGTGATCGATCCCGAAAAACAACTCTAGTGGATCATGGGTTTCGGTTACCTAGTGCAATAGACAATCGCCCTTTAACCTTTGATGAATTTGATAGGCATATCAAGCAGGCTATTTTTGTTAGTGCAACACCGTCAGATTTTGAAATTGAACAATCTTCACAAGTTGTGCAGCAAGTTATTCGACCGACTGGTATTCTCGATCCACTTATCGAGGTTCGTCAAACTGAACATCAAATAGATGATTTAATAAATGAAATTCGTGAAACAGTAAAAAATGGCCAGCGAGTATTATGTACTACCCTAACAAAGAAAATGGCAGAAGATCTTGCTGATTACTTGATAGAAGTAGGCATAAAAACACATTATTTGCATTCAGAAATTGAAACTTTAGATCGTGTTGAGATTTTGCGAGATTTGAGGCTTGGTGTTTACGATGTTTTGGTGGGGATTAATCTTTTGCGTGAAGGCTTGGATCTTCCTGAAGTCTCACTTGTAGCTATCTTAGATGCGGATAAAGAAGGTTATTTACGTTCGAGCCGTTCCCTGATTCAAACAATAGGTAGAGCAGCCAGACATGAACAAGGTCGTGTAATTATGTATGCAGATCAAATGACTCGTTCAATGGAGCTGGCAATCAAGGAAACAGATCGAAGGCGCCGTATCCAGGCTGAATATAACAAGGAACATGACATAGTTCCCAGCACTATTATTAAAGAAGTTCGAGATATTGCTGACCGTGTTCGGGAGGATATCTCGGAGGATGGGGATAATAAAAGTCAAGATTTTGTGGATATGCCTCGAGATGACTTGCTTCGTTTAATTAAGGATTTGGAAGTACAGATGAAATCTGTAGCGAAAAATTTAGAATTTGAAAAAGCGGCTACTTTACGTGACCAGATTGTTGAGTTAAGAAAAATTCTTGTTTCTTCTACCGAAGATGAACTGAGTACTTTTGCTGCTGCTGCAGGTAGGCAAGGACCTATCCGATATGGTAGAGGTCAGGTGGGCGGGCGTGATCGAAGAAGGCGCCTCACCAAACGTTAAACTAAGTCGTAATTATGGTATTGCAACGTGATGTACTATTGGGCCTGGTCCAGTCCCAGCTTGCTGTCCTGTTGAGAAATCTTGTCCATTTACTAAGATCGAAAGGGTGGTCCCGGATTGATTAGAACATCCTTGATTTCCGTCAACTACAAAATCTAATCGATAGCCCCCAGCACTTGTGGTAAGAGTAGACAAGCCACTTTTTCCATCGAAACGAAGCTCTACAAGAGTACCAACTGGAGCATCAACTCCTGCGATTGTTAGTCTTCCAAGAACGGTTATTGGTGGTGTAGGTGGTGCTCCACTTGAAGTTTGTGCTGGGCAGTAAGCAAGTGCAGCGGGATCTGGTGTTGGCTCCGGTGTTGGCTCTGGTGTTGGCTCTGGTGTTGGCTCTGGTGTTGGCT
>CAYFHW010000005.1:0-33167 GCA_964343095.1 uncultured Anaerolineaceae bacterium | reverse complement strand
AAGTGCACGTGTATGGTCGGGTGATGATGATTTAGCAATAACATGAGATAACTGTAAACGTCGCTTCAAAGTTAACGCTATTAGTGTACTTGTCGCGATGTTGCTACCAATAGCAACCACAACACTGTCGTAATTTTGAAGTGAAAGAGATTCGAGAAACTCCATCTCTGTTATGTCACCTTCTGCAGCCAACATAGAAATTTCAACAAGCGCATTTACCCTTTGTGGATCATTGTCCACAACAAGAACATCCACGCCTATATTATTGAGTTCGTAAGCCAACTGAGAGCCAAAACGGCCTAACCCCAAGATTGCAATATCCATTCGTATACTCCCTACCCTATTCGGATGCTATCCCTCTGTGCCCGGAAGGTCGACCTCAATCTCTGGCGAAACATTATTAATACCAAGATAATTGGTAAGAACCGCCCTAGCAACATTCCACAAATGAGTACCACACGAGCACCTGAATTAAATTCAGACGTCAAACCTGTTGACCAACCTACAGTCGCTAAAGCAGATGTGGCGTCATACAAAACATCAGCAAACCTAAAATCGCTTAAGAGCATTAATAAAAAAGTCTCCAAAAACAATATAGCCAAAAAAATTAAAGTGATTGTAGCAGCCTGATAAACAGCAATTTTTGGAATTCGACGACCAAAGGGAGCTACATCTTCACGACCTCTAAAAAAGCCAAACAGTGATGCAAACAAAACCGCAACCGTGGCTAATTTGATGCCTCCAGCTGGTGAACCCGCAGCGCCTCCGATAAGCATTAACACAGAGGAGAAAAACTTTGTCCAGTCATTCAAAAATTCTGCATTGATTGCTGAAAAACCTGAGGTCCAAGTTATTGTTTGAAAAAATGCTAGTACAGGCCTGTGTGATACATCAACCGTAGCTAAAGTACTTGGATTATTCCACTCTGATACTCCAAAAAACAAACTACCCAAAGCGACTAATCCAACGGCACTATAAAGAATGAGCTTTACCTGTAATGGCACCTGCCGAACACGTTTATTAAACAAAGAGAGCACTACTGCTGCAGAACCAATACTGCCCGCAAAAACTAACAAACCTACTGGAATCAATACTTCCGGATCGGAAGCAAAGAGCACCATATCATTACCTGTAATATTAAATCCAGAGCAATTAAACGCAGAAACGGCATGGAAAGCGCCCCACCAAATAGCACGGCCAAAAGGCATTTCATGTACTATTAAAAAAACCGCAGAAAGTACTACAAACCCTATAACCTGTATACCAAAAGCATAAATTAAAAGGCTACGCATAAACCGAAAACCCTCACCAAGTGAAGGTGCCCCATAGTAAAGACGCATCAGGTGCCGATCACGTAACCCAAACGAACGTCCGAAAATCCACAACACTACGCCAATTCCTGCTATATATCCGAGACCACCTATTAGGACCAACAAGAGAATGATTAATTCCCCAAAAAAACTCCACTGTGTTTGCGTATCTACCACCGTTAAACCAGTCACACAGATAGCAGAAACTGCGGTAAAAAATGCATCAAAGATCTTGATACCTTCTCCGGAAGAACTAGCCATAGGAGTACTTAGGAGAATCGTTCCGATAACTAAGAAGCTACCAAACCCAAGAGCCACTCGAAGGAAATTATTAAAAACACGTCGTCTGTCGGGTGATCGCAACGTAACGGTCTCCGTCCCCATTAGTCGCCTACGAAAACTACGAGAGACCATTACCAAATTCCTCAGTTATAGAGTACTTCTTATATTTGCTAACTGCTGCCACACAGAACAAAATTGCACCAAACTAAATAGGAGACTTTTTTACCACAACCCACGCAGAATTTTATATTAATCTTCTTCAATGGCGGTAACGCCACCACCATCTGCACCGACGCTACTACTACCATCACCTTCGTCAGCAGAACTTTCGCCTTGCTCATCTTCAGAGGCACTTGCTGCTGCTGCGACGGCACCAGCACGCTCAATAACTGCTTCAGCAGCCTCAGAAACTTCCTCATCGCTATCCAAAACTTCGGAAACTGCCTTAACTGACTGTTCCGCAAGTGACCTTACACGAGCTTGTTCTACCTCAGTAAGAGGTTGATCTTTCATCGTTTCTACAAGCTTATCTAAATCTTCCTCTAGCTCCTCAAAATGTTGACCAGATAGTTCGCCACCTGCTTGTTTATCAGTAAAGGTATCAATTCTAGCTTGCACCTGTTCAAGTTGGTCACGCACATCAGCCTTTGTAGAACCATCAGTAGTAAACGGAACTAAAACTACAAGTGCTAAAATTGCTGCTGCTGCAACAGCTAACGTAGAAACAAGAGCAGGTTTTATTTGGAGTGGTCTCATAGGCATCAGCTGCGCTTTTCCCCTATGCAAAAAACGGGCACGCAGATTATCTTCAAAAACAGGCTTTGGAACAGCCTCGCTCGCAGCAAAACTTAACACCTGACTCATTTTAAGTAGTGGCTTCAGCGTTTCAACATTTTCACTTGGAACCTGCTTAAGTACGTCCTCTAAATCCAAACCTGAATGCAATAATTCCAAAGCATCCGCGAGAGAAAGAACTTGTTCATCAGGAGAAGACTTTAATCGAAATATCGAACGAATATACAGGAGAATACTCATAATTTTACAATCTCCCGCAAACGGACAATTGCTTTATGTTGGAGTACCTTAATATTATTTTCTGTTTTTCCAAGGACTTTAGCTGTCTCAGCAACTGATAAGTCTGCACCAAAGCGAAGCGCAATGACATCGCGCTGCGCAGCCGGCAAACTTGCTGAAGCTGCACGAACATATTCAAGTGCCTCTTCCTTTTCAAGATCTCCAACATGATCCTTCTTTTCATCAGGAATGCTGTCAAATAACGGTTCTTTTTCAAGCTGTCTTGATGAACGACGAATGTGATTAACAACCTCATTCCGCGCAATGCGAAAAACCCAAGCACCAAAGGGCGCGCCCTCCCAACGGAAGCGACTAATATTGGAAACAATTCGCATAAAAATTTCATTTACAATATCTTCGGCATCTTCTTGCTGAAACACTCTCACTGAAACAAAGCGAAAAACACGAGGAAAATAGTACTCATAAAGAATACCCAACGCATCTGTGTCACCTTTTTGAGCAGCTTCAACGGTGACTCGCTCGTCAAATTGCGGATTCAGATCTTCGTCCAATGAAGGGGACACACCTTGCTCCAGCAAGCTTATTTTACTGTGACGCTACTCCTTTCATCGCTTTCCGGCTATAAAAACTAACAACCGCTACTAAAAAGAACGCAAAGTAAGACAAAGAGTTAATAATGTAATTACTATTAAATTCCCAGACAACGCTATAAAAATAGGCCTTTATTAGAAAATATTTACAAAAAAATATAAGTTTTCACTTCTTGAGCTTAATAAGATGTAAAATAACTACCCGAGATGCTCAAATCTAGGACGGAATTACCCAAGTTTATTTTTGTGACGGGGGGTGTTGTCAGTTCCGTCGGTAAAGGTATAGCCACAGCAAGCATAGGACGCATCCTAAAAGCACGTGATATAGCAGTCACGATTCAAAAACTGGACCCCTATTTAAACGTTGATCCAGGAACAATGTCTCCTTATCAACATGGTGAGGTATTTGTAACTATAGATGGAGCCGAAACAGATCTTGATCTCGGCCACTATGAACGCTTCATCGATCGAGACCTAACTACCACCTCCTCTGTCACAAGCGGACAGGTTTATTCAGCTGTTCTAGAACGTGAACGAAGAGGTGACTATCTTGGAGGCACCATACAAGCTGTCCCACATTTGACCAATGAAATCAAGCATCGGATTCGACAAGCTGCGGAACAAAGCGATTCTGATGTCATTATCTGCGAAGTAGGGGGAACTGTAGGTGACATTGAAGGTCAAACATTTATTGAAGCAATTAGGCAACTGCGACATGAACAACCTGCTAGCTTCTTAAATGTTCATGTCACATTCCTTCCTTATATCGGTGCCACGGGTGAATTAAAGACAAAGCCTACCCAGCATTCGGTTCGTGAACTACGTTCCCTAGGCATACAGCCAGATGTGATCATTGCACGGACAGATCATGATGTTTCACGAGACACCTTAGATAAAATAGCTGACTTCTGTGACGTTGATCGTCAAGCAGTTATACCCCTCGAAACCGCCCCATCCATTTATGACGTACCAACCTTGTTGGAAGAAAGAGGATTAGGTGACTACATCACCGAAAGGATAGGTTTTGGAATAATCCCAAATACTCTAAACGAGTGGCAAAAAGTTGTTTCACGGCAAAAGCCAGCAAAAGCAACACTGTCGTTAGCAATTGTTGGAAAATATATTGAATTACAAGATGCTTACCTTTCCGTAAAAGAAGCACTTACACATGCCAGCGTTAATCAATCAGTCGAAATAGATATTCAATGGATACAGGCAGAAAGATTAGAGACCGTGCCAGCGGCAACTATTTTGAAACACTGCGACGGCCTAATTGTTCCTGGTGGATTCGGAGAACGCGGTTGGGAAGGAAAAATTCAAGCACTACAATATGCCCGCGAAAAACAAATACCAACATTGGGTCTTTGCCTAGGACTGCAAGCTATGGTCACAGAATTTGCTCGCAATGTATGTGGTTTCAAAGATGCTAATTCAACTGAATTTTCACCGACAACACCTTATCCAGTTATAAGTTTGCTGGAAGAGCAAGAGGGTATTTCAAACAAAGGTGGAACTATGCGATTAGGGGCTTATCCGTGCGAATTAATAGCAGGTTCTCAAGCAAATAAGTCTTACGACACTTCTATGATTCAAGAACGCCATCGGCACAGATGGGAGGTAAATTTAAAATATCGTGAAGAATTCGAGGCTAAGGGGTTATTAATAAGCGGCGTTTCCCCTGATGGTACTCTGGCAGAGATTGTAGAAATTAAAGATCATCCATTTTTTATTGGCACGCAATTCCACCCAGAATTACAGAGTCGACCTAATCGACCTCACCCTCTTTTCGTCACCTTCATCGAGGCAGCTTACCTTTTAACAGAAACCAGCAAAAGTACATCGGACACAGTCACTTAGTGAAAAGACGCGATTAAAGTTCAGTGGATATTTGGCGAATCATACACTTACTTTGTATTGTCTGGCTAAGTGCGGGATTGGGATCAATAATACCGCTCATTATACGAGCATGGATTACTAACGATGTGTCTACACAAATGCATTGCTTAGTAGAAGCAGCGCAAAACGAAACACGTATTCTTCTTCCTGGTGCAATGGCAACAGGAATCTCAGGATTTTTTTGGGGAATTGCAGCTGGCCACCACTTTCTACGAGATGGCTGGCTATTAGCTATGACGCTCCTCTTTATATTTTGTTACTTAGTTTGCCTGCCCCTTTTGGGAGTCGGTCTTCGTCGCGCACGAACAGCATCACTTATAGCTGCAAAAGAAGGCAAAGTAACAGCGGAATTAAAAGAACTACTTGATGATCGCGTACCCCTAGTCTTTGGAATCATCTTGGTTCTTGCAATGCCCTTGTTTATATTTTTTGCAGTATTTAAGCCCTTCTAAGAAAAAGAACAAGGCGAGAAATATCTCACCCAGTATGGTTCCAGTAGTGGCTATTTCCTCGAACAAATTGGTTAATCACTAACTGTCACTTAAGAGCTTCTTTTAAAAACTGGGGGAAACCAAATCACTACTCGTATAGACTAACGATATGAATTTTCGTTTCGAAAACAAAGTTGTAGTTGTGACAGGTGCAGCAGGAGGAATAGGCAGGGCAGCCTGTTTCCGTTTTGCTGCGGAAAAAGCGCATATAGTGGCTGTTGATTTGCCTGATTCCGGAATAGACAAATTAGTTAATGAGCTCCAAACAACTAAAACAAAGGCCATTGCAGTCACTGCTGATGTCACCTCTCTAAAAGATTCCGAATCGTATGTTAGTCAAACGCTCGAAAATTTTGGACGACTCGATATCCTTTTCAATAATGCAGGGATCGAAGGCTGGGTCGGACCACTAGTAGATTATCCCGAAGAAATTTTTGAGAAAGTATTGGCTGTGAACGTGAAAGGAATCTGGCTAGGTATGCGTGCCTCTATACCAGCAATGCGATCCAATGGTGGAGGATCAATTATTAATACAGCATCAACGGCTGGGTTAGGGGGTACACCTCATTTGATTGCATACGGAGCAAGCAAACATGCAGTGGTAGGAATGACCAAAACTGCAGCTCTCGAAGTCGCTCACGAAAACATTCGTGTTAATGCAATTTGCCCTTCCCCTATAGAAACACGAATGATGCGCTCCATTGAAAAAGGACGGAACCCGGAGAATCCAGAAGACGCACATCGCGTAATTTCCAAAATGAATCCTCTACGTCGATACGGGGAACCAGAAGAAGTTGCTGCATTAGCCGCATTTCTGGCCAGCGATGAAGCATCGTATATCACCGGTGGCATTTATCCGATCGACGGCGGTACTAAAGCAAGCTAAGAATGACATTAAAAGTAAACATAAAAAAGATTCTCTCACTTCCTGTTTTCGCTGCATTGCTATTCATGCTCATCGTTGCTGCTTCAATAGTAATTGTGAGTGTCGCTGCTACTGGAACCGATAACACCAAGGAAAATAATTTTCCTGAGTTTAAAGTGCCTACAGCAACTAATCAGACAACAATCTACGCAATTACACAGGTTGAGAATAATCAGTACACACTCTCGCCTTTTTCAGGTGACCCACCTAAAGATATTGAGCTCCAAAATATTATTCCGGTTGAGCTTTTGGAAAAAGTGCAAGTTACTGAAATAGAAGAGGGTTTTTGGTTAACTGTCATAGGTGTTCCAGACCCAGTTCGTTCCTTCAGAATCACCGCCCTCGTAATTATGGAAGTAACCGAAACAGTAAATGAGAACGGCATTGGCTTCTCTAAATTAGGATTCACCGGAGCAGAGGGATTTATGGACGGAAGCAAAGCTTTAAAAGGTGGCCAAATTACTTCAATGGCAAATAATCCTAACAATAAAAATTTGACGATTACCCTTACGGCCAACAAAAAGGTCACAAATTTAGTGATTAATCATAATGCACCCTTATATCGCCTACAAAAGAGCGGATTTACTGAGGTTGATGAGGGGAAAACGATTGTTATAAAAGGCCCCATAAGTGATTCTTTCGAGGATGTACAAGCAATCCTTATTTTAGATTTCCTGTCCTCAACGCCCAATCAATAACACACGTAATTTTGAGAAAATCCAAAATGGTAAGAACATCTTGCCATAGAGTTGCTCGCCCTTTTATTCCGTTCGCAAAGCAGTGGAATCTGAATTTCTCGAAAGAAAACCACGTGCTGCCACAAGAGCGAGCACAAAAACCAAAAGAATAACACCCACCCCAATTCCGACCATTGCCCAATCTGTCTGCAATATGAATGGAGGTTCAACCCGAGTAGCTGTTTCAGTGAATTCAAGAAATGACAGCATTTGATTGCCTAAAATAAGACCACTAACAGCACCAACTACAATTCCAACAAAGGCAACCAACATATATTCAACAAACAATGCGACTACAATTTGTTGTTTACGTAAACCGATAGCCCGAAGAACTGCAAATTCAACACGACGCCTGCGAATTGACATAAACAAAGAAACCATCAATGCGGCTGCAACTAACACTAAAATTGCAGCATAAGAGATAACCAAAATCCCCGAACCACTCGCCGCAATGAGTGGATTTTTCTCAATTGAACTGAGCAACTGCGTCTGATCAATTACTTGCCCCAAACCTGAAGCAATCAATGCACTACTGATTATTTCATGATTTGCTTCACTAGATACTTCTATCCAAATTTCGTTCACAGAACCCACAGTTGCTGCTGAACCTCTTAATGCATTTGCCCAAGCAAGTAGGTGTTCGATATTAAATATTATAGAAGGCCCATCGTCTTGCATTAACGTTGGAAACCGTTCATACACCTCACGGACAACATATGGGATAGTTAGATCCTCAAAGGAAATTAACCCCTTATCTCCCACCTTTAACCCAGTCGTTCCTAAGAAAGACTGACTAACAAGAACAGGTAAAGGCACATTACGATCGGCAATAAAAAAAGCATGTCTTTCACCAGAGATACCTTCGCGGAAATTAATTTCTGCTCCTCGAAGCCCTGAAATCTTAGCGGATTCTGTTAACTTGATAGAATCATTAAAATCTCCTTCACTGGCAGCAGCCTCCCAAAGAACTGTTCCCTCAAAAGATTCAAATACATCCAAATCTCCTTCACTGCCAATAAAAGCTAAATCATCCAACCAGAGTGCCGGCGACTCCGATTGATTGAATTGATTAGGTGGCTCCGATACCAATAGTGCAACAAATGTGAATGGCCCCTTAATTCTTCCTGGTCCCTCTCTAGGTAAATCGGCTCGTAATTCACGCCATCCTGAAAAATCTAGCTTTCCAAATTCAATCACAGTATGTCGATTATTTTCTCCACGTATACGAGCCCAAAGGGTTTTATCCTGAAGAACCTGCTCGGGATTTACTTGGATACTTAACCCAGTCGCTAATGGTGGGATCTCGACCCCAGGTAACAGATTGCCCGTATCAAGCTGGACCATGAGACGTTCGAGGGGAAATTTGGCAAAATCCTCCCGCCACCAAAGCATGTTAGAGGTTTTAGGATTCACAGCCAAAAGATTTACTTCACTGCCCACACCACTAACAGAAGCAATTTTTGTCGATCTTCTCATAGCTGCTACTGAGTGTTTAACTCCACTAATTTTATTTACACGCTCTTCCAGTAACTCAGCACTACTCTCTGCACCATAAGTTGTATTTGTGAGAGCTCGTATTTCTACCCCGCTCTCAAACTTAGCTCGATCCTTGTAAGACTTTTCTGCTGTACTTGCATATGAAGCAGCAAATGTCCCAACAGCTACAGCCATCATAAGTAACAGTGCAAGTTGTACATATGGCCCAGGGCTTCTGACAAATTGACGCAACCCCATATATACAGACTCACTTGAAAATTTGCTCAAAATCCCCATCAGTACACGAACAACAAAGGGGTAGAATCGTGCGACAACAGCAGCAACAGCAACGATAACTATCGCAGGAGATGCAAGTAAAAGTGGATCAGTGGACATGGCACCAGTTGCAGAAGGTATAAAAACCGAATCCCGTTCACCTAACTCCCAAAGTGCAAGGAGCGCAAACAGCACAAGCACAACATCAAGATAATACCGCAGCAAAAGGGATTGGCGTGGCCTTGAGTGGAGTCGAGCCTGTCCGAGAGCACCACGTCGAGCTGTCAAAACTGCAGGAACTATTAATACGATTACAGCTAAACATGCACCCGCTAAAGCAAACGGGAACGCAATTGACTCAATATTTACAGGAAGTAAATCTCCATTACTAACATTTGCAAAAACTGGTGTTAGTCCTAGAAGTGCTGTCCCAGCTGCAGCTATCAATGGGGCCACGACTGCAGCCGGCAGCGCAACTAAAAACCCTGACAACGTATACAGCAACCCAATCTGCACAACGCTCGCCCCACGCGCACGAAGTAGACCTATTACGTCTGCCTGTCGCTCAACAATTGCAACTGAAATAATCGCTACATAAAAGAGTGCGATCGCAGCAATTTGTAATAACAAAATTGTTAACGGTGCTTGCTGGAAACTAGCGCTCAAATCATAATTGTTCAATGCCTCAGTTAGATTGCTAGCACTATACCCACCGAATGAACGCATCTCTTCATTAAGCACATTTATCGATGTACTCACATCTTGGAAATTAGTCCGGTTCAACGCTTCCAAATTGGCGAAGTTCTGCCAGGTAACCGAAAACTCATAGCTAGCCGTATACGCTTTTAACACCTCAATAAGGGCATCTGGATCTGCAAGCACCGGAACAACAGTACCACTATCAACAAAAGGAGAACGTGGCCTTACAAAACGTTCGCTCGCCCCCAGCCAAAAAGGATTCTCAGGATCTGCAATTTCTATAATTCCACTCACTATCGCAGGAATGGAATAGCGCATCATTGAACTTTTCATACATGGTGGTTGGGGCTCAAGTCCGGTGGTAACAATACGTGGGCAATTATCAAATTCCTCAATTAAGAAAAAGGTTTCGCCAGGTTTGAGTTGGGTAATGTAAGAAGTTAATTCACTTATTACGACTTCCAAAACCAAATCTTCACGTTTTTGAGGTAATTCACCCACCAAAACATTCAAGTGGGGAGAAACCCCAGTAATTGCAAGCGGAGCTGCCAGCAGGGAAAGAGTACGTTGCTCATCACCTGTCAAACCTATTGTCAAAAATGGAGCCGCGTACAATTTTTCTTGATTCTTCGTAAACCAATCCAAATGTGTACTAATACGTTCTTCAATAACAGAAACTTGTGCTAGGCCCTCTTCGTCCGCAATTGCTCCTGCAAAAAAACCTGTTTTGATTACAGGATCATTGCGCAGTTGATCTCTTACCGAATATGTAAGACCCAAATCTGCCATTGAGCGGGTATATATAGGAGCGGAAGCTAACAAGACCGCAGCAACCAATACACCTACCCCACAAACTGCTAAAAGTTTCCAATTCGCAAGGCTATGTTGAATTAGCAAACGATAGAATCTAATAAACTGTTCCACCCAGACAGTTTAGACTAAGTTCTGATATGCAAACGTATTTGTCTCTTGTACGCCTTATCACACAACGCAGTCGAGCGAATTGGAAACTACTGACTACGATTGTTTTCGGAATGATCCTTGCATCAGGATTAATGTCGAGTGTCGTTTTGTATTCAGACGCAGTCAGAGACCTTGGTCTCGATTATGCGATCCGTCAAGAAAACCCACAAAGTTTAGATATTCACGTAGTTGCATCAAGCCAAAAAGGCGATCCCTCAATCTATGACAACCGGCAAGCTACAACAGAAAAATTAATGGATCGCTATGCAGGTAATCTTATAGAAAATTATGGGTATTACGGACGTTCCGCCACCTTTTTTCAAACTGCGCCGGGCCAAGAAGTACCTGAAGATGACTTGAGGCCTCGAGCAAACTTTCTTTTTATCAAAGGAATTGATGATCATGTTGAACTTGTTAAAGGGACCAAAAGAAAATCCTTTGATGTAAGTCAAATAGGCAATCCCCCTCCTGTGATAGACGTGTGGATTAGCGAGGAGGGCGCATTAGATCTCAATGTAGATGTTGGTGAAACTTTTGACTTACATCCCTTCTGGGAAAAAGACATTGAACCACTACAAATAAGAATCGTAGGGCTAATTAAACCAATAAATCCAAATGAATCTTTCTGGTTTGGGCATGCCGCTGATCTCACACTCGACACAACTCGATGGCCTACTTACATATATATAATTGATGAAACTGTTTTTCGTGAAGTAATTGCATCATACCTACCCAGCACTGATGGAACTTTCGAAACATTTGGCTATGTCAACACTAATGGACTTAACAGTCGTAACGCAGAACAGATCGAAAGAAATTTAAGATCGCTCGAACGGGACTTACGAAATGAATTCAAAAACACTTCCACGTTCACAAACCTTATCCCATTGATCTCTGACTACCAAGAAAAATTATTCTTTACTCGCATGCCACTTTTCGCACTTATGCTTCTAATTGTTGGAGTTGCCCTCTACTACCTTGTGCTTGTCATGACAATGCTCATTGAACGCCAATCAGGTGAAATTGCTCTATTAAAAAGTAGAGGTGCAAGTAGTCCTCAAATTTTATTAGTCTACTTAATTGAAGGAATTGTTCTTGTCGCCTTAGCCGTGGGTTTAGGGCCACTATTGGCAATGGGTGCTATCAAAATATTAGGACCAACACCGCCCTTTGCGGAACTTAGTCAAAATTCATTCCTTGATGTTCATTTATCAAGCGCAGCTTTTGGATTGGCACTTCTGGGCGCTATTTTGGCATTACTCGCACTCTTATTACCAGCATGGAAAGCCTCGCGCGCAAGTACAATTCTGCACAAAGCCACACTGGCACGTCCATCAAAACAACCACTTTTTTTGCGTTATTATCTTGATTTAATACTTATTGGGGTAGGAGCATTTCTCTTTTATCAATTGCGACAACGCGGCTCACTTGTAACAGAACAACTTTTTGGTGAACTCTCGGCAGATCCTCTTCTATTAATTTCCCCCGCCCTTTTTATATTAATGATCGCTTTAGTATTTCTACGACTTTTCCCAATCGCATTAAAAATTGTTGCTCGTTTAGTACGAAATACAAACAGCGCAACCATCCCTCTAAGTCTTTGGCGAATGGTTCGCAGCCCTTTGCATTATAGTCGCCTTATTTTGTTACTAATATTAGCCACTTCTGTCGGCATGTTTGCCGCAGGGTTTCGCGCAACACTCGAACAATCCTACTCAGATCGAGCTGCTTATCAGTCGGGTGCAGAAGGACGCATTACAGAAATACGAAACCCCGCCAACCTCCCAGACCAAGAATTGGTCGAACACTTTGAGCAACTACCAGGATTGAAAAAAGTCTCTGCTACTGCACGCCTCAACGCATTTTGGCAGCCGGAAGTATATACAAAAGCACAACTCGAACTAATGGCTGTAAGCGTAACCGACTTTGATAAAGTGGCTTATTGGAGAAATGATTTCTCTAATAAGCCACTTAGTGAACTGTTAAAACGACTTCCGATTTCGAACGAAAACAGCCCCGAACCATTATTTATCCCGCCTGAAACGCGTTATATGGCTATTCACGCACATATAGTTTTTCCAAACGACGCTGGTATACCTGCGATACGCCTTGGTAGCAAAGACGGGCGCTATTGGGAATACTATTTGGTACCTCTTAGCGAAGAAGCTGGACCAGGCGGTTACAAAATATATGCTGCAGATCTAACAAAACCTTGGCAACCTCGAGAATCGCCTCCAGGCGCCAAAACAAAACTTTTTCTGGATGCGATCTTTGTTGCATATGGTCGGTACAGTTTTATTCCAGCTAATGTAACGGCTACTTTTGACGATTTAACTGTACTAGGCGAAGACTGGGATAGGGAGATACCTACATTTCAACGTAGATCTTTTCGAGGATCAAACTCAACGGGACAAAAAGAATATATCCCTTTATCCGAGGGGACTATTATCGAAACTTTTGATGATTTAGAACACTATGAATCAATACCAAGCCAGTATACAGAAACACCACCTTTAACACGGATCGAAAGTGGACGTGCAGATAACAACTACGCTGCACAGATTGCTTTTGAATTTAATCCTGCTTCCGATCGAGTAGCAGGAATAAGAGTTCGTCGCCCACATTCAGAACTTCCAGTCTTGGTCAGTAAAACGTTCCTGCGAGAAAATAAATTGAGTGAGGGCGACGTTACCCAAATTCGCATTAATCGACATCTTCTTAACATTAATGTTGTAGGCAGTTTTGACTTATTTCCAGGATTTGATCCTGTAAAAGATCGTGCTCTAATGATTGCTGATATCGAAGCAGTTCGGTTACTCGCAACCGGGTTACCACGAATATCTAATAGCATATTCGCAGATGAAATTTGGGTTGGCTCAATCAATAGAACTGCCCTACAGCAAGGACTAACCAAGGATTGGCTGAAAATAAATGAAATAAGTGCGGCGGAAATCTATGACCGACATATTCTACACACGAGATTGTCCTCAGACCCTCTAATTGCAGCATCTTGGGAAGGTATTCTTTTCCTTTCTTTTGCGGCAGTGCTTTTCCTGACAGCTCTCGGATTCATTGTATTTTCATTCCTTGCAGCCCAAACACGCTCTTTAGAGTTTGCAATTTTACGAACCATGGGATTCAGTGGTCGACAAATTGTGGCTACAGTCGCCTTTGAACAACTTTTCGTAATTATTATGGGAGTTGCAGCAGGAACAGCTCTTGGTTTTCCTTTAAGTCGTTTAATGATAAGTGCCCTGAGTCTCGGGGAGGGAGGGCAGGATGTGATTCCGCCTTTCGTTTCTCAAATATCCTGGGAGGCCATTCTTACAGTCTATGGAATTCTCGGGATTGTATTTTTAATTACAGTAGCAGCATTGGTTAGACTGTTTTCACGGCTTGCATTGCATCGCACACTACGTATTGGAGAGGTATAACAGAATGAAATGTACACAAATTTCTAACAACTTTAAGGCGTTAAACCTGTAAAATCCTTAAAATGCAAGATTCCGCGATTCAACAAACCAGCCAAGCACGAAGTGCCTATCATATCGCCTGTGAAGACCTATTCAAAATATACAAGAGTGATGAACTCGAAGTTGTAGCACTTCGTGGATTAGATCTAAAGGTTGAGTATGGAGAATTTATGGCTATTGTTGGGGCTTCGGGCTCGGGGAAAAGCACCCTGCTAAACATTTTGGCAGGGCTCGACCAACCCTCAGCAGGTCGTGCCTTTGTAGGAAAACGAGACCTACTGACACTAGAAGAAACAGAAATGGTTTCTTATCGTCGCAATGATGTTGGTTTTATTTGGCAACAAACGGGCCGCAATCTCGTACCCTATTTGAGTGCTATCCAAAATGTAGAAATTCCACTGCTCTTAAATGGCATGTCGGCAAAAGCTGCTCACCAACGTGCTGCTGAACTAATTTCAGCAGTTGATCTTGAAAATCGTGCTGAACACCATGCCGAACAACTCTCTGGTGGCGAGCAACAACGCGTCTCTATAGCAGTTGCCCTAGCCAACAATCCACCACTGCTACTCGCCGACGAACCGACAGGAGAACTCGATGCAATTGCTGCGGACGCCATTTATGCACTCTTAGGAGATCTTAATTCACGTTTTAAAACCACAATTATAATTGTCACACACGACCCAGAGATAGCCTCACGAGTGGATCGCGTAATAGCAATTCGTGATGGTCGCACCAGTATGGAAATATTTCGCAGCACAGAACGAATAGGTGGAACAACCAATGTGGTTCATGACGAATACGTATTAGTAGATTCTGCAGGAAGGCTACAAATACCTCGTGAACTACTAGACAGATTAAGTATCCAAGAACGTGCAAAACTAATTGCTGGGGAAAAGCAAATTTTGGTGCTACCTGATAATGAAGCACAGATCCAGGATCAAGAATAATGTCAGGAGCAGAAATTTCAGTAAATGATGTCTCGCGCATGTTCAAGCTTGGGGAAGAAGAAATATGGGCAGTCCGCGATATTAATTTAAAGATCGAAAAGGGTGAATTTGTTGCTCTAATAGGTAGATCAGGCTCAGGTAAAACAACACTTTTAAATCTTATTGCAGGTCTTGATCGCCCTTCAGAAGGAAGTGTCGTAATCGATGGTGAGCGTGTAGATCTAATGAATGAATCAGAGTTAGTGAATTTGAGAAGGAAGAAGCTAGGCTTTGTGTTTCAGTCTTTTGGACTCCTGCCATTGCTATCTGCTTATGAAAACGTGGAATTGCCTTTACGTATCTCAGGGAAGAAAGGACGAAACCGCACTAAACGCACAAATGAACTCCTCGATCTCGTTGGTCTTTCGTCACGATCAAGCCACAGGCCTTATGAATTAAGCGGGGGAGAACAACAAAGAATTGCTATAGCCCGGGCCCTAGCTGCTGAACCAGACTTGTTATTAGCTGATGAGCCAACAGGAGAACTTGATAGTGCGACAGCAACAGCAGTTTTTTCATTGCTCAGAGATATTTGCCGTCAACAAGGCATAACCATTGTTACATGTACACATGATCGCTTAGTAATGGAGATGGCAGATCGTATTGAAGAAATTGATAACGGGAAATTAGGGGTTACTACAAGTGGAGAAGTATGGGGACGTGTTCAATCGCGTCAACGTAGCCCGTTCACTGCACGTGAGGGAATAGCAGAAACTGAAGGCGGGCTTTCTTCTTTGATTGGGGGGGATTTAACAAAATTCGTTGATCACACAACAACACAACTCGAAAAAGAAACTCAGCCCCCTGCAGCTGATGAGTTAATAGAAAGTGAACCAGAGGAAAGATGGTCCAGACCTGATAGAGAGAATTCGTAAATTTTTGTAAATTTATTAGCTGAGTAGCACAAACAACGTACAATCGTTATATGAGCAAAGATGAGTTTGATGATGCTGGTTTGGAAACAGAAGGATTAATCACATCAGCAGAAAAAGATGAGGAATACTCTCTTCGTCCTAAAGCACTTTATGATTTCCAAGGACAAGAGCGAATCCGAGAAAATCTACAGATTTCAATTGAGGCAGCTCGAGGCCGGGAAGAACCCCTAGATCATCATTTGTTCTATGGGCCCCCAGGTCTTGGCAAAACAACTCTAGCAAACATCATGTCCCGAGAAATGGAAGTTTCCTTACGCCTTACAAGTGGACCCGCTCTAGAAAGAGCAGGTGACTTAGCAGCTATCCTGACAAATCTAAAAGAGAATGACATTTTGTTTATTGATGAAATCCATCGTCTACCACGAACCGTTGAAGAGATACTGTATCCCGCAATGGAAGATTTTGCTCTAGATATCATCATCGGACAAGGACCAGCGGCTCGTAATGTCAGCCTAAAAATGCCACCCTTTACATTAATAGGTGCTACTACTCGCTTTTCTTTAATAGGAGCACCACTAAGAGATCGTTTCGGTTCAGTTTATCGTCTTGACTTCTATGATTCTGATACTCTTACGCTTATCGTAAAAAGGGCCGCAGGCTTATTAGAAATAGACCTCCCTGATGAAGCAGCGCGTGAAATCGCTAAACGTTCACGGGGAACTCCTCGCGTTGCAAATCGTATACTTAGAAGAGTTCGCGATTTTACTCAGGTTCGTAATAGAGGCCTCACTGATTTAGAAGCAACTAAAAAAGCCATTAACTTGTTAGAAATAGATGATATTGGCCTAGAAGAAATCGATAGAAAACTACTGGAAATATTATGTACTGATTTTGCAGGGGGGCCAACCGGCCTAAGTACCCTTGCTGCAGCTATAACAGAAGAGCCTGATACTGTGCTTGAAGTGTATGAACCATTCCTTATAAAAGAAGGGCTCATACAACGAACTCCACGTGGTCGTATAGCCACGGAAAAAGCTTTTTTACATCTAAAAATTAACCCAGTAAAAAGTGTTAACCAAATAGCTTTCGAAGACCTTAAAGAAGCTAACGCAGAGGAACAAACTCTTGAAGAAAGCTAAGCAGTCATTGGAAACATTCGACCAGACGTATAAAAGATCTGTGCTCCCTAATGGATTAAGAATAATCACTGGCTCTATGCCCGAAGCACGTTCGGCTACTATTAGCATGTATGTTGGTGCAGGAAGCCGCTACGAAGAAGACAATGAAGCTGGACTGTCTCACTTCCTCGAACACATGCTCTTTAAAGGAGCTTCTCGACGGCCTACCGCACGGGATATTTCCTTAGAAATTGACTCATTTGGTGGAAACCATAATGCTGCAACAGATCGGGAATTAACTGTTTATTACGCACGTGTCCCGTGGTGGGCAGCCAATACATCCATCGACATTTTATCAGACATGATTGATGCACCAATAATGGACCCAAAAGAACTTGAGAAGGAAAGGCTTGTAATACTTGAGGAATTAGCAGGCATTGAAGATAGTCCTCCGGACATCGCGGCAATCTTATCTGACGAAACACTTTGGCCGGGACAACCGTTAGGACGCAACATTGGAGGGACACCTGAAATATGTCGCAAATTATCGCACCAATCTGTCTGCAATTACTTCTCTAGCCAGTATGTTCCTGAAAATATCGTGGTTTCTGTAGCGGGGCGCGTTGAACACGAAGCAATTGTTGAAGAAATTGATCGTTGGCTCGGAGAAAAAAAATCCCTGGAACCTGCACCATACCGCCCAGTAGAACCACGTAATTCAACTCCCCGAGTTCAGATTCACGAAAAAGATAGTGAGCAAGCTCATCTCTGCATTGCTTTCCCTGGTTTTCCACGAGGTAATCAAGACCGTTATAGTGCATCTCTTTTTAACTCTCTACTTGGAGAAGGAATGTCTAGCCGTTTGTTCTTAGAACTGCGCGAGGAACGCGCACTTGTTTATGATGTACATTCTTGGTTGGGGGAATACAAAGATACGGGTTCAATCACAATCTACGCAGGGTGTGAGCCAGAATCTGCGAACCTTGTTGCTCAGCTTTGTCTAGAAGAGTTTGAAAAGTTGATCAATTCAATTGACGATGACGAACTAACCAAAGGTAAGCAGATGGTAAAAGGCCACATTCTTCTTTCGTCTGAAGATAGCCGTTCAGTTTCATCTTGGTTGGGAGCACAGGAATTATTATTGGGAGAAATTACGTCAATTGAAGACACTCTTAAAAAGATTGACATGGTCACAGTTGACGACATAAGGAAAACAGGTGAAAAGCTTTTTCACCCAAATAAAGCCACTCTGGCGGCAGTCGGTCCTTTTACTAAAGATATTTTTAAGAACTTGGGATTATGAAAGAAAAAGTCCAAGCAATTTTTGGAAAACCTGCAAAGAACATCTCCCCCGGGGGAACATTTTTAACGGTCCACATAATTCCGGTTTGCGAGAGAAAATTGATCGCCTTTGATGTACTTGCTCCAGAGGCAAAGGGAAGGTGGTTTCCATGGACAGTTCTAACCTTTGGAACCGAACCTTATGAAGCAGCAGCAAATTTAGTTGACGACTGGTGTAACGGATCTGTCAAACGACTTGAACTATGTGATGTTTTGACCTTTAAAAGCTACGAGGAAGCTTGGCAAATTTCATTAGTTTTCCGTTCTGAATTAACTAAAATTCCACAGGGTGATGCTGAAAGGAAGCCCCTAGTATTTGAAAAAGAAATTCCACAAGTAATAGATAAATTTAAAGCGGCTGACATTCAGCGATGGATGAACTTAAAAGACTCTAAAACAAATCAAATGATCTTCTGATATATCATTGGGGCATTACAAGAATGTTAGGTTCGTTCAATAAAATCCAATAGACTTCATAGGTGCGAAGAGCACTAAAATCATTTAAAAATTCAGGAACATTAGGAACATAACTCAGCCAACTAGTATTGAGATTTTCATACTTTCGTACTTGTAAATATGTGTTTTCTAGACTTTGCAGGGCTTTTTGTATAGGTAAAACAGATCCAGTGTATGTAAATACATTCCATCCTTTTTTCAAAGATACAGCGCGTGGTGATACTGCCGTAGAAACAGGTACAGCCACGAATTCAGGGTTACTTACAACTAACCAAAAAACATCAAACTTATTAATAGCCGTCTTAGAAATATCTGGAGCAGGGATCTCTAAAAAATTTTTAGTGTTAATATCCCACTTTTGAATTTGAAGCAATTTTTGTGGAAACAGGGGTAGAGCACTATCCATAAAACTAGGCTCCCCAAGATATGTGTAAAGATTCCATCCAAAAGTAAATTGTTGGACAAGCTCCGTTGGTACAGGTCTTACTAAGTCAATAGTTTCATCACTAACGGACAAATGTTCATTTAGACCTCCCCAGACAAAAGATTGTGTCAGAAGAATTCCATCGAGTAGTAACTCGATTTGATCACCCGGTTTCCCACATGTGGCTAACTCTGCAGCAGATAACACCTCTATACTAAAAGTAGTAATCTCACCTTCTTCTATGGTTTGACCCACTCCGCAATAAGCACCATTTATACGAGCAGCAATTGGCAGGTTGGGAGGTGCTTTATGCCAATCAATAGACACAGTCCCTTTTATACTAAAAGGGACTCGAGAAACCGCAGAACCTATATCAATAATTCCAGAACCAGCCCAATTTCGTCCATGCACAGCATCTTCAACAGGCCTAGCAGACACTCTTCCTATCCGAAGGTATTCTTCAAGAGTAAGTCCGGGATTTCGCATTTTCATTAAGGCAAACATCCCTGTTACGAAGGGCGTAGCAAAACTTGTACCACTAGTAATGCGAACATATGGCGTGCTTAAACCAATATCGCTACGGGCGGTACTCGCAACACCTTCAGAATATGCAGCAAAATCTACGCCTGCCCCATAAGCACTATAGGAAGGCCAACTATCATCATTAGCTGCTGATGCAACCCCAACAACGTTACTAAAACGGGTATATGCAGCAGGTAAACCTGGGCCGCTGGAACCTCCATTACCTACTGCAGCAGCAATTATAATTTCATCTTCAGCAGCCTCAAAAATCGCATTCCGTAGAATCGCAAGATCTGCCGAAGGATCATTAGGATTACTCGCCAAACTTAAATTGATAAGATCTGCACCCATTCGCCGAGCATAATCAATAGCTTGGGCAACATTAGACATGTCGCCGCCAGGAATCCCTTGATTCTCCTCAAGCCCACAATCCAAAACTTTGATAATCATTAATCGGACATTCCAGACAACCCCAGTAATTCCAGCATTATTATTCCCTGCTGCCGCAAGAACTCCCGCAACTAAAGTTCCATGTGAATGATGTTCCCCCCCATCATCGTCATCACTGATATCACCAGTGGGAAGTATGTCGGTGTACCCACACTGTTGGCTTCGCTCCTCGGTAAGATTAATAAATCTGCATCCATTTTTATCATCAATACACCCATTGCCATCATCATCGATCCCGTTGTTATCGTTATCATTGGGGTTTTCCCAAAGCCTCCCAACAAATTCTTCATGGCTTAAATCAATCCCCGAATCGATAATAGCTATTACGATTTCCTCACTACCTGTTACAAAATCCCATGCTTTTAATAAGCCTAATTTTTCAAGGTACGAAGCTTGAACTGAGGCATAAAAAGGATCGTTTGGAACAGTTGCTGCCAAAACAGGTGCATCTACCTCGACAGATGTAACATTCGGTAAAGATTGCAACCATTTTTCATGCTCCTTCCAGTCAATATTTTGTGGAACAGGAACTACCTTAAAATTACCGTCCTGGAAACCTACGCTCATCCAAGCCTGAGGTACGGTAGGTGTATGAGAGCCAGCTCCCGACAACATAACAAAACCTATCAAACAAGAAAGAAAAACAACTACTTTGCCAAGAAAATAAAACATCAAGAAAAACTGCAGTTTTTAACGTTACTCCGTAAAGTATTAGCTACATAGAGATCTATACAATAGGAAACTTTTGCGCAAGATAGTAGTGACATTAGTAAAAGGAGCACAGCATCAATGAGTGTAGGCGAGCATTACAACTCTGGGAAGCCAAAAAATACTCGTGGCCAGCGAAAAAAACCTAAACCCAAATCAACGCCTAAACAAGTTGCCTATGGTATACATGCGTGCCAAGCTGCTCTAAATGCGGGTTATGTCCGTAATCTAATTTTTCAAGAAGATAACTCCAACAAACGAGTCATGTCGCTTATAGAGGAAGCAATTAATCAAGGCATACCTACAGAAAAAGGAAGCCTAAAACAATTAAATACTTTGTCTGGAGAAGGTGTACATCAAGGAGTTTTGGTGCGCTTAAAAAAAATACCCAGCTCAGACCTACGCTCACTTGTTAAAGATCTTTCAACAAACTCTTTTGCTTTCGTACTTGATAGCATAAATGATCCTCAAAACGTTGGAGCCGTACTAAGAGTAGCTGTCGCAATAAAAGCAGTTGCCGTTGTCTTGTCACAACGTAAAGGTGCCCTTCTCACCCCTGGAGTACATCGAGCCAGCGCCGGACTTAGCTTTTTTGCCCCAGTTACAGCTCCAGGAAATTTAGTCGGAGCAGTTAAGGACCTGAAATCCGCAGGTTTCTGGATAGTTGCAGCAAGCGCATCCAATGAAGCTCAGGACGCAACTAAATTTGATTGGCCTGAAAAAACTGCGTTAATACTAGGAAGTGAGGAGTCCGGAATTCGCCCTCTTTTACTGCGCGAAAGTGATTACCATATCCGTCTACCTATGGAACCAAAAGTGGAGTCCTTAAATGTAGCAGTTGCCTCAGGAATCTTAGCCTATTTATGGAAACAACGTTGGAGTTAGCCTAATCCTCATGACTTAGATAGGGAGCCAAGTAGTTCAATTGTAGCCTGTGCAGTTTTACCACGATCATTAAGAATCACCACAGAGGCCAACATTTCATCAACACCATAACTGGGGAGACTTTCGATCTTTTCTGCAACCTCATTTTCATTACCCTGAACAACGAGGGCTTCACACATAGCTCTGGAAAAATCACCAGCAGCAGCTTCGGGAAACCCAGCATCCTGCCACATACTTGAGTAAAAAGGTAAACGAGGATAAAAACCAAACTGGCCAGAAGCAGCATTCCACACCTCTTCTGGATCCTCACAAACAACCACAGGAACATGCGCTACTAACGCAGGCTTTTCACGAGATGATTGCTTAGCCCCGTCAACCAATGCCGGTAAGGCAACTGATTTTAAATAAGGCAAAGGCGCTACCCAAGAAATACCTCCATCTGCAATTTCACCACATAAACGGAAAGCATTAGCGCGCAGTGCAGAGGCCATTACTTTTATTCCTGTCGGTCCTCCCGGAAGCTCTGCTTCCGCATGCAGCCTGTCGCCATGAAAATTAACTTTTCCATCCTTCAAAAGGGCATTCAAGATAATTAGATATTCACGAAGATGTTGTAACGGGCGCACAAACTCAAATCTATACGTCATCTCCATCGCAGGCTTATGACTAGGACCAATTCCCAATTTAAGCCGGCCTGGGGCAAGTTGGTCAACAACACTTGCCCCTTGGGCTAATGCAATTGGATGCCTTGGAAAAGTAGGTACGATAGATGTACCGAAATTAATTTCTTTTGTTTCTCTAGCAACTGCAGAAAAAACAGCCAGTGGATCTGGAGCCGGCCCTCCACTAGTCATCCAAGCTGTTTTAATACCTTCGCTTTCCGCTTTAATAATTCTATCAATAAGTGTTGGCACATCTTGCGCAAAAACATGCATTCCTATATCTAAATTTTTCAAAGCGCCCTCACATTCGTACGACTAAAGCTGTCTACTTTTCTAATCAAGTCGCTCAAAAATAGTTGCAATGCCTTGACCTCCACCTATACACATACTTACCAATCCGTAACGTGCACCAGTACGCTCCATCTCATGCATAAGCTTAACTGTTAAAATATTTCCAGTTGCTCCAACCGGGTGGCCTAACGCAATGGCACCTCCGTTAGGATTCGTTTTTTCAGGATCAAGAGATAATTCATTAGCACATGCACAAGCTACACTTGCAAAAGCTTCATTTAATTCAATAACATCCATCTGATCTAATGTCATATCTGCTTTTTCCAAAACCTTATTAACCGCAGGAATAGGGCCACTACCCATAATGGACGGATCTACGCCCGCTTCGGCCCGCGCAACTAAACGTAACCGAGCCTTCACCCCAAGAGCTTCAGCTTTTGTAGCACTCATTACTACTATCGCGGAAGCGCCATCATTGATACCGCTCGCATTACCAGGTGTAACCATCCCATCTTCTTTAAAGGCTGGCCTTAACTTAGACAACTTCTCCACAGAGCTGTTTTGTGGAAATTCGTCTGTGTCAAAAATTTGTTCTTCTCTGCCCTTACGAACAGTTAGTGGCACTATTTGATCTTTAAAATAACCTTTCTCGATTGCATTAAGCGCACGCCTCTGGCTTTCAGCAGACAATTCATCTTGGGCAGCACGACTGATTTCAAATTCTTCTGCAAGTTTTTCTGCAGTTATACCCATATGGTAGCCCTCGAAAGGATCGCTAAGCAATTTCACAACCCCATCTTCTATTGTGTCATGACCCAGACGATAACCACTTCTAGCCTTCCTCAAATAATACGGAAGTCGTGTCATATTCTCTGCACCACCTGCAACTACCACCTCTGCATCTCCTGTTTCAATATATCTTGCAGCACTATTAATTGCTTCGAGCCCAGAACCACATAACCGATTAACGTTCACAGCCGGGGTTTCGATGTCTAATCCAGCTTTAATTGTGGCCACACGTGACAAGTAGGCATCTTCAGCAACCTGACCAACGATTCCCATTATTACTTGATCCACTATCTCAGGTTCAATACCAGCTTGATTAACTGCTTCCTTAATAACAGTTGAGCCAAGATCAGAGGCAGGAGTATTGGCAAGAGAACCATTAAACCGCCCAATAGCTGTACGTACTCCACTAACAAGAACAACATCTTCCATAATTAAAATCCTTTTCTAACTTCTAAATCGCTTCATTGTAGCGTCCACATGACATTCATGGGTATACAAGCTTAACAGGTATAAATATCTACTAATACGGTAAATTAATACAAGAAAATCAATTTTGTAACCTGATTGTTATGGAAAAGTCCCGATTTTCGCTTGTTCCATGGCCTTGAAGGGGTCACGATCAGATATACATAAAATCTTTTTTCGAAAGGTGGAGGAAAATGGCTTATAAAGCAGAATATATTTGGATAGATGGAACCGAACCATCGCCAATGTTACGTTCAAAGACAAAAATCCTACCCGATGGTGCTGATATTGGTGACTTGGAAGCAGCTCCAATATGGGGTTTCGATGGCTCGAGTACAAATCAAGCTCCTGGAGCAAACTCAGATTGTGTTCTACGACCGGTTTTTTCGTGTGCAGATCCTATTAGAGGGGGCAACAATGTTTTAGTAATGTGTGAAGTTCTGTTACCAGATATGACCCCACACATTACAAACACTCGTGCTGCCTGCGCAGTTGTTGCTGAAGAATTTGCAAAAGAAGAAGCTTGGTTCGGAATCGAACAAGAATACACCCTGTTTGAAAGTGATGGAGTACAGCCTTTAGGTTTTCCTGAAGGCGGTTTTCCTGAACCACAAGGTCCTTACTACTGCGGTGTAGGAAGCAATCATATCTTTGGTCGCGAAATTTCTGAGGCTCATGCGAGCGCTTGTATTGAGGCAGGTTTAGGTATTTCTGGTACTAATGCCGAGGTAATGCCCGGGCAATGGGAATACCAAATTGGCCCCTTAGGACCACTTGAAGTGTCAGACCAACTGTGGGTATCTCGCTGGCTTTTACATCGAATCGCAGAGGAGTTTGCTGTAGCTGTTTCAATCGACCCAAAACCTGTCAAAGGGGATTGGAATGGCGCAGGATGTCATACAAACTATTCAACCAAAGCCATGCGTGAATCTTATCAACCAGTTATCGATGCTTGTGAAGCGCTTGGAAACAATATTGAGGAACACATTGCAAACTATGGCCCAGGGAATGAAAACCGATTGACCGGCGAACATGAAACACAACGTATTGATCAATTTAGTTACGGTGTTTCAGATCGTGGTGCATCTATCCGTATTCCTTGGCAAGTAGAAAGAGATCAAAAAGGTTATCTGGAAGATAGGCGACCTGCCTCAAATATGGATCCCTATATGGTAACGAAATTGATTCTCAAGACGACCTGTAGTTAGGCCTGTTACATCTAAGGGAAAGCCTTTTCCTTTGGATGTAACTAATTATTTTCTTGTTTAGCAAGGAATCACCTCGCATTTAGGCGTTCTTTTTCGTAGTGTACGAGTATGAGTGACTCTCTTACACGTGTCCTAAACATACTTTCAAAAACAAATGATTTCCCAGATATCGGAAAACCCCTTATTTCTAATGGGCACTACGCATCAATCTTGGATATAGGAGATCCTTGTCTTGCCTTTTCAACGGATGGGGTTGGAACAAAACTATTGATCGCTCAAGAATTAGATATTTTCAAAACGGTCGGGATTGACGTTGTAGCAATGAATGCAAACGACATTGTTTGTGTGGGGGCCAAACCTATAGCACTAGTAGATTGTTTGTCAGTGGAAATTGAAGATGAAAAATTATTAATTGAAATAGCCACCGGACTAGCAGAAGGGGCAAAACAAGCCTCTATTTCGATTCCCGGAGGTGAAACTGCAATCATTCCCGAAATGCTTCGAGGGCCAATTGAAGGAAGGGCTTTCGACCTTGTTGGTTCATGTGTTGGTTTAGTAAAAAAGAATAAAATACTCTCTGGCAAAGAACTAAAACCCGGTAATGTTCTTGTAGGTTTTGCATCTTCAGGAATTCATAGCAATGGTTTTACCTTGGCACGTGAAGTGTTTACAAATGCGGGGTGGGCTCTCAACAAAATAGTCGCGGAATTAGGACAAAGCCTTGGGGAAGAACTTTTACAACCAACAAAAATGTATGTTGCCCTTGCCATGGAATTGTTGGAAGAATGCCAACCACAGGCTCTTTTTCACATTACTGGAGGAGGATTTGGGAACCTATCACGCCTTGGGACAAATATCGGCTATGACATTGACACACTTCCGCCCCCACTTCCGATCTTCGAACTAATATCCCAACTAGGACACGTTTCTCCTGAAGAAATGTATAGAACTTTTAACATGGGGGTCGGATTCTGTGCTGTAGTGCCAGAAGATCAAGTTGCAAAGTCTAAAAAAATTGGTGACCAGTTAGGTATACCCGCCTATGTGTTGGGTAAAACAACCACGTCTAAAGAAAAATTAATTCAAATAGAAACGTCTGAAATAAATATTACTATCTCGTAGCAGCTTCACACCCAGCACTACAAAATTTCATGTTTGGCGAACCATCGAGCGCCTCTGACGGGATTTCATGTTCACATCCTGTTGGATTTTGGTCACTCATATAATTTTCACACCTTTTGTAAGTAATACCATCAATTACATCACGCGCTATTAATGCCCAACACCAACCAACTAAATTAATAGGACGAATTGAGGTGGACCGCTGAGGCCCTCTTCCTATACCCGTATAACAAAAAAGGTTTTCATCAAGAATAGATTTTTTTCCCGGGATTGGTTCTTTTAGTCTTTTTTTTCCTTGCTCTGTTTGTGCATCGCTCGCCGCATCCCCAATGATTTTCCATTGGTCATACCAATCATCCAATCGTTTTTCTTCAAATAAATCACTGTGCACATTTGCCGTAAAAAAATCACCGTACTTCTCGGTAAATTCGCGAATAACTTGATCAAAAGCCTTTGAAGCTTTTGCTATTTCAGCGAGCGGAACATTGGTAACTTTAAATGCACTATTTTCTGCAACTTTTCGCGCTACCCATCTGTGCATATCAAGTTGATAAAAGCTTGATTCCACCGCCTGGGCCTCATAGTTACTTTCGTTCTCGTCTTTAAAAACTACGGCTACTCGTTGAAATCTACCTGTTGTTTGTAATTGTGGCTTGTCAGGCTGGACCACACGATTCCGAAGATAATCAAGCCTTGAGTTATAGAATACGTAACCTCCTGTGGTCCACGAAGCAAAATATCCTTCCGGGGGAACATACTCATATTTAAGAATATTAATTGAAGACATGTGGTCATTGTAACGTGCAAATACAAGTTCAGAAACTGGTTTGTTAAGTTACTTACCTTACCTCGTTCGTGGCCGACCTACACTCCATCGTCGAAACCTCTCTTCTCCTGGTACTCGGCCTAAATTTTTCCCCATCTGTTGGCGCATTTCCTGAAATTGCTCCCGTGTTCGTCCTCCAATTTGGCTTTCATGACACATAATTGCATCCAGATGTTTCTCGGTATACGCACTTGTATCCACAAAAAAATCAGGCTCATCAGTACCCGCCAAAAGAATCTCATTTACTTCATGAGGGTCTAATCCATCAGCTTCGTGTTCAGGATAAAAAAGTCTATCCCTAACAAGTGGATATACGGCATCAGCCACGACAACTCCACAATTCCGGTGATCTCTATGGTTAAACCCTTTTCTAAAAGCATCCCAGGTAATGACAACATCTGGTTTGTGGGTTCTCAAAAGGCGTACAATTTGACCTCTCACTTCTGAGGCCTCCATAGTATGCCCGTCAGGATAACCAAGGAAAATACACTCTTTCACGCCTAATACACGACACGCTGCCCGCTGTTCTTCTTCACGAATAGCAGCAAGTTTTTCGGAATACATCTCCTTATCATGCGTGCCCTTATCTCCACTGGTGATCAGAACATAAACAACTTCCCATCCTTCAGAACACCATCTGGCTATTGTTCCTCCGCAAACAAATTCCGCATCATCCGGATGAGCCATAATTACCATAGCCCTTCCGGGACCACCCCCCTCGATTAAATCCTCCGATTGCAAGGGGGTCGACGAAC
This sequence comes from uncultured Anaerolineaceae bacterium, assembly GCA_964343095.1. GTDB lineage: Bacteria > Chloroflexota > Dehalococcoidia > Tepidiformales > Tepidiformaceae > JAKUNN01. Next base: position 5,131 of record CAYFHW010000005.1, on the reverse strand, counting down.
TTCTCAATGTTTTAAATCTATCTATTAAACTCATGTTCACTCTCTTTAATTACCCACTTGTTGAGAATAAAGCTCCTCTACTCTTTGACCTATGTTTTCCCAAGCAAAAATCTCAACAGAACGACGAGCTGCTCTCCCAAAATTTTCACGAAGTTCAGAATTGCGCATTAACACCTCTATCTTTTCCGCAAATGGCTCAGGACATCTCCATGGTATGAGATATCCATCTACGCCATCCGTAACGATGGAGACTAAACCTCCTACACGAGAAGCAATAACAGGACGCCCTGAAGCCATAGCTTCAACCGCAACCAATCCAAAGCTCTCATAATAAGAAGGGATCACAACAGCGGCAGAGGCACCGTAATAAAGAGGTAATTCCTCTCTGCTTACTGCATCCCTGAAAAACACAACTTCCTCCAACCCTGCACTCTTAACCTCTTCCTTTAATTCTGGCCTTAAACGGTCTGCATCCGCGCCTCCCCCAACAATCAAAACAACAAAATCCTTTTCTTCAATTTCGGCAGCGGCCTCTATTAAAATATCAACTCCTTTAAGCTCTTCAAGTCTCCCGATCCAAAGGATCACTGGTTTATTAGGTTGAAGACCTAACTCACGTCGACAAGCTTGTGCATCTAAGGGCATAAAATGTTTTATATCTACTCCGCAGGGGATCACACTAACTTTTTCTTCAGGTACCCCATAATAACGTTGCAATAAGCCTCTTTCATGGCTCGAGGCAACAACAATTGCATCCGCCTTACTTGACTGCAACCTTTCCATTTTAATACGTTTTTCCGGCTCCTCTTCACTGGCCCGTGCACGATTTTTTGCTTCGCCCAGAGTATGAAACATAACCACGTGCGGTACCTTTAAAGTTTGTGCTAATAGCATTCCTGCCTGTGCGCCTTGCCAATAATGGCTATGCACAACATCATATGATTCTTTTGACGATTGAAACTCTTGTTTCGCGAAGTGAATCAGCTGATCTGCAAAAGCAGGGACATAAGGAATTGCTAATTCTTTTTCTATCGGTTCCGAAGGCCCTGCCTCAACTTGAACCAATCGGATATTTTTAGAGATCTCCTTAATGGTTGGTCCTGCATCACTTCTTCGTGTAATTATATCGACTTCATGTCCTAATGCTGCAAGCTGGCGAGAAAGTTCTTGAATATAGACATTCATTCCTCCTGAGTGTCTATGGCCAGGAGGGTCCAACGGGTTCGTATGATAAGAGACTTGGGCAATTCGCATTTCTTCTTTTCCTTAAGACCCGCTACGAGCGAGCGCCCTGGACTAAAGCTAAAAACTCCGAACGTGTAACGTCAGACTTTTTAAATTGTCCACGCATTCCGCTAGTTACCATACGACTGCCTGGCTTACGAACGCCTCTCATTGTCATACACAAATGTTCTGCTTCAACGACCACCGCAACTCCATCTGGTTTTATTGATTCCATGATGGTCTCTGCGACCTGACTAGTGAGACGCTCCTGCAATTGCGGTCTTCGAGCAAAACCCTCTACAACACGAGCTAGTTTACTTATACCGACCACCCGTCCATCGGGTATATAACCAACATGGGCCTCTCCATGAAATGGAAGAAAGTGATGTTCACACATACTGTAAAAGGGGATATTTCGCAGAATAACCATTTCATCATGGGCTACTTCAAAATCTACATTCAGATATTTCGAGGGGTCGAGACTTAACCCTTCGAATATTTCACCATACATCTCAGAAATCCGTCTCGGTGTATCAATCAAGCCATCACGATTAGGGTCTTCTCCAATGGCTAAAAGCAACTTCGTAATTGCATCTTTAATTTCCTGTTCTTTCATTTTTTAGGCTCTCAAATTACAAAAGGATTCTCACGCGTCTAACCATAATACATCGCCGTGAAGATTCTCATCGTGCTCTTTATTTTTAAAAATAGAGTACTCAGCTTTGCTCACGCCTATAGTTGTATTTTCCCCATGACCCGGCCAGACAGTCGTTTCCTCTGGCAATGTATATAGCTTTGTAGTGATAGATCTTATTTCCTGTTTTAAATCTTTATTTGTACGTGAATGACCAGGACCTCCAGGGAAAAGAGTGTCTCCAACAAAAGCGTGTTCACCACAAATAAAAGCTGTGCTTGCTGGCGTATGTCCGGGAATGCCCAATACCATAAACTTCAAAGATCCCACTTCCACCAAATCACCATCTTTTACTTCCCTGTCTAGTGTCCCTTTTGGAATCCAGGGTTCCTCTGGGTCTGCAACTAACTGGCACCCGTATCTCATCTTAAGTGGCTTAATCGACGCAACATGATCTGGGTGTGAATGAGTAAGCAAAATATAGCTGGGCTCGATTCCAACAGCTTCCACCACTGCATAGCTTTGCTCAACCTCATCTGGAGCATCTATAAATGCAGCGACCTCGTTAACATTATCCACAACTAAATAAATATTATTTCCAAAACCTGCGGGGCCTGCTTTGTGAATTGTGATATTCCCATCTGTAACTGTTTCCATCTCGTACTCCTGCTTAAATTAGCCTAGAAGATTCTCAATAATCAATTTATTTCCCCGAAAGCAAATCAATAACCATACCACTTTGAGAGCGTGGCCCAGAAATAGTAAGCCTATCCCCTGCTCGAAGAATTGTTTCCCCTGAAGCAACCAATACACGCCCCCCTCTTTCTATAGTGAGAATTCTAATTCCTGCTGGCAAATTTGCCTCAGCCAATTTCCTTCCTTCAAGTGTAGAAAGAAAACCAATTTCTGCTTCAAAAGTGTTCTCTGTATCAGAGAGAGGAGCAAACGGTCGCACATGTTGATCTGCAGCTTCCTGATAAAAGGCAACCAAAGCAGCTCCATCAATTGCGCCAATTATATCGTCTCCATTTTCAGTGAGGACTGGCACCCACAGTCGTTCACTGGAAGATAATGTTTCTAACACCTTATCAAGAGGTGTGTCTGCCCTAACACTCACAGGAATTGATTTTATATAATTATCAATTTCACCCATTTTTTCCTTTTGTGAATCTAATTCAGTAAGCGTTATTTCCCCCACAATCTCCCCGGCACTATTCACTACTACCCCATATTTCTTTTCAGATGCTTCAAGTGTTTCCCTTGCTTTTTTTATCCCTCCGGCCACCTCAATAATAGGAATCTTATAAGCTGCATCTTGTGCAAAAAGTGCACCTAGCAAGGGAACGGCAAACCGGTGTCTATGAGCCGTTGACTCTTCCCTGTTCATTTCTTGAGCAGGATAAACACTAGCATTTCCGACTAAAAGAGTAGCGAGCGCAACTGCTACCATTGCCGGGGCCAATAAAGAAAGGTTTCCGGTCATTTCCCCAACCATAAGTAACATCGCCAATGGTGCATGGGCTACGCTACCAAAAAGAGAGATCATTCCGATAATCACCAGCGGCCCCGGTTCACTTGGGAAACCTGGCAAACCATTGAAGAGCCTCCACGCCAAGGCCCCTAATAAACCACCTGAAACCATTCCAGAGGCAAAAATTCCTCCTGAAGCACCTGAACCTACTGTAAGTGCAGTCGTGAGAATACGAGCAAAAGGAATCAAGATTAAAAACCAAAGGGAAAACCGCAAAACCCCATCTGTTACAAGGGCATTTTGAATCGTTCCATAACCAACTCCAATAGCTTCAGGTATTGCTGCACCTATTAATCCGGCAATAGCACAACCCAACATAGGCTTAAGCCATCGAGGAACGCTCAATCGATTAAATATTTTTTGTACCCAATCCAAACCACGAATGTAAAGTAACCCCATCAACCCGCAAGCCAACCCTAAAGCTGCGTAATAACCAAGCTCTTGAGGTCGAGAAAATGAAAAGCCCGCGGTTCCGCCAAAGATTGGCTCAAAGTCGTACCAAACTCCATATACCGAAAAGGCAACTATCGCAGAAATTAAACCCAACAGAACAGCATCTGCTTCAAAGTCATGTTTGTAGATAGATTCGGCTGCCATCATTGCGCCACCAAGGGGAGCACGGAAAATTGCACCAATTCCGGCACCCATTCCAGCGACTAATGCGCGCCTACGTTCCTCTACACCTAAATGAAAACGATCAGCTATTAAAGAGCCAATACCTCCTCCTATTTGCGCCATAGGACCTTCTCTCCCCGCTGGACCCCCTCCGCCTAATGTTGCCGCTGACGCCAAAAGTTTCACAGGTATAACCCTCCACCTAACTCTGCCTCCGCGGTTATGAAAATCATCGATCACTGCACCCGCACCGGCACCGGCTGCTTCCGGAGTCCTAAAAATATAAATGATTAGGCCACTTATTAACCCACCAAGGCCCAGAACTAAAGGAAGAGCCCATCTTCGAATTGGGCCACTAGAATCAGAATCTCCTTCCCCTAATGGTTCTGGGGGAATATATCCAGATAAATCGGTTAATAGATATTCACTAGCTAATTTTATTGCTTCGAAAAAAAGAACCGCGGCAACACCTGCCAGCAACCCAATGATTACACCAAGCCAAAGACTACGTACCACCTGCTGGCGGGTAATCTTTCGGAAATTACCTACCGAAACCTGTAAATCAGTTAAGAGCCTCATAGGTATTGTTGATCATATCCTATGTTTCATTCGGTAAAACTAAGAATTTCTTTTACAAACGATAATCAACTTTGAGACTTATTGGATTTTAATACTCCTGAGGCATTGGTGGAGCTGCGCCCGCAGGCTGAGGAAGTTCCGCTACTAAAGACTCGGTAGTTAGAACCATCGCACTCACACTGGCCGCATTCTCCAGGGCAGAACGCACAACCTTTACAGGATCAACAATGCCTAACTCAAACATGTCCCCCCATCGATCTTCAGCTGCATCCCATCCAGAATTATCACCCTCAAGCTTACGAATCCGGTCAACTATCACAGATCCTTCTTGGCCAGCATTTTCCGCAATTGTCCACGCAGGAGCAGTAACCGAATCGGCAACTAACTCAGCTCCTGCCTTCTCATCACCATTTAAAGTATCTGCATATGAACGTATTGTTTCTTGCGTCCTCAGAAGAGCCACTCCGCCACCAATGACTACGCCTTCATCAACAGCGGCTCGCGTAGCAGAAAGTGCATCTTCCACACGAGCTTTTTTCTCCTTCATT
>CAYFHW010000004.1:0-34043 GCA_964343095.1 uncultured Anaerolineaceae bacterium | reverse complement strand
CGATATTCATCTTGGTGGAGCCGACTTGATTTTTCCTCACCATGAAAATGAAATCGCGCAGAGTGAAGGCTTTACTGGGGAATCACCTTTTTCCCGGTTTTGGATACACAACGCTTTACTACAACTAGGCGACGATAAGATGTCAAAATCCTCTGGCAATCTTGTTTCAATTGATGAAGTACTACAGAACACCACAGCTGATGGCTTACGGCTTTTTGTAGCAAGTAGTCACTACCGTAGTCCCTTAAACTACACACCTGAAGCCCTTGAGGCTGCCGCCACGGGTGCTGAACGATTGCGTGCAGCCGCAATATTACAAGAAGTATCACCAGCAGGAGAACCTCTTCCCGTAAACGATGAACGTATGCAATTTCGTACTGCACTCAATGATGATTTGAACACACCAAGAGCAATCGCTGTTTTATTTGATTTGGCACGTTCAATAAATAGGGCACATGACAATAAAAAACCTTTTAAAGAAGCTCAAAATCTTCTCCGCGAACTTGCCAATGTTCTAGGGTTTACCTTGGCTGACCCAAAGACAATAAAGCATGAACTGGAACCCTTTCAGGCATTACTTAAAGAATATGAGGAAAACAAAGGGCAAAAGCAGAATCTGGAGGACATTCTTGGGACATTGATTGAAATAAGAAAAGATTTAAGACAAGAAAAAAAATGGGCTGCTGCTGATCGTATTAGAGATCGGTTAAGTGATCTCGGTATTGAGCTCCAAGATAGCTCAAGTGGAACAACATGGAAGATTCAATAAAGCCTTAACGTAACTCAGAAACTTGCGTTTTCTTTACAAGATCCCAATCAATTGCATATCCAAGGCCCGGTTCTTTTGGGGCATGCACAAGACCATTCTTGTCAACCATAATGTCATCCAAAAGACCAAATTTTTGTACCTCATCTGGAAGTAAAACTTCAAAATATTCACAGTTATCTATTGCTAGTGTCACATGTAAATTTGCAACATTGTTAAGAGAATTTCCTCCATGATGTATCTCGCAATTCATGCGAAAAGCATCTGCAAGAGTGGCAATCTTCATTAGAGGTGTAATCCCACCAACCACAGCAACGTCCCCTCGTAACATATCGGTTGCCCCCTGCAGTATCCATTGCTGCATCCCATAGAACCCACCTGGAGCATACTCAGTTGAAATGATTGGGATCTCAAGCTTTTGCCGTAGTTTTGAATAACCATATATATCCTCACCCTCTAACGGATCTTCGTACCAATAGAAATTTAGATCTTCAATCGCTCGACCAACACGTACTGCAGTTTCATAGTTATACGACCACGCGGCATCCAGCATAAGAACCATTTCTGGGCCTACGGCATCACGAACCACACGACAAATTTCAATATCTTCATTTGGCTCAGTATGCGGATGAATTTTATATGCCTTCCATCCACGATCACGAAAAGTAACTGCCTCCTCAGCATAATCCTGTGCGGTAGGCAAGTATGCTGACGATGCGTAAGCAGGAACTGCTTCTCGAAAACCTCCCAATAAACGGTAAATAGGTTGCTCTGTGATCTGACCAGCAAGATCCCAAAGGGCCACATCTACTGCACCTATAGACCGAATGGATACACCTCTTTTCCTACGCCACATTTTTTGCCAAAATTTTTCAATTTGAAGAGCATGTTCGCCAACGAGAAAAGGCTTTAAGTTCTTGAGAAGGAGACCAGCATCCTCATTTACATCTCGATTAAAAGCACCTAAAAATGAATGCCCTTCATGTCCTCCGATTGTTCGGATAGTCAGAATCCCCAAATCACAACGTCCGCCATATGGAAGTGAGGTACCGCCAGGATAGGCCCCTTCTGGAACTTCACGCTTAAAAGTTGTAATAAAAACATCTTCAATAGTTAATGGATTTCTTATAGACATGCTGGACACCTCATCTCAATTGGCATAGTACGTTACTAAGAATGAACAAGAGGTGCTTTTTCATTCCAATATCTACTAAGGCATAATTTAAATAATCCAAACTAGACCATATGTTTGCTTATAATCGACTATACTTCGAAGTCACAGAGGAATAATCATGCGCTTTAACCACGATGTCGATGTTGAAAGTTTTCGTCAAGAAGTTCGTCAGTTTATAGACACAGAACTTGCACCTGAAAAAGAACGCCTTAAGTCTGCGGCACAAGAAGAACGCACAAATCAGGAAGAATATGACTACGTAATGGGCTTTCAGCAAAAACTAGCAAAAAAGGGGTGGTTAGCAATGGCTTGGCCCGAGGAGTATGGCGGTGGCGGTGCCTCACATATGCAACAGCTAGTGTATAACGAGGAAATGTCTTACGCAGGTGCACCCCATACATCAATGGGAATTTGGTGGGTGGGTCCATCACTAATGCTCTATGGAAGTGATGAACAAAAAAACAATTACATTCCAAAAATAGCCAATGCGGATGACTGGTGGTGCACACTCTATAGCGAGCCGGGAGCAGGAAGTGATTTGGCAGCAATGCAAACAAGAGCAACGCGTGACGGCGATGATTATGTAATAAATGGACAAAAAATATGGACTTCTGGAGGACACTTAGCTGACTGGGGCTGGCTAGCTGCAAGAACAGACCCAGATGCACCAAAACATAAGGGGATTTCAATGTTTATGTTAGACATGAAATCACCTGGAATTACTGTAAGGCCACTTATAAACATGGGAGAGAAGCATAGTTTTAATGAAGTGTTCTTTGAAAATGTGCGAGTGCCAGCATCTCAGTTAGTTGGTGAGGAGAATCGTGGCTGGTATCACCTAGCCGTCGCACTCGACTTTGAACGTAGTGGCGTAGGTGCTTATGCAAACGGCCGTCGTGCTATTGAACGTCTAATCGAATTAGCAAAAGAAAATTACTCTCTAGTCGAGCAACGTCCGTCCGTGAGACAACAACTTGCTGAACGCACAATAGAAGTGAATACGGGTACATTTCTAGCATATCGAGTTGCCTCTATGCAGGCACAAGGAATGGTACCGAACCACGAAGCAAGTGCAAGTAAGCTATTTGGAAGTGAACTCAGCCAAAGGATTGCATCGACTGGCATGCATCTTCTTGGTCAATTTGGATTATTGAGAGGAACATCTCCACGAGTCATCACGGATCAGGGGCAATCTTATCTACAAGCTGCATCATCAACAATAGCTGCAGGTACAAGCGAAATCCAACGCAATATAATAGCTACACGTGGATTAGGTTTACCTAGGTAATAAGGATTAAGTCCAGTCATCCCGATCGGCTATACGAGTTTTAGGACGTACGATGCCTTTCTCACGTAATTGCTCAATTGTTACAACTTCGCCAGTATAGCTTAGGGGTTGTTTTGCCATCCACAGCACCGCATCTGAAAGAATAATAGGATCCTCAAAATCTGAAAAATCCTGATCACCCAATGTATGGGCATAGCCCTCACTCCAGACACTTAATTCCAAGCGGATACAGTTGTGAGAAACTCTCCCGTCTTGCTCATACGCAAAACCTTCTGTCATCGCCTCCAAAGCGCGCTTTGTCACTGTGTAGGAAATTCTGCCAAATTGCGGATGCACAGACGCACTAGATGAAATATTTACCACACGTCCTTCACCCTTTTCAGCCATGCGAGTACATAAATGCCAAATTAGATAAAGCGGCCCATTAATATTTATATCGACTGCAAGACGCCAACGTTTAGTAGAATTTCCAAGAGTAGGACCAGGTACGGCGATAGCAGCGTTATTCACCAAAAGATCGCATCGTCCAAATTCGGAATAGACTTTCGCAGCAAGGTCAGCTACAGCATCTTCATCACGTACATCCAAAGGTACTGCAAGCGCACGTGCACCTTCACGACGAGCAGCATCAGCGGTTTCATCTACTGTCCCTGGTAACTTTGTTGGGGATTCAGAAGAGGAACGCGCACACGCAACAATATCATAACCAGCAATTGCTAAATCCACTGCGAGTTGCTTTCCTATCCCCCTACTAGCTCCCGTAATTACTGCAACAGGACGATCTTTCAGCATGCTTTATACCCCTTTACTCCATGCTATCTCAGAGCACGACCACCATCCACAGTTATCACGGCTCCAGTAACATAAGCGCTAGATTCTGAAGCAAGATAAAGTACAGCGCCAACCACATCGCCCACCGAACCATAACGACCCATAGGAATATTACTTAACAATCTTTCTCCATGACGACTTTCCAAAAGACTGTCTGTCATATCACTTGTTATCCAACCAGGCGCTAAACAGTTGACACGCACATTTCGATCAGCCCACTCCAAAGCTAATGCTTTAGTAATTTGAATAAGCCCTGCTTTAGACACCGCATAAACTGATTGCCTTAAATCAGGTTGTAGACCTAGCACCGAAGCAACATTGATGATGCTCGCTGGCCGATTAGAATCAAAAAGGTAACGGGCAAGTTCAACTGAACAAAAATACGAGCCGCGTAAATTAACATCCGTAACATTATTGAATTCTTCTACAGTGACATGCTCAGCACGTTTGTAAAAAGGGCTAATCCCCGCGTTATTCACTAAAACATCAACTGGGCCAAGACCCCACGCAGTCTCAACAAGGGTATTAATAGACTCGGGATCACCAACATCACAAGTAACTGCAAGTGCGTTTGGGCCAAGTTTTTTCGCTGCATTTTCCAAAACTTCGGAATTTCTGGCACTTACTATGACTCTACCACCAGCATCAATAATCCCTTCAGCTATGGCATAACCAATCCCCCGCGAACCACCAGTTATAAGCGCAGTTTTTCCTTCAAGTGAGAAATTTTTGTCTTCTTCAGTCATGGTAATAGTCTATCCGGTTATAAAGCCATGGTCTTATTAAGGGGAAAAGTTCAGAAAAACACACAACACGCTATGATCGTATCGTGATAAATCAAACCGATTTGAAATCAGCTGTTGCACACCTGAGCTCGGTGGATCCTTTGCTCGGCTCAGCAATTTTCAAAATAGGGAGGATTACTTTTGCAAAACCAGCCTCAACACCATATGAAGCAATAGGACGTTCAATCATTGGACAACAATTGAGCACTAAAGCAGCTAGCGCGATACATAGGAAAGTCGCCTCGAATTTTGGTAACTATGATGACTTAACGAAAACCGCAATGCTACCTAGCCCAAAAGTACTACGCGTGCTCTCTCAGGAACAATTACGTTCTGCAGGGTTATCACGTCAAAAAATTATCACTTTAAAAGAACTTGCAGATTACATTATGACTGGGGAACTCAAAAATAAAATTTTAGAAAACGCTAGCGATGAAACAATTATTGCAGAACTAACAAAAATTACTGGTATTGGAAAATGGACAGCACAAATGTTTTTGATGAATTACCTACAACGCCCAGACATACTCCCCACAAGTGATTTAGGCATTCGAAAAGCGATCCAAAAAAACTATCATTTAACATCTCTACCAACAGAAGAAAAGGTGATGCTAATCGGTGAATGCTGGCACCCTTGGTCAACAGTTGCATGCCGATATCTTTGGTTAAGTCTTGAAGAAAACTTAGCAAACAAAGGACCCAAATGAGTATTTTGATTGACGAAACAACAAAAATTTTAATTCTCGGAATTACAGGCCGCGAAGCGGTCTCAATTACTCGCGACACACTAGATTATGGCGGAAATATTGTTGCTGGCGTTACTCCTGGAAAGGGAGGCCGATTTGTACATGGGGTTCCAGTTTACAACTCTGTCAACGATGTACAAAGACAACATCCGATAGATGCAGCAATTATCTGTGTACCAGTCAGTGCTGCAAAAACAGCGACTTTTGAATGCATCAATGCAGGCATTCCATTGATTCTCATAGTAACTGAACGTATTCCCCAATTAATAACCGCACAAATTGTTGAATATGGAAAATTAAAAGGGTCCACAATTATTGGACCAAATAGTATGGGACTTATTTCTCCAGAAAAGGGAAAACTTGGAGGGATAGGCGGACCTTCGAAGGATACAAAACGGACATTCCAACCAGGAGATATTGGCATCATGTCACGTTCGGGAGGAATGACAACAGAAATTGCAAATCTTCTACGGCTTAATGGAAAAGGTGTTTCAACAGCTATCTCTATTGGCGGTGACCCGATAATAGGTTCAACTTTTGCAGACCTACTACCAGCTTTTGAAAAGGATCCAGATACAAAGGCAATTGTCACATTTAGTGAACCAGGCGGAGGGATTGAGGAAGAACTAGCAGAAATTGTTCAAAAAACTCAAAGCAGAATTAAAATTGTTAGTTTTATAGCTGGGAATTTTATGTCCGAAATGCCTGGGGTTCGATTCGGACATGCTGGCAGTTTAATTCGGACTCATTCTGATAGTGTCGAAGCAAAAACAGCCATCCTACAAAAAGCAGGTATTCAAGTGGCAAAACAACTTTCGGACATTCCCAAGCACTTAACAAATAACTGAAAGCCCAACACTTTCTAAGCTAACCAAATATTTAAAATATTGACCTGCGATATCTGAGGTAAGATTAATTTGTCTTGGAGAATACAGATGAGCACCTCAACTGACTTAAATTCAACAATTGTCGAACCAGGAGAGTTCCTTAGCGAAGAATTCCGCCTCGATCCTTTTCCTGTTTATAAAAGACTGCGCGAAAACACTCCAGTCTATCAAGATAAGTTTCAAAATCGCTGGATCATCTCTCGTTATGAAGACATATGGGATATATATAAAAACAATGAGGAATTTACACGTGCAGTTTACGACCCAAAAGGAAAGTTTAAATTTGGGTCTGACACCGCACTAGGGGCAACATTAAATGAGCTTGGGGAAGGTGCAGATTATATTTGGTTACGAGGAATAGTTGCTGGAGAATTTGTTGGAGAACGACTCATTGCAAGAATTCCCTTAATTGAACGCATTGCTTTACAAATCATTGAGGACTTTGTGGAAAAAGCCAAATCTGACTATTCCGCAGGAAACACTAAAAAGCTAACTGTAAATTTGGTCCAACAATTTAGTGCTCGATTCCCAATTCGTGTGATTGCAGGGATGTTAGGTTTGCCAGAAAAAGATAATGACTATTTCGAAAAACTTTATGACGAGCTTTTTGCAGGAGGAGGATATAGTCATGCTTTGCAACAAAAGGGAATCCAGGCTAGGGACAACCTTTTTTCCTACTTAGATCCACTTATAGAAGAAAGAATGGAACATCCGAAAGAAGATCTTCTTTCCGTCTTCTGTCACGCCACAAAAGCTGGTGAACGTATGAGCGTTTGGCAAATTAAAGGATATGTTGCACTCTTACTAGTCGGGGGAGGCGATACAACACACAAAGCAATAGACGCGATGTGGTGGAACCTACTTAATAATCTAGATCAATATGCCGCAGTAAAAGATAACCCAGAACTCTTAGATCGCGTTTTCACCGAAATGCTTAGATTTGATGGTTCGAATCATTGGCAACGACGTCGTACGAAAGTAGAAGTTGAAATACGTGATCGTGTGATTCCTGTAGGGGCAAGTGTGTGGCTGGGTTTAGGTTCAGGAAACAGAGATGAGCATATTTTTAAGGAACCAGAAAAATTTAATATCTTTCGAGAAGATCTTTATTTTGGGAAAGAATTAAGGGTCGGCTATCGGAAAAATGGAGTTTCAAGCCACCTCGGTTTTGGACAAGAAACTCATTTTTGTATGGGATATGCATTGGCACGCCAAGAGTCAGTAATTGCCTCAAAAATCTTACTACAAGCACTTCAAAATCCAAGGCTTAAAAAGGTGCCAAATGAAGGAATAGCCTTCCCTCCACCTGGTCGAGGGGGGGTTCGTGGGCTACAAAACCTTGAAATTGAATTTGATGCCTAACACCTTAAGTCGAACTCGCGCATAATCACATCATGGCAAATGAAACAGCTTTAGATGCACTACCAATTCGTCACGTCCTACCAAAAACAACAGGACTTTCAACAGAAGGACATCTGTCTATCGGTGGTTGCGATATTCGTGATTTAGCTAATCAATATGGCACTCCATTGTATATTTTTGACGAAATAGACTTTAGAGGAACTGCTCAAGAATTTAGAAATGAATTTGGAAAACGTTGGGAAAATGTAACTATTTTATATGCGGCGAAAGCATATCTCTCAAGTCCCATCACAAAAATAGTTAACCAAGAAAATCTAGGCATGGATGTCGTAAGTGGAACAGAGCTAGCTATCGCTCTCAAAGCAGGTATGGCTCCAAAAAACCTCTACTTCCATGGAAATAATAAGAGTAGTGATGAATTAAAAGAGGCAATCCAGACTAACGGCTCAGGGCGAATAATAGTGGACAACTTCCATGAGCTAGATCTGTTGGAAAAACTCTGTAGAGAAGCCAACTTAAACCAATCGATCTTATTGCGTATCTCACCAAATGTAGATCCGCATACACATTCCAAAACAACGACAGGGATTTTGGATAGCAAATTTGGATTCCCTATAGCAACTGGAGCCGCAGAGGAAGCAATACGGCAAGCAAGTGCATCTGAGCATCTCGATGTATGTGGCATACACATACACCTCGGATCTCCTATTTTTGAATTAGAACCTTATCAGCAAGGAATTGAAATCATCTGCGAATTTGCATCAGAAATGCTATCGAAACATCAATTTTCCATGAGAGAATTTAGCCCTGGGGGTGGATTCGCACTTGCATATACTAGAGACCAACATCCACCTACGATCGCAGAATATGCTGAACTCATAACTAACACTCTTAGAAACGAACTAACGACTAGGAATTTGCCAAATCCGTTACTTCATATCGAACCTGGACGCTCCTTAATTGGACGCTCAATGATAGCTGTCTACACAGTCGGTGCTCGCAAGGAAATACCAGATATCCGAACTTATGTTTCACTTGACGGGGGTATGGCTGACAATATTCGGCCAGCCATGTACGGATCTAAGTACGAAGCGATTAGCGTGGATCGGCCTTTAGCAGATACCGAAGAACTAGTAACACTTGCAGGCAAATACTGTGAAAGTGGTGATATTCTTGTGGAAAACGCTTCCTTGCCAAAATTAGAACCACAAGAACTCATCGCTATCCCCGCAAGTGGCGGCTACAATTTAGCAATGAGTAGTAATTACAATATGGCACTCCGGCCTCCCGTAATTGGGGTTAAGGGTGGCGAAAGTTACCTTTTGCAAAGACGTGAAACTTTAGAAGATTTAACCGCGCGTGACATTAGTCTCTAACTTCAAAGATTAGCTGCCTTTTGCGCTACCAAATAAACGCTCCGTGACCTTCTTCCGGAAAGTAAAAATTTCCTCAAGTCGACTCCGTACAGTTAACTTATTTACCACATCGCCAAGCAAACCAAAAGGAACAGAGTAAGTCACTATATCCCGCATCTCCACTCCTCCATCAACTTCACGAAAAAAATGCTGATGATGCCAAAATGCATACGGCCCAACTTTTTGTTCATCAACAAACATCTCTAATTCTTTTACATGAGTAATCTCTGTTACCCACTGAATTGGGATACCTAACAAAGGCTTAACTTTATAAGAAATAGTTAAACCTGGATACATACGCTCCGGCACTTCATTAGTAAGCTGCAAAGAAAGCCACTGCGGTGTGATAAGAGGAAGATTGGCTGGCTGGGAAAAAAAATCCCATGCTTCTTCTAAAGAAATTGGTAAAAAACTTTCTCTCTGAACAAGATGTGCACTCATTTTTAGCGCCCGAAAATTTCACGTAATGCCACATCTATATTCGGATATGAGAACTCATATCCATCCTCATACAGCCTCAATGGCTTAACACGTTGACTAGCAAACAATAACTCTTCTGCAGCATTACCGAGTAATAAGCGCATAGCGAATTTTGGAACTGGCACCACAGCAGGCAATCCAAGAACCGATGAAAAAGATTTCGCTAATTCAGTATTTTGAATAGGTTCTGGAGCCACCATATTCACTGGTCCTTCAAGATCACTTGTTAATAAATGCTCTATCGCCCCAACCACATCTGCAAGATGAATCCATGGCATCCATTGCTTACCACTACCAAGACGACCTCCTACACCCAAACGAAAAGGTAAGCTAAGTCTTTTGAAGGCAGAAGCACTTTCGTCAAAAACTACTCCAAACCGTAAAAAAGCCGTACTCACACTACATTTCGATGCCTCTGATTCCCAATCCTCACAAATACCTGCAAGGAAACCCGTGCCAGGGCCAGAATTTTCTGTAAGTTCTTCATCATCTCTATTCCCATAAAACCCAGCACCTGAAGCAACTAGGAATCTTTTAGGCTTTTCCTCAAGGGCATTCAAGTGTTCCACTAAAAAACGTGTGGTGTCTATACGACTACTACGTAAAACAGAACGTCGCTGATCACTCCATCCACGAATCCACGTATCGTCACCAATAGAAGCACCACTAAGATGCACAACTGAATCACAACCTTTAAAAGGGCTACCCTCTACCCCACCACGAATCCACGTATAAGCATCCCAATCCGCTAGCTCATTGTTCTGTTCACCTCGATGAATACGGATTACTTCATGCCCCTCACCTTCTAATTTGCTAGCTAACATCGAACCTATAAGGCCAAAACTTCCTGTTATAGCTACACGCATAATTACCTCCTTATAACTAACTTTATTAGCTATTTGTTAACAAACGAATAAAAGAAATTAACTCTCTCCTAGAAGACGAATAATTAAATTATCTAGTTCATCGGGATCGAATACTTCTATCAAAATGCGAGCACCTCCTTGATGACCATCAGTAACATTAACTCTTGTTCCAAGACCTCGGCGAAGACGATTTTCCAGTAACTTAAGTTCAGCTTCACGCATATTGACATCTTCTACTTTTAGACCATCAGATTGAACCTTAGCTGGACGAAGAAACTTCCGAACTTCCCGTTCAATTTCACGAACATTCAGCCGCTTACGTACAACTTCACGCCAGAGCGAAAGTCTTTCTTGGCCAGGTGGCATACCTAAAAGTGCTCGTGCATGACCTTCTGAAATTTCGCCAGAAACCAAACTGGCACGTATTTCCATTTCAAGATTTAGGAGCCTCAATGTATTTCCCACAGATGAGCGTGAACGACCTATTCGACGAGCAACATCTTCTTGTGTTAGACCATATTCCTCAATAAGACGTTGAAATGCAGACGCCTCTTCTAGGGAATTAAGATCAGAGCGCTGAAGATTTTCAACAAGTGCAATCTCCAACAATTCCACATCGGTACTTTCTCGAATAACTACAGGTACATCTGTAAGCCCTGCCCTCTTTGCAGCCTGTAAGCGCCTCTCGCCGGCAATAAGAACATACCCATCACCGGGGCCCTCGCTGACAACAATGGGCTGGATAACCCCATGCTCACGAATAGACTCAGTCAACTCTTCTAGCAAATTTTCCTGGAATACTGTTCGCGGCTGTTCTGGATTTCGGATAATTTTAACAATTTCGATTTGCGCTGTATTTGACGAGTTTAAACTGCTCGTCTCTACTTCATTAATAGCATCAACCCCTATCTCTTGTTCGCTCACTTCCTGTCTTCCCCCTGTCCCTAACAAAGCATCCAATCCCCGGCCTAAACGTCGAGGATTGTTCCGTTGATTTCCTTGCGATTCACTCATTTGTTGTTCTGAACTCATTATCATCCTCCATACAAGTGTGTAATTCATTAGCAAGATCAACATACGCAATAGCCGCTTTTGAAGAAGGAGCGTATCTCAAAATGGATCGTCCATGACTCGGAGCTTCACCAACCCTTACTGAACGCGGAATAACTGTTTTAAATGTCTGGGGAAAATGAAGACGTACATCCTTTTCTACCTGATGTGCCAGACGCGTTCGCGAATCAAACATAGTAAGTAACACGCCAATAATTTTAAGTTCTATATTTAAATGTTCACGAATCAAAGTAATCGTCTCTGTTAAATGACTTAATCCTTCCAAAGCAAGATACTCACATTGAACAGGGACAATCACACCTTTTGCTGCAGTAAGGGCATTAACCGTCAGGAGACCAAGTGAAGGAGGGCAATCAATAAAAATCCAATCATAATCGTTAAGAATTGGAGCTAAAGCCGCTTTTAAACGTTGTTCTCTCGCCACTGCAGAAACAAGTTCAACTTCAATTCCCGCCAAATCCGGAGTAGAAGGGACTAATGCAAAGCCATCTTCTGCTTCAGCAACACATTTACTTAACTCGATTTCTCCAGATAAAGATTCATATATCGTAGGGCCAAGATAATTAAGGACGCCACTGGAACTAGTAGCATTTGCCTGCGGGTCAAGATCAATTACTAAGACTCTCTGATTATCTTGTGCTAAAGCTGCAGCTAAAGACACCGCTGTAGTAGTCTTCCCAACTCCGCCTTTTTGATTAACAAAGGCAATACACTGAACCTCTCTTTTCAGGGGCACAGACATACTAACCTCTCAAGGCAGATACTTTACTCGGATACCTAATCCAACTATTCATCATCATAGATAGCACTAATCACAACTTTGCGATTATCACCACCACCAACACTATTAGTCTCAATATCGTTAAAACCCTCCAAAGCCAAGTGTACAATACGACGCTCAGCTGGAGACATAGGTTCTAACGTAATTGGGGCACCGGTATCTTGAACCTGTTCAGCCATTCGCTCTGCAAGAGAAACAATTTCTTCCGCACGACGCTGGCGATAGTGCTCAATATCAAGCATGATCCCGCCTTTATTTGGAAACTGTCGAGTCATGGCTGCATTTACTAAATACTGAAAAGCTAAAAGACTTTCGCCTCGTCTCCCAATTAACATCCCTAAATCCATACCTATTATGTCAATAACTGCTAAGGAGCTACCGATCCCTTCCGCAGGAGTTAAGGGCTCCCGGATTTCGATTTCCGCATCGATATCGAGAATATGTAAAATGTCGTCCACCATACCAGCAGCAAAATCGACCTCTTCAGCGTTGATATCAGGCTCTATATATTCATCTTGCTTCGGACGCCTTGAACCATCGCGCGTCTTTGTGGGCTTAGATGATTGCCGCTCTCCCCGATTAGAATCCCTCTTTCTATTTCTCCCATCACCAGATCTAGTCGACGGTTCTTGATCCGTATTAACACCTTTAAAAAAATCTGCCTCCGTAAGTTCTGGTCCTGCATACTCAGCATTCGGAGGAGTACTTGTTCCCTTACCCTTTGCTTGTGCAGGACCTCGATCCGCACGACTTGAACGAGGTTTCTTCCCTCTCTGGGACCGATTACCCTTCCCTTTTTCACCGCGCCCTTCACTACGCTTACCTTTTTTTAGTTCTATTCGTACAACGGCATCTCGACCGCCGCGACCAAAGATAAATGATCCTCGATCACCTTCATCAAGAACTTCAATATTAACTTCGGACATTGAGGCATCTAACTGCCTTAGCCCATTTCTAATTGCGTCTTCGACGGTTTTTCCGTTTGCTTCTATTTTTTGCATCTCGTGGTTTCCTAGCTTCTGTTGAATGTTGGCGGGGTTTACGATCAGACGTTGTAGATGCCTCATCGCTACTACCCATATTGTTTGGCAACGGCGAACTTTGCGCTACTGGCGCGCTCGTCATTGGTTTTATGCCTAAGATTGGTAATCCATAGGTGATAATGTTAAATGCAATGCTGACAATTGTGGTTATTACCCAATAAAGTGCAACCCCACTTGGAAAACTAAATGTGAAAAACATAAACATAACTGGCAACAACCATTGCATCATTTGTTGCTGAGCTCGCGCACGATCATCAGTAACAACAGTCTGAGACGTGCGCGTCTGTATCCAGGTCGTACCTCCTACGAGAACAACCATAATTAAATTTGACTCGGCCATATTCATGCCGAGAAAATTAGTGCTTAAAGGGACACTGGCTTCTAAAAAATGCCAGTCGTAAACATGTCCGTATAAATTACTTAAAGCTTCCGGGGAAACAGCCAAGGTCTGGCGAATTGCATAGAAAAGAGCGATTAAGACAGGAAATTGCAGCACCATCGGGCCTAAGCATCCAAGCGGATTAACACCGGCTTCCTTGTAAGCTTTCATGATTTCTTGCTGTCGACGCTTAGGATCAGTAAACCTTTTTTGCAATTGCTGGATTTGAGGTTGTAAAGTCTGCATAGCACGAGTCTGATTCAATTGACGCATAGTAAGTGGGAACGTAACGATGCGAACGATAATAGTAAAAGCAATGATTGCTAAACCGTAATTATCAAAAAGCACATTATTTAAAATAATCAAGAAATTGATCATTGGATCAAGCAGTACCAGGGTAAAAATATCGCCTATAGCACCCATTAATCAGACCTTTTTAGTATTGAAACTTCTTTAACATCATTCACTTCTGGATCAGCCCGAAAGAGCTCCCCATTCTCACTGACTATCCAAGCAAAACCTTGATATTCGACTACAGAGGCAAAAATATCTGCCGTGTCAATCAAAGAAAAACTGTAGTCAATGCTACCTTTTTCAATATCGATAAAATGTACTGTTGCGTCCTCATCTGCAAGCACCATAGTCTGTCCAATGATTACTGGTTTTGCTTTAATTTTTCCTCCAACAGATATAGGAGGCCAGACTTGGTTCTCAACATTTATCCCTTTTGCAATATCCAAAGCATATAAATTTCCGGCGAAATCACCAAAATAAAGTATCCCACCTTTAACCAATGGTTGAGACCAGACCCAGCCTTCAGTTTCAAACGATTGCCCAATGCTTTGCCCACTTTCAACGTCTATAAAATCAATTATTCCACCCAAACCAGGAACGAAAAGAACATTTTCATTAATTAGCGCCAATCCGGCAATTGCACTACCTTTCTGAAAAGGCGCATCCCAAACGGCTACCCCAGTTTCTAAATTAAATGCCTGAACGGTTCCTTTCATCGTCGCTGTAATGACTACTCCATCCGAAACAATTGGTGATGCCCATATAGAAGCCCCAAGCTCTTTCCCCTCTACAGGCCATGGAGCTACTCCTCCTCCGGTCACAACGTCTCTAACGTATAAACGCCCTTCGCTAGTTGCAAAAACTAAACGACCTTCAGCAACAACGGCAGTACCAATAATTTCCCCAGGTACAGATATCTTCCATGAACCAGAACCTGGTTCATAGCGTCCGTCTCTAGTGATAGCAACAATTTCACCGGAAAAAGCAGCCAGAATAATAAAATCTTCCACAAAGACCGGCGGACCATATACCGCCTTTAAATCAATACCATCTTCAAGTGGGTACAAATCATCATTAGGGAAACGCCAGAGTTCTCTAGCACGACTACTATCAGTTTCATCGAAGGCGAGCGCCGAGAGCCTTCCCTCATCTAGGAAAACGAAAGCGTTTCCGTCTTCAAACTGAGGGGGGGACCATCCTTTTGGGGATGAGAAGCCTACACAGGCAGCAGACAGAACGAGTATAGCGATAAAGGACATCAAAACTGTCCATCGCAAGAAGAGCACGTACCTATATTAGTGGGGAACCACAGTACGCGCCGCAAAAGCAAGAAAATAGGTTAGCAAATACTTTTTTCGAAAAAAGTATTTACTAAGTTGCTTATATAAAATAACATAACTATATAAATATTGGATAAAAATCATAAATACACTACAAATATTGCGATTTAAGTAAATTTTAAGGCTTTAATTCATTAGAAAGAGCTTATTAGTAAACAAATCGTAGTTTTTTAAAGAATTTGTTTCATATGAAACATTCTAAATTCCAGATAGGCATTAGAGCTGACTATCTAATTTAACAAGTGCCAAAAGAACGCATGCTAACCCCACGGCAACCACTAAAGAAGGGAACAGGATCATAGTAAAGCTTTTAAAAAATCTCAGATGAAAGTCTATAGCTTAACCCCGCGGCAACCACCAAAGAAGGGAACAGGATCATAGTAAAGCTTTTAAAAAATCTCAGATGAAAGTCTATAGCTTAACCCCGCGGCAACCACCAAAGAAGGGAACAGGATCATAGTAAAGCTTTTAAAAAATCTCAGATGAAAGTCTGCAGCATAGTGTTTCACGTGAAACACTATGCATCTGGAACAGGATCGTACCCTGATCCACCACCAGGTCTACATTTTAGTAAACGAGCAACCGTAAGCCATAAACCTTTTATAGCACCATGTTGCTCAAATGCCTCCTTCGCATAAGTTGAGCAAGTCGGTAAAAAGCGACATGTATTTGGAAACAGAGCTGACAAGCTTAATTTATATATGTTAATTAACATAACAATTAATTTAACTAGCATCATCCCTCTCTTCTAGGAGCCCTGCTTCTTCAAGTATTGGCTTAAGACGTCTTGCTAATACCACCGGAGTTAAATTAATTGCCTCAGCTCTAGGAACTATTACAAAATCGACATGTGTCACAATTGGCAATAACCTTAACGCCTCACGCATACGTCTTCGTACTTTATTACGTACAACTGCTCGTTTATCCAAACGCTTACCTGGAGCTATAGCCGCACGAGCAACTGTTAATTCCGTAATTAAGTAGCGAATCAAGGCAATCCGATTCGAAACAACATCTCCCTTAAGGAAAAGTTGCTGTATATCCTTACGTCGCCGTAGACGCTCAACTGGCATGTACTTCTAAACGGAAAGCCGCTGTCTCCCTCGACTTCGACGCGCTTTAAGCACCAATCTTCCAGCACGAGTCGCCATACGCCTTCGAAATCCGTGACGCCTCTTCCTTGGACGCCTATGTGGTTGGTAAGTACGTTTTGGTGACATTCTCTATCTAAGCTAGCGTGCAGTTACCGTGCGCGCTAGCTTTTACTGACACTTTTTTCGGAATTACTTAGAATTACTTACATAACCACAAAAACCTGAGTAGTTTAATATAGTAATCCAGCTATGACTAAGTCTCTCGACCTCAACGAACAAGTTCAGAAGTATAGTGCCTGGATTGAACTGGACCTAGATGCGCTTACACAAAATATCACATCAATTAAATCTCTCTTGTCAAAAGAAACTGCATTTATTGCTGTCGTGAAGGCAAATGCATATGGCCATGGCATCCAGCTATTGGGTCCTGTCTTAGAAGAAAACTCCAAGGTGGAAAAATTCGCAGTCTACACAATTACTGAAGGGATTGAACTACGTTCAATTGGCCTGAAGAAACCTATCCTCGTAATGGGACCAGTAGATGTAAATTCAGCTAATCTAGCAATTGAACACAATCTGACAATCACATGCGATAGCAAAGAGCTTGGAAGGGCACTTGCACTAGCTGCACTAACAGCAGGGAAAACAGCATCTATACACCTAAAAGTTGATACGGGAATGCATCGATTTGGCAATACCATTGAAGAAATTGTGAGCTTAGAAAAAGAATTTCGCGATGACAAGAATATTGCAATTGAAGGAATTTACACCCACCTTGCAAATGGTGATTTACAAGACGATAGTTTTAGCGATGTTCAAATAGCTAAATTTGAAGCGGTTTTAGAAGCTGTACCAAACATAGCTTTCAGACATGTTGCAAACAGTGCAACAACAATTAAACGACCACAACTACACTATCAAGGCGTCCGCTGTGGGCTCGTTATGTATGGAGAAACACCAAACAATAGTAGTCAGCCTGTTTTAAAACCAGTTCTTTCACTAAAAGCTCGCATCATGCGTGTTAGCAGTGTGAATACCGGTGAAGGAGTCGGATATGGACTTCAATGGAAGGCCAGTCGCCCTTCGCGCCTCGGGTTAATACCAATCGGTTACGCAGACGGGTGGTTTCGTTTTTTCTCTAATAACGGCATGGTTTTGGCAGGCGGAGTTAAATGCCCAATTGTTGGAACGGTTAGTATGGACTCATTCGTAATAGATATAACTGATAGTACTGCTGACTTTGGAGATGAAGTTGTACTGCTTGGAAAACAAAAAGGCAAAAAGATTAGCATTAGTGAGACTGTCTCAACAATTAATACCATTCCCTATGAACTTTTGACGGGCCTAGGTAACCGGATCCCCCGGATTTCGCACCGTAAAGGAATAACTGTTGGCATCTTGGAACCTTAGCATTATCTCTTTTTCATAAGCATGGCAGTCCGTGGAATGGGAGGTAATACATAGGGGCCTAGCTCAAGCAATTCAATTGACACAAACCCCTTTTCTGCAAACAATGCTCCCAAACGACCCCAGCCTCGCAACTCAACCTCCGAACAACCTGCCGACAGTAAATGCTTATGTAAAAGGTTTAGTTTTCTAGATTTGACCGGACCAAATTCCAAAACTATAGCAGCGCCCCCTGGTGCCAAAATACGAGCTAGTTCTGAAGCAAAAGCTTCTACAACATCATCCTCAAATCTTCGAACAAAATGTAGTGCTGTAACGCAATCAAAACTATCTGCAGTAAATGGGAGCTTCTCTGGCCAAGCAATCATATTCGGCAAAGATTTTCTTGAAAGATCAACCGTAACCGGTGGTGGGGCGTTAGCACGTGTGGAAAGAAGACGGGCATAAGCCGCGGTTCCACAACCTATATCCAAGTAAGATTTCCCTGGTCCAATTCCAAGTAAGCGAATAATCTCATCAGCGCGGGGAATAAGCATCGCTTTAGCAATACTAGTCCCTGTTAATACACTAGGAATACCCTTAGCATATCGATCCCACTTCTTTTGAGCATTTAGAACAGATTGGCGACGTCTAATCACAAATCATATAGTAGCCGTACGCGACGTCCATCGCGAGCAGCTTGCGATAGTAAAGGTAACATCGTTTCAATCTCACTTTTTAAATTATCCACTTGACCTTGCTTTGCAAGCGATTTCAATTCACTGTCTTCATTTAGGGCTTTTCCTAAATTTAAAAGCGTATCCTCCAAAGGTGAAGGATCTTGCCAGGCAAGTTCGATATTCTTTTCATCTATATCATCCTCGGGCTGACGCTCATAAAAATTTGTCAAAGGGTTAAGTCGGACACCTAAGGACCTTGCAAGCCTTTCCGCCATTGCAATTAAGGGGTGTTGTGCACCAAAATCACGCACCACAGCAAAAGACATCAACGCTACCAAGTCACTACCTATTTCATAAATTCGAACTGGACCATTAACTGTTTCAATTTCTAGCGATAATTGCATATCATCCAACAAAACTTTTACATAATTCTAATATTTTCACGTATGAGAAGAACTTTTACACTACTCTCTAAAATCCATTAAGACCATTCGTAAAACGCAAGGCATCAACAGGGGTACCATGCACAATGATCTCCCAGTGCAAATGTGCTCCGGTTGAAAGACCAGAACTACCCACATATCCAATTAAATCGCCAGCCTCAACCATTTGACCCTCCCCTGCTGCAAAAGAACTCAAATGTCCGTATGCTGAATACAAGCCACCCCCATGATCTATAGCGATATAATTTCCACGTAAAGAAAGCTGTCTTGCTAAAACAATCATCCCACTATTAGAAGCATAAACAGGGGTGCCTTCGTCAGCACTAAAATCAACACCTTCATGATGTCGAATAAGATTATCTCCATAATCACGCTCTTCACCAAACTCACTTGTGATTCGTGCATTAAACTGCAAGGGCTTTAGCCACGGCCCATCTCGCCATAATTTCACAGGATTAGAAAAGCTGAACGTATCTTTTAAAATTAAGTCTTCATCCTCTCTTTGTGCCGATGACAATAATGTGGGATTTTCAAAACTATCACCTGTGAAATCATAGAACGTCCACTCACGTGGAGTTATTTCAACAAACATTTCCTTCTTAAATTCTGAATCATCACTATAAGTCACTGAAATGGAAATTTTGTGCATTCCGACTTCAGCTATACGTGAAATAGGAATGAATGTGTAATATGACCTATCTCCCCTGGTAAGCTGCATATCAAAACCTAAAAAAGTAACTGATCCTTGAATAATTGATCCGGCAACCGAAAGAAGTAGAGTCCCACCTTGCGTAATAGAACTTTTACTAATAAAAAACTCAGGATCAGGTAATGGTGTTGGCGTAGGAGTAAGTTGTACCACTGGTGTTATGTCCTCATATACAGACTTCGAAACATATTCAATTGAAAAATCTTTATTACGTTCACTTGAACATGCAAATATAGGCAAGACAACTAAAACTAAAATACAAAGACTGAAAGAAGTGATACCAAAGGTGAACACTAACCGCCTCAGTTCGCTTTTTGTTACGCGGGAGAAATTATAAAACATAAGCGCCTCAAGAGGCGCTTATGTTTTATTTACTCAAATGAAGTTCTTAGTTCGTATAAGCAGCTTCACCATGCTCAGCAATATCTAAACCTTGCTCTTCAGCATCCTCACTTACCGTTAATCCCATTGTGTACTTGATAACAATCAAGATCACACTAGTCATAACAAAGGTCCAACCGATGGTCGCCAAAATCGCAACTAACTGGCGCCACAGCTGGGCACCCTCTCCCTCAATAAGACCAGCAGTACCGCCAACAGCAGCTACCGCAAAGATACCGGTAGCTAAAGCTCCCCACATACCGCCAACGCCGTGAACAGCAAAGACATCTAATGTGTCGTCAAAGCTACTGAATCTTGATAGCAATCGGATTGCATAGAAACCAAGAACACTAGACATTGCACCAATAATTAACGCTGGGAAAGCATTTAAAAACCCATCGCTAGCAGGCCATAAACCTACAAATCCAGCAGCAGGCGTGATCGCAACTAAACCAGCTACAGCACCTATGGCCGCTCCTACAACTGAAGCTTTACCTGTGTGGAAGTAAGACAACGCTACCCAAGTGATTGCAGCCATCGCAGCAGCACTATTAGTAGTAACAAATGCGTTTACCGCACCTCCTCCGGAGGACAAAGCGGATCCTGCATTAAAACCAAACCAACCAAACCAAAGCAGTGCAGCCCCTAACACAACGAAAGGAACGTTATGCGGCTCAGTAGAATGACTTGCATTTCTCCGTTTTCCAATAATAAGAGCTGCAGCTACTGCAGCTATACCGGCATTAATATGGACAACTGTACCGCCAGCAAAATCAACTGCTTGCAATTCGGTAGCCATCCAACCACCACCCCATACCCAGTGGGCAAGAGGAGCGTAAACAATGGTGACCCATGCCACCACAAACGCAATAAAACTGCAGAACTTCATCCTTTCAGCAAATGCACCTGTAATCAGAGCGGGCGTTATCACAGCAAACATCATTTGAAATGCCATGAAAAGGAGATGTGGAATTGCTGTACCAGGAAAAGCTTCATCAAAGCCAACATTCCGCAGGCCAAAGAAGCCTAAATCCCCAACAAAACCTCCTACGCTGTTACCGAAGGCTAGAGAGTATCCCCATAACACCCAAACTACACCAACTACACCTAAACAAATAAAACTTTGCATAATTGTCGCATTCGCATTTTTTGAACGAACCAAGCCGCCATAGAAAAAAGCTAGGCCTGGTGTCATTAACAACACGAGAGCTGTTGAGACTAAAATCCAAGTAGTATCACCGGAATCAATCATAAAAACCTCCACCCTGATCACATAACAGGATTATGGGAGAGTAACGCGAAAACAAAACATAGCTGTTACGGACATGTTAAATAACCAAAATACAAATAAGCCCCAGTGTTCCGCTCATCACAGGTCAACGGTATTCTGTTATTTCACGTCGGGGTGTAGCTCAGCTTGGTAGAGTGCTTCGTTCGGGACGAAGAGGTCCGCAGTTCAAATCTGCGCACCCCGACCAAATTTAGTAAGCAAGACCTTCAAGGCCATAAATGTTTCGTGCCAAGGAAACACGGCCTAAATGCCCATTTCCATGACCGATAAGACCATGTCCTATCATTTCCATACGGGGCACCTCTCCCCAAGGACGAACAAATTGCACAACTTTAAAATATTCTTCATCCATTTTATTGATTCTCGGTACTACAACCTCTTTAACAGCTCGGATATATTCAGTAAACGTAACCACATCAGGAAAGTGCAAGCTATAAGCATCCTTAACATCCATACCTGTACCCTGGTCTACCGCAGGTAGACCCCAACGCTCATTAAATTTTTCCTTCAACCAAACAGGTTTCTCTCTTTCAAAAACAAAAAAAACGATATTGTCTACAGTGCGCACAACATGCCAAACATCAAAACCTACTGAATTTGTCGTTCCTTTATGCGTATCCGAAATTTGCTCGTCAGTCAGTCCTTCAAGACCTGCTTCACAGTAATCAAGCAACCTTCCAATCAGGCTTGAATACTGAGCTGCCAATGTTGAGTCATTCCCAAACCCAGTTGAGTTATGTCTATTAGTCATGTTTCTAGTCTAGAAGATAACTTTTACGACTCCAAGGGGCTTTCATGTTATCTTGAATCTTCGTAGCTCTCCATCCTGTTAAGGAAAGAGTGAATTAAAAAGACGTTTTTTACTTGAAAAGCAATAGATGCTCTATAGAGTGGGTACATGGAACTAGAAAAAAGTAAAGGTACGCAAGTACTAGAACAGCTAGAAACTAGCGAGGATTTGGAACTTCCATGCCATCTTATTTTGCTTGATGATGATAGTCATACATATGCCTATGTCATTGCAATGCTCACTAATATTTTTGGCTACTCACGTGAAAAAGGATTCGCTATAGCTAGTACCGTGGATAACCAAGGTCAAGCAATCGTAATGACTGCTGACAAAGAAAAATGTCTTGAGGTCCAGAAGCACATTCATAATTTTGGACCTGACCCTCTAATGGAAACGAGCACTGGCAGCATGTCTGCAATTATCGAACCGATTAAATAATAGGTTGCGGGAACATATGCGTAACGTTCAAATAATAACTACGAGGACCGACTGGGATAGTCTACAGAACCTTTTAGAAGATTCAGGTTTTCACATAACCACGGTCCATCCTGGCAATTTTGATAGCGCAACAGGTCCTTCAATTGACGATCTACAAGCTATCCTTCTCGACACAAGAGATTTTTCATGGGATAGCCTGGAAGCCATCGTAAATGCCTGTGAAGAGCAGAGCATTGCAACACTTTTATTAATAGAAGATGAAAAGTTAGAAAATTTGACCCTTGAAACAAAAACTGACGACTTCGTACTTCTCCCGTCAGGAAACAAACAAATAGCTATTCGCCTAGAACGAATCTTTCATGAACGATTTGGAATCGATGAACAGAATGAAATTAGTTATGGTGCACTCACAATAAATTTGGTTTCGTACCATGTAGATGTAGGTGGAACTTTGGTTGTCCTCACTTTTAAGGAATATCAGCTCCTTCGATACTTAGCTATGAACACGGGTGAAGTCTCGACTCGTGAACAATTGCTAAACAAGGTTTGGGGATACGATTATTTTGGAGGAGCACGTACAGTGGATGTTCATATAAGACGTCTCCGTTCAAAAATCGAAATAGACGGCCATAAATTTATTGAAACAGTACGTAATGTAGGATATCGACTTACATCTCTAGACTAAAAAGGTCTGAGGGTATTAGGTAGTCATGAATACGGAAGAACAGGAAACAAAAGGAGCAGAATCCCCTCTACGGGGCAGAGTTTATTGGGGTGCAATTCTCACTTTATTTGTCGGAACCTTAGTCACTATCTTCCTATTGCTAACGCCTCCAAAAAATGAATCTGACGGGGTATTAGTTCTCGAATCAAATAATCTTGAAGCAACACCAACCGAACAAGCTAATGTCTCTCCTTCTCCAACTGCAACCCCCACTCCTACACCCATATCAACACCAACACTCGCATCAACCCCCGAGGCAACACCAACACCAACACCAACACCAACGCCAAAGATTGAGCATACTGTTTTAGATGGCGAAACAATTAGTGGAATTGCTGCTCGTTACGGAGTAACCACACAACAAATTATGGAATTAAATCCTAGTCTTGACCCTAACCTTATCTTTACAGGAGAAGTTATCCTAATACCTACCAATGTTGAATAATCTACCAAACCCACTGGACACACCAACACTTACACAGCCAGGAGCAGTAAAACGAGCCCGACAAACTGTCATCCGCACTGCACTAATTTGGACCCCATGTTTTCTAGCATGTGTTGGCGCTGCTATCTTCGTACTAGTTGATATTTTGACATCAGAGGGATCTTGGGTTGGATTCAGTCTTGCAGGTTTCTTCGCAATTATATTTGGTTTTCAAGGAATTCATGCTATTCGAGATCTAGCGGGCGGCCCCGTTATATCGGAGGGAACAGTAACCAGACACTGGACTAGGCGTGACGCCATCGTAAGTAAAACACATTACATACGACTAAGTGGAAAAGAGATCCTACATGTTGATCCAACACAACATATGCAAATTAAGACTGGAGATTACCTTCACGTTGAATTTTATCCGGGAACAATGCGTGCACTAAGGATAGAAAAAGGTGATGCTCCTGAAGTTGAAAATGCTGAACAAGATAACAACGATAACGGTACAAAAACTTTAGACTTACCAAGTACCCAAAACGCCTCTGAGAAGAATAGGTCAGAAAAACCATTACCTGACCTATTTACAGATTCTTAAAATTCGATTCACTAGATTTAGGAGATGGGAACTTAATCTTCCCTATTCCACCTGCCAGACTTACCACCTATTTTCTCCAATAGTTGGGTGCTTTCAATCGTCATACCTCGATCAACAGCCTTACACATATCATAAACAGTAAGTGAGGCAATGCCTGCTGCAACGAGGGCCTCCATTTCAACGCCTGTTTGAGACTTTGTTCTCACAGTGGCAGAAATTGTGAGACGGATTTCATCGTGTGGGTTGAAATCGATTGTGATGGCAGAAATTGGCAAAGGGTGACATAGGGGAATAAGTTCTGCAGTTTTTTTAGCAGCCATAATCCCTGCAATACGGGCAGTAGCAATTACATCACCTTTCGGTAAACCATTGTTTTGAATTAAAGCCAGTGTCTCAGCTTTCATAACAACAGTGCTGACTGCGGTTGCCTCTCTCACCGTCGTGTCTTTTTGAGAAACATCAACCATACGGGCCGCACCTTTCTCATCTAAATGAGAAAGGCCAGAACTATTCGAATTTTCAATGGACATTTAAAACTCCTAATCTACAAGAGTAATTACGTCGTCGGTAGGAACTGGTTTGAAACCATCTTTATCATCTAGCCTATCCACCTGTTCCTCAGCATGATAGGACGAACGTACTAGAGGACCAGACTCAACATGTTGAAATCCCATGGCTAAAGCCGAAGTACGTAAATCCTCGAACTCCGAAGGATGATAATATCGAACGACCGGAAGATGCTTACTTGTCGGGCGAAGATATTGACCAATTGTTAGTATATCCACATCACTGGCTTTTAAATCTTTAAAAACTTCAAGTAGCTCTTCATGCGACTCACCTAAACCTACCATCAGTCCACTTTTTGTCTTTCCATCAGGGGCTAAACTCTTTGCCTTCTTCAAAAGATCCAAGGATCGATCATACTTTGCTTTAGGACGAACATGCCCATATAAGCTCGGGACTGTTTCTGTATTGTGATTAAGAATCTCAGGTTGAGCCTCCATAACAATCTGTAATGCTTCCCAATTACCCATAAAATCAGGAATCAGTACTTCTATAGTTGTCTCAGGAGTCAGTCTTCGAATCCAATTGATACATTCAGCAAAAATTTGTGCACCGCCATCAGGAACATCATCACGATTCACACTCGTGATCACAGCGTGTTGCAGCCCCATTTGCTGAACGGCTAGAGCAACACGCTTTGGTTCACCTAAATCAAGTGATTCCGGTCGACCAGTTTTTACAGCACAAAAACCACAAGCACGTGTACATGTTTCCCCTAAAATCATGAAGGTCGCTGTACCCCTACTCCAACAATCTCCTATATTTGGACAACGAGCCTCTTCACAAACAGTGTGCAGCGATTTCTGTCTCATCAGGTTCTGAATACGAGCATAACCATCCCCAGCAGGAAAACGAGCCTTCAGCCAAGGAGGCCTTTCGGCAGAATCTGAACGGAGCCTAGAGCGTGTAGTCATTTCATTCAGACTACCTCTTTTTCAGAATTATTGCCTATATTCTAAAAATTACATTCCTTAACTTTATGCATACAATAAAGAGGGGTTTGATATAGAAAAAAATCAATTTGCTCGACTTTTTCATCCACGCTCAGTTGCTATTGTGGGCGCCTCAGACAACCCTGACAGCCCAGGATATGATTACGTAAAATCTTTGCGTGTTTTTAATTTTTCAGGATCTGTATACCCAATACATCCACGTGCAAAAAACATTGAGGGTTACAAAGTTTTTAAGTCACTGGCAGATATTTCAGAACCTATCGATTTACTCATTTCTTGCATTTCTGCTGAACAAGTACCTGCCTTGATTAAAGAAAGCATGGAACATGACATACCCTATTTACATCTCTTTACAGGAAAACTGAGCGAAACCGGGAGTACGAATGCAAAGATGCTAGAGGAGCAGATTTTGCGAGTTGCAAAATCTGCTCACATCCGTCTACTTGGTCCTAACGGAATGGGAATACATTACGCAGCTAGCGGACTTTCTTTCAGACCTGACCTACCCGATTACCAAGGTGATATCGGCCTCCTAAGTCAAAGTGGAAACAACGCCGTTGAGTTACTTACACGAGGAACTGCTCGTGGCTTAAAATTCGGAAAAGTTGTTTCGTATGGTAATGGAAGTGATATTTCAGCTGCAGAATTATTGGATTATCTCGGTTCAGACAGCCAAACAAAGATAATAGCTATCTATATGGAAGGCCTTGCTGCAGGTCGCGAATTTTTTGAAGCGTTAAAGGAAGCAGCAGCAAAAAAACCGGTCGTAATCCACAAAGGTGGACGTACAGCCTCCGGTGCCAGTGCTGCTGCTTCCCATACAGCAGCACTGGCAGGCACAAATACCATTTGGGAATCAGCAATACGTCAAGGTGGTGGATATGTTACAAAAACCAGAGATGAAACTCTTGACCTACTTATAGCCTTATCGCTACTAAGTCCAATAAAAGGAAACCGTGCAGCGGTAGTTGGTGGTGGTGGTGGTCGAGCTGTACAAGCAGCTGATTGTTGTGAGGAAAATCAAATCAAACTGCCAGATCTCCCGACTGCAGTCCACAAAATTATTGATGAACGCGCACCTACACTGACAAATTGGATTAACAACCCTGTCGATCAATCAATTTTAGCTGGAAGCGGATTTTCTTCGCATAGTTTACTTTCCTTAATGCTAAAAAGTGCGACTTATGACTTTGGGATAGCAAATGTTGGAGAGGAGTGGTTCCTAGGCCGTCCTGATGCTAAAAATCGCCTCAAACACGCCTGTACTCGGCTAATAGAAACAATCAAAGATTGCACGTTTCCCGTTGCTATTGTTTATGGAGCTACAGAAACAGCTCAAGCTGACCAGCGCATTTTGCTCGATGAAATGCGGGAGTTTCTAATCAATGAGAATTTAGCAGTTTTCCCGACAATCGAGCGCGCGACTTCCGCAATTGGACAATTACTAACAACCTCAAAATTATTTAAATAACCCCAGGTTCACTTTTCGTACGCTGCCCTTTTACAAGTAACAAAAAAAGTGGCGTCCCTAAAATCATAACTGCTCCAGCAAACAAGAAGGCCGCAGACGTATCAAAAAGATCTACTAAATAGCCACCCAGTACGGCTCCACATAATATTCCAACACCACCTCCGGAAGAACCCAACCCGATAACCGTACCTAATCCTACTCGTCGCCCTGCAACTATTTCTAGGGCACTCGCAGCAACTTGAGTCATAGCCCCAGATGCGCCAAGTAAAATCATAAATACAAAAACCAAAGGCAAGCTATCGACAGTCCCAACTGCAACCACGCATCCACCTGCAAACACAAGGCCCACAGCTACTAAAATCACCCTGTTCATGTGATCTGTCAGCCATCCCATCACAGGCTGTGAAATACCACTTGCAAAATTTTCAACTCCAAAAGCAAGTCCAATAGCAACGGGGCCTATGAATAATTCGTTTTCTAAACGGACTGCAAGAAACGCAAGAGTGGAACCCCAAGAAAAAGAAAAAAGTACATGCCGGAAAGTCAGAGCTACCGTTAGTCTGTCCTTTAATGCGTTCCAAATGCTAGCGTTTGTTTGAAACAAAACCTTTTGATTTACGTTTACTGCTTGGGGAGGGCGAGGGGGAAGTAAAACCGTTATTATGAGTGCTGATGCACCCATAATAAGTGCCATGGCTATGAAAACTGCATCGAAACCTAACCAACCACGTATAAGTCCTGCAAACATTGGTCCAGAACCGAATCCAATAATGTCAGCTGTAGCAAAAACCCCAAACCATCTTCCCTCATACCCCGAAGGAACCATTTCCCCAATATAGGCTCGAGCAACACTAAATATCAGACCAGTGCCAACTCCACTTAACATTCTGAAAGCAATAATTTGGGCAAAACTATCTGCAGTTAGATATCCAAGAGCAGCCGCAAGATAACAAAGTAAACCGAAAATGATAAAGGGTTTCCTTGGATATCTATCACTTAACCGTCCAATTAAAGGACCACTAATAGAGTGCGTGATCGCAAAACTTGCAAATGTAAAGCCTATCCAAACACCAGTAGCACCAAGATTTTCTGCATAAACTGGTAACAATGGACTTACTAAAGAAATTCCGAAAGTCGCAACAAAAACTGCTACATAAAGAACAATGAATGGCCGACTAAGCACTACTGCAAATACCCACAGGTGAACTTATAAACAAAACACTCCATTATTTATCACCTTCATCAGCTCCCTCATCAGCTCCTTCATCCTTGGTCTCATCATTCGCATCACCCAAAACATCTTCACTAACTTGAGGCATCTCCAGAGGAGCATTCCCCAATTCTAGCCCAGGGCCGTCCGCATCTTTCTCGATTTGGCCATCACCAAACTCTTGCAAAATCCTACGAGCTGCCTCATCAAGTTCCTCTGGCCCAAGACCCATTCGTTCTAAGGTAGCCTGGAGAAGAGTTTGCACTTCTTGCATATCTCCTCTTATTAAAGCTTCAGCTAATTCAAGTTGTGTCTCAATAGCTATAAACTGATCACGCCGCTCTGCCTCACTAGGGTTCCCTAATATTGTCGACATGAGCCTGGTGAACAGAGTACTCGTACGGGCAATACGGATTCTGTCATCATGATGGGGTGGAAAATCACCCGTTACCGAAACCTCAAGGCCTGTACGTTTATCTGTTGCGACATATTGTTCTGGCATTTATCTGACAATCATGTTTGTTTTCTGGAAAAAACTACACATCAAGATTTTGCACCTCTGCATAGTTAGCTTGAATAAATCTCCGTCGGTGCAGAGGCTCATCACCCATAAGTTCACTGAACAACTTATCTGCATCCATTGGATCATTAACATCCACTTTCCACAAAGTGCGCGTTTCAGGATCTAAAGTGGTATCCCATAATTGATCAGCATTCATTTCTCCCAGCCCCTTAAAACGCTGTACGTTGGCCTTCCGTTTACGTCCTTTTTGCCAAGACTGCAAATCTTCTTCATTATAGAAATACTCCACCTTGTCACCGGATCCTGCCCGATACAGAGGTGGCTGTGCAATATACAAATGTTCGTTAGCAATTAATTCGGGCATATATCGATAAAAAAACGTCATAAGTAAAGTTCGGATGTGGGCACCATCAACATCTGCATCAGTCATGATGATTACTTTGTGATAACGTAATTTTTCCTCATCATATCCATTAGCTGCCCCAGAGCTTTCTGCTTCCGCTTCAACACCTGTGGAAATACCGGTACCTAATGCAGATATAATTAATCTAATCGCCTCATGACCCAGCATTTTATCGGGACGTGCACGCTCAACATTAAGAATTTTCCCAAAGAGAGGCAGTATAGCCTGTGTATGACGATCTCGCCCCTGTTTAGCTGATCCACCTGCACTATCTCCCTCAACTATGAAGATTTCAGATTCGTCAGGATTACGACTAGAACAATCAGCTAATTTACCTGGCAAATTGCCGCTTTCAAGAGCACTCTTTCGCTGTACGAGTTCACGCGCTTTTCGCGCAGCATCACGTGCACGTGCAGCAGTGGTTGCTTTTTCAATAATCGCCCGACCATCACTAGGTCGTTCCTCTAAGTACTGAGCAATTGCATCACTTAAAACACTCTGTACCCTCGAGTCAACTTCTGGATTACCCAGACGAGTCTTTGTCTGGCCTTCAAATTGAGGCTCTGGAAGCTTAACCGAAATTATAGCAATCAAACCTTCTCTAACATCATCACCTGTAAGGTTTTGGTCACCTTCTTTTAGCAATTTGTTCTTACGCGCATAATCGTTGAGTACACGTGTAAGAGCTTTTCTAAAACCTGTTAGATGCGTACCACCATCAATTGTGTTTATGCCATTCGCAAAAGTGTACTCATGCACTTGAAAACCATCATTATATTGCAATGCGCATTCGATCAGGTCTCCCTCAATCTCATGGTCCACATAAATTGGATCCTGGTTAAGCACCGAACGACCACTATTTAAATGCCTAACATAGCTTTTTATCCCGCCATCAAAATAATAATTAACCTCTTGCCCGGTCCTTTCATCCAAAAGATGGAACCAGACACCTTTGGTGAGATATGCATATTGTCGCAATCGCCCAGACTCAATATTAAAATCAAAGTCAACCGTTTCAAAAATCTCAGAGTCCGGCCGAAATGTAATAGTGGTTCCACAGGAGCGATCATCCTTCAATGGAGAAGCCTTAAGTTTGGATTGAGGCTCTCCACAAGCATACTCTTGCCTGTATACCTTACCTCCATGCTTTTTTCCTTGCGCGCTAGGGTCAGGAACAACCTCAACGATAAGATTTTCCGCCAACGCATTAGTAACACTCGCACCAACACCGTGAAGACCACCACTTATTTTGTAGCCACCTCCACCAAATTTTCCGCCTGCGTGTAAAACCGTTAAAACCGTTTCCACTGCAGTAAGCCCGGTCTGCTTTTGCACACCTACTGGAATCCCGCGACCATTATCCCGAACCGTACATTGCCCATCATTATGAAAAATCACTTCTACACGATCACAATAGCCAGCCATAGCCTCATCAACTGCATTATCAACAAGCTCTTTAACCAAATGGTGCAGCCCAGCAACATCAGTTGTTCCGATGTACATGCCGGGTCGACGACGGACAGCCTCCAGCCCTTCCAAGACTTGGATATTATCGGCAGTATACTGATCATTAGTGGCAATAGGAGGCGCTTTTTCGGTAACCATAACTTCCTTTGGGGGAAAAATTTTAAAGTGGTTTAATAAATCCAAAGAGGCGACATAAAATGCACA
Source organism: uncultured Anaerolineaceae bacterium (assembly GCA_964343095.1). Taxonomy (GTDB): domain Bacteria; phylum Chloroflexota; class Dehalococcoidia; order Tepidiformales; family Tepidiformaceae; genus JAKUNN01. Next base: position 2,776 of record CAYFHW010000004.1, on the reverse strand, counting down.
ATCTCTTTCACTATATTGTACCAGCGCGAGCACCTTTCACGCGAACAAATTGAGGAAAAATGTCATCTTGGAATCCCTTTTCACGCAACAGTCCATTTGTAAGACCTCAGCCCCCAACAGATGTGAATTTACAGCCAATCGCCCTGGTCAGAAATAACATAAAAAAACCTAGGCCCTCGGGTTGGGAAAACATCAAAAGCGTTGTTGAAGTTCAACCAGAATACGTTGAATATCTTCATGGAATTGAAGGCTATAGCCATATCATCCTTGTCTGCTATCTTGACCTCGCAGCAAATGCTCCAGAAAAACCATCACATATTGAAGATGTAGGTATTTTTGCAACTCGTAGTCAGCTAAGACCAAATCATTTAGCAGTCAGTTCTGTAAAACTTTTGAACCGTGCAGGAAACAAACTAGAAGTGGAAGGTCTTGATATTATCGATAACACCCCTGTCCTTGATATAAAGCCATACTTACCCTTTTACGATGCTTTCGCTGATGCAGAAATCCCTACTGATTAAAATTTCTGGAAAAATCGAAAAGGAACCATCAATTGTTCATTGCCGATCTAGCCACGTAAGCTAGGACCAATGCAAATACAGGCAATAAACCCTGATTTCGAATGGAAGAACTACCGGAAAGTTACTTCTGGAACAGGTGAAATTACGGCCAGTTTCCCAAAAGTTTACAAACCGGTAATTGCTGCCACAACTGCACATAGAAGACTCGCAAAAATTTACGAGGACGGCATACTTTCCCCAGCGTCAGACAATATGAAGGATGGAAGTTTTTTAATAGGTCAGTGGTTAAATCTGTACGGACTACTGTACCCCAATGAAGACGTTAACCTAACAGACATCAAAGATAAAAAGAGTGAACATTTTAAAGTTAATTTGCTTACAAATAGAAATTTTTTCGATGATTTTTTCACCCATGCGGGTATCGTCTGGTGGATCGTTCAAGTGTTTAATCTCTTCAGGCGCACAAAATATAAAGAAAAAATAGGGCTCGATCCAAACAAAATGACAACTACAGAAGCCGCATCACTAATACTTACTGTTCCTAACCCCCTAAGAGTACGGCCTAGCTTAAGCTCCAACCTCATCTTTACACCTGCCACTTGGGCTGCTCGTAAAATTTCCGATCGTGAAACAACCCAGTCACAAGGAAATTTAAATAGTATTTCAACAACCTGGAATGTAAGTTACTTGGATTTAATTAATCTAGTAAAAGAAACGATTCAAAAAAACCTAGAAGCTCTTAATGAGTTTAAATTCAAAAACTTGAATATCAACCTTATTGAAAACCCACTTGATCTAGATGAAAAAAAAGAAATTCCGGGAAACAAGATTCGTAGTCGTAAAATACAAACCGTTACACTTCCAAAAAATTTAATAACTTTTATTTGGTTTCTTCTTGCAGAAGAATTTGCAGAAATTCCAAATATCGACTTCGAAAATTGTAACGGGTACTTTGATAAAGAGGTGTCAGATAAAGATGGTAGTCTGAAAAAAATCTCGGGATGTAAGAATGTTCTAAAGCGTTCAAGATTTAGGCCCTGTATATATTGCAACAAACTAGTTTATAAAAGGAAAGAAAAACCAGAAAATAACAACGGACGTTTATTACTTGCGACCGAACAAGGAATAACAGTGTGTACCAATACTAATAATCCAGAAAAGTTTCACAAACATCGGCAACACAAACGTAGATGGTGTAGCCAATCTTGTCGTTTGCTGTTAAGAAAAAACTCCAAGCTATAGGTTTTCTCCCAGCAATTTTTGAGCTTCGCTTTTTCCCTTCTCATTCAACCGAATATAGCGAGTTTCATGATTGGCCGACCACCGTAACATATCTACATCCATACCATCTGAATCATTGGCGACCTCAGGCACTTTTTCCAACAGTGAACGATCACCATGTATACGGTTAAGTTCATTGTAAATGGCAGTAAAATTACAATTTTTGTCTAAAGCAGTATAGGCAGCGCTCAGAGCAAACATTATCTCTTCAACTGAACCATTTATTTTTAATGTTGGGGCCTCTTTAGTTAAGTCATAAACTGACTCAATAATTTCCACTGATAAATTTAGATAATCAGAGATCACTACAGATCTTTCTGTCTCAGGGGTAGCGTTTGTACTAGTTTCAGAATTAGTTCCCACAACATATCCTTTCAAACACTTATTTTAATCATATTACATGGCGGAGAGGGGGAGATTCGAACTCCCGGTACATTGCTGTACACCGCTTTTCGAGAACGGCACCATCAACCACTCGGACACCTCTCCGTGGTATATGCTTAGTCTACAACGGGTATCGTGAACTGCAGAGAAAGCTATGAAACCTTTTACTATCGCGTGTTGCCAACTTCGTGCAGGAGATCTTGAAGAAGCAGAACTGAGCCTAGAAAGAATCTTGAAATTACTTGATGAAGCAGGTGAAAAGAAAGCAGACCTCGTACTACTCCCTGAATGTAGTTATCCAGCCTACTATCTAAAAAACCAAAAACCTTATGACAGGCAAGGGGTAAGAAAATACTCAGAAATTTGTGACTTACTCGGACAAAAAGCTAAGAAATACGGGTATTGGCTCGTTGCAGGACTTGCCGCGCCAATTGTAAACGGCAAACTTACCAACAGTGGTGTCGTTTTTGATCCTGAGGGAAACCAATGCGGCCAATATGACAAAACATACCTATGGCATTTTGACAACAATTGGTTTGAGGAAGGGCAATCTTTTCCTGTGTTTAAAACGGATTTTGTAGATTTTGGGA
>CAYFHW010000003.1:0-34717 GCA_964343095.1 uncultured Anaerolineaceae bacterium | reverse complement strand
CCATCCACAAAACACCTAGATGCAGGTCGCTCGGTTCAACTTAAAGGCATAGATGTTCGAATTAAATCAATGAGAGCAAATCAAGACTTCTTTGTAATTAATGTTTCAGGAATAGACACCCGAACAAAAGCATCAGAAACGAAAGGTCTTCTACTAGAAGTACACGAGGATAAATTAGAACGAGAAGACAATTCTTGGTTCATACATGAAATAGAAGGATTAGAAGTTTTTGATGAAAACAACCAGTTCATCGGCAAACTGGAAGAAGTACTCCAGCCTGGCGCAAATGATGTCTATTTGATTAAAAAGGATGATAGGGAGATTCTCATACCTGCAACAAAAGAAGTGATCGAAGAAATAAACCTAACAAAAGGTTTGATGAAAATAAGATTAGAAAATTATCCGCTAGACAACCCAACTTAGGTATTGAAAGCCTTTTCAACTTTCCTTACACTAAAAAACCCTGAAGTTAGATATCCCGCCTCTCACTTCGAGGTTTATTTCGAAAGGGATCGAAAATGGCAAACGTTGAAACTATTGATACTGAATGTACACACCACTGGAAACTTGCTCCACCTAGCGGTGAACTGACTTATGGCACCTGCAAAAAATGTGGTACCGAAAAAAAATTCACGGGAGAGACCAGTTATAGAATTGGCCGTGGCGGGAAGCGCGAGTAATCTCTCGATTTGCTTTGCCTGTTCGCTCTTCCTACGATACTTAGTACGGGGCCATAGCTCAGTTGGGAGAGCGCAGCGTTCGCAATGCTGAGGTCGGGGGTTCAAATCCCCCTGTCTCCACAAACTGTAAAAAAAAATCGCTTATCATAAGAGACTATACTTAGTCCTATATTTTTAAGAGGTGGCGCTATGCCTGAGATAGCAGACCAACAACTGGAAGACTTACAGAATCGAAAAGCTGAAGCACTTGCTGGTGGTGGTGAAAAACGTATAGAAGCGCAACATGAAAGAGGTAAGTTAACGGCCCGTGAGCGCATAGAGCTCCTTCTTGACGAAGGAACTTTCGAAGAACTCGATCCGCTTGTAAAACCGAGAAATGTAGAACGTGGCCCCGAAGCAGTAGTCACAGGCTGGGGACACGTCGACGGTCGTCCCGTTTATCTTTTTTCCTATGACTTTACTGTCCTGGGAGGTTCTCTAAGTGAAGCAGTAGCAGAAAAAATTCTGAAAGTTATGGACTTAGCCATGATGACGGGAGCTCCGATAGTAGGCATACAAGACTCGGGAGGGGCAAGAATTCAAGATGGCCCAGAAAGCCTTCGGGGATTTGGTGAAATGTTTGCAATGAATACTTTAGCCAGTGGAGTAATACCTCAAATTAGCGTAATCATGGGCCCATGTGCTGGAGGTGCAGTTTATAGCCCAGCAATTACTGATTTTATCTTCATGACAGACGGGATAGGTCAAATGTATATCACGGGACCAGATGTAATTCGTTCTGTCACAGGCGAAGAAATTACGCATGAGGAGCTAGGCGGTGCAGATGCACACGCTAGACAATCAGGAGTAGCACATTTCGCAATCGAAGGAGAACGAGAAACATTAGCCGAAGTACGACGGTTACTATCATTCCTACCCTCAAACAATGCCGAAGACGCGCCATTAATTCCCGGATTAGAACCCGATGAAGCTGCAAATAAAGAGCTACTTAGCATAATTCCTGACGAACCAAACCGCCCTTATGACGTACGCGAAGTTATCTCTCGTCTTATCGATAGCGGAGACTTTATGGAGGTACACGAAAATTATGCCAAAAACATAGTGGTTGGGTTTGGAAGGATCATGGGAACAACCGTTGGTTTTGTCTGTAATCAACCAATGCAACTTGCAGGAGTGCTCGATACAGAAGCTAGTCGCAAAGCTGCGCGATTTGTCCGCTTTTGCGATTGCTTTAATATTCCGCTAGTTACCTTAGTTGATATTCCTGGATACTTACCTGGAAGCAGTCAAGAACACAATGGCATCATCACACACGGAGCAAAGCTACTTTTTGCGTATAGTGAAGCAACGGTTCCCAAAATTGCAATAGTACTTAGAAAAGCATATGGAGGTGCATATTTAGTCATGTCCAGCAAACACCTGCGTGGAGATATGAATTTTGCATGGCCAGGAGCAGAACTAGCGGTTATGGGGCCAGACCAAGCAATCTCTATAATCAATCGACGTGACTTAGCAGAAGCAAAAAATCCAGACACAAAACGCGAGGAACTGGTAGCTGAGTATAAAGAAAAATTTGGAAATCCTTATATTCCTGCGGGAAGAGGATTTCTTGATGACGTAATCGACCCCAGAGAAACAAGAAAAAAAATTGTGCGCTCTCTAGAAATGTTACAAAATAAGGCTGATCGAAATCCGCCTAAAAAGCATGGAAATATCCCGCTTTAATGGCTAACACACTAAAAAATGTTCGAAGCCTAAAGCTTTTTGGGTTTATAGGAGCAGCTTGGTATAGCATGCATGAATCATCCTCTTTATATGTTGGAAAGGGTTAGTTCGGATGGGTAAGGTTCATATCACCGAAACAGCAATTAGGGATGGACATCAATCTCTGCTAGCGACTCGGATGCGTACAGAGGACATGATTCCGGCATTAGAGCAAATGGACGAGGCCGGTTATCACAGTATTGAATGCTGGGGTGGAGCAACCTTTGATACAGCAATGCGGTTCCTCAAGGAAGATCCTTGGGTTAGGCTGAGAGAAGTAAAAGCACGGCTTAAAAAAACACCTACACAAATGTTGCTTCGTGGACAAAATGCTGTGGGCTACCGCCATTATGCAGATGATGTAATTTACGAATTCTGCGAACGTGCGGTTGAAAATGGTATGGACATTTTCCGTATATTCGACGCTCTAAATGACACACGTAACCTTGAGACCGCGTTTGAAGCCGTTAAGAAGGCAGGCGGGCACGTTCAAGGAACCTTGTGTTATACAACCAGTCCCGTTCACACAGTTGAAAGCTTTGGCACACTTGCCGATAAACTAGTCGAAATGGGAGCTGATTCCCTTTGTCTTAAAGACATGGCAGGTTTGTTAAGCCCAATAGCCGCCGAACAATTAACTACAAGAATAAAAAGTGCACACCCAGATATACCTCTCCAATTACACTGTCATGACACATCTGGTTACTCCGAAATGACTTATTTGATGGCTGTAAGAGCTGGAGCTGATGTTATTGATTGTGCGATAAGTTCACTAGCGGGCGGGACATCACAACCAGCGACCGAAACACTCGTTGCTGCGCTTGATGAAGACCCTGAGTTATCTACAGGACTTGAGCTCGAACACTTATCAACAACAGCAGATTACTTCAAAGAAATTCGTAAACGTTACTGGAAACATGAGAGTCACCTACTAGGCATTGATACAGGAGTTCTAAGACACCAAGTTCCTGGTGGAATGATTTCAAACTTGGTTGGACAATTACGGGCCCAAGGCGCAGAAGATCGTCTACAAGAAGTTTTGGATGAAAATGCAAAAGTACGAGCTGATTTAGGCTACCCACCGCTAGTAACACCAAGTTCACAAATAGTGGGAACACAAGCAGTACTTAATGTTTTGACAGGGAAAAGGTATGGGAATGTAACACGAGAGACAAGAAATTTGGCAGCCGGAATGTATGGAAAAACCGCAGCACCAATTGCAAAAGAAACCCTTGAGAAAATCCTTAATAATGAAACCGCTATTACACACAGGCCAGCTGACGATCTTGAACCCGAGATGAAAAAAGCAGCAAAGGAAATTGAAGATTTAGCCGAAAGCCCCGAAGATGTTCTGAGTTATGTAATGTTCCCGGCCCCAGCCAAAGAATTTATGGAGTGGCGTCGTGAGGGTGGGGGGCCAGAAAGGGAACTCGTAGCCGCAGTTGTAGCTGCATTAACAGAGAAAGAACGCGAGCCAGCAGCACAAAGCACCGTAATCAATCCAGAAAATATCCAAGGGAATCAATGGCGCTCATTTGGGCGTATGCGGCAAATGAGATAAGTATGACAAAAGTTACAATTGGAACAAGAGATTATGAAGTCGAACTTAAAAACGACTCGATAAATGTGGACGGCCACGAATTTTTAGTAAGTATCGAAAAAGGAGAGGAATTTGCAACAGTTCTAGTTGGAGATGTGGCATACAGAGTAGCTTTACCTCCTGAAGATGAACGTAAGTCAGGCATGACAGTTGAAGTTGATCACCGCCCTTTCGTCATTGAATTTGAATCAGGGCTATCAATTTCTAAGACCACTGCAAATCCAAGCGCACCAACAACACAGAGTACAAAAAAGACGGCATCGGCCGCCAAGCAAGGCGCCATTGTGTCTGAGCTCGCCGGAAAAATTCTACAAGTAAACTTTTCTGAAGGAGATACCATTGAAGCTGGCGAGGTCATATTACTGTTAGAGGCAATGAAGATGGAAAATGAAATTAAGGCTTCCTCTTCCGGTAAAATAACAGAACTACCTGTAAAAGAAGGCATGCAAGTAGCCGAAGGCGACACACTTGCCATTATTGAGTGAGGCAAAAAAATTTATGCCAGTTGAATATCTTCGTAATCAACGTCATCAAAAAATAGTGGAGGAAATTGCAAGCAAACGCTTAAATTATCCAGATGAAAATCATCCCACATTTGAGACTTTTACAAATAAACCAGACTTACGTATGTCAGCTGGTGCAATCAATGGCGAAGCAGTTTATCCAGACATAGTGGTTGTACGCCGTCCAGGTAATTGGCTGCAGATAATTGCGCAGGTTGAAACTGCAGATTCCATAACTGAGGAAACAGCAGTCAATATATGGAAACCCTATGCCTCAATGGGCGAATTACTACTCTATGTACCAACAGGCTATGTGCAAAATACAAAAAAACTCTGCAAAAAATTTGATATCTCACTTAAAGGCCTCCGCACTTGGCGCTATCGACCTGTTTGGGGCTTAACAATAGTTGATGCCTAAGAAAAAGCCATGAACATTTTCTTTGATGTAGACCACACCCTCCTCCTTAATACAAAGGACTACAGTGTTTTACGCCCTGGCGCGCATATCTCTATGCAAAAGCTGAGTGAACTAGGCAACGAAATACATGTTTGGTCAGCAGGAGGAAAAACCTACTGCGAAAGAATCGTTGAACAACATGGTCTTACCGACTGGGTAACAGATTGTCATGACAAAAGTCCAAAAGTACAACCGCAGCCCGATGTAATTATCGACGATGACGATTACCTAGTTCAAAAATATGGAGGATATACCGTTTCTCAATACAAAAAAATTAACGAAACCGATAAAGAATTATTAGAAATTACTGAGGCAATCATTGAAAAAGCGCAGTAGAAACGTACGTAGCTGCATAAGCAACTAGTGTGCTAGGATGTAAGTGTTACATTAACACTAAGTAAATCGTCCGGTGACATGTCCAGTGACGTAATAACAGGTAGGTGTATGAGTTCCCTTTTGGAAATCCAGTCAGTTCATACGAATACTGGAGAAATTAAAATCTTAAATGGCCTTTCCTTAACTATTAATCCCGGGGAAATTCATGCGATTATGGGACCTAACGGTTCGGGGAAAAGTACACTAGCTAACACAATCGCAGGAAATCCTAACTACCAGATCACAGGCGGAGACATTCTTTTTAAAGGGCAATCTATAAAGGCAATGAGTCCAGACCAGCGGGCACGCCTAGGTTTATTTCTAGCATTTCAATATCCGGTATCTGTTCCTGGGGTTACGGTAGTCAACTTTTTGCGACAAGCTGTAAATGCAGTACGGGGAAAAGATCTCCCAATTAGAGAGTTCCGTGAAGAATTATTCAATCATATGGATGCATTAAGTATGGACAGGGAATTTGCACGTAGGTACCTTAATGATGGTTTTAGTGGCGGTGAGAAAAAACGTACAGAAATGCTACAATTAGCCATGCTTAAACCAAGTATTGCTGTTCTAGATGAAACAGATTCAGGTCTTGATATTGATGCCCTGCGGACCGTAGCTGACGGTGTTAATTCGATTATGAACCCAGACATGGGATTGCTTCTGATCACTCACTACCAGCGTTTATTAGATTATATAAAACCACAATTTGTTCATGTTTTGATTGATGGAAAAATCGTTCGAACCGGTGGTCCAGAGTTAGCAGAAGAATTGGAAAAAAGCGGATATGATGCTCTTGAACCTACAAAAATATCAGGTGAGTAAGGAAAATGTCGAATAAAACAGAAACAATAAAAAATGATGACTATGAATGGGGCTTCCATGATGAAGAAGACGCACTTTTCAAGGCACACAAAGGCTTAACTCCTGAAATTGTAAAAACGATTTCGGAAATGAAAAATGAGCCCCAGTGGATGCTTGATTTTCGTCTCCGTTCACTTGATTTGTTTTTGGAAAAAAAGAATCCTTCATGGGGTAGTGAATTATTAGAGACTATAGATTTTGACAACATTCACTACTATGTACGTGCAACAGATAGAGATGAAAAAGACTGGGATGATGTGCCAGATTACATACGTGATACATTTGACAAATTAGGGATTCCAGAAGCAGAAAAAAAGTACTTAGCTGGAGTCGGAGCGCAGTATGATTCTGAAGTTGTTTACCACAACATTCGGGAAGATCTAGAGAAACTTGGTGTTGTTTTTCTTGGCATGGATCAAGGCTTGGCAGAATACGAGGATATCGTTAAAGAGCACTTCGGACGAGTCGTCCCACCTGGAGATAACAAATATTCAGCTTTGAATAGTGCAGTCTGGTCAGGGGGATCATTTATTTACGTTCCGAAAGGTGTGAAGGTTGATATACCTTTACAGGCTTACTTCCGCATTAACACCGAAAATATGGGGCAATTTGAACGTACGTTAATCATTGCTGATGAAGGCAGTCAAGTTCACTATGTCGAAGGTTGTACTGCCCCCACCTACAGTAGTGACTCACTTCACAGTGCCGTAGTTGAAATCGTTGTAAAGAAAAATGCGCGCGTCCGCTATACAACAATCCAAAACTGGTCCAACAATGTTTATAACCTAGTGACAAAGCGAGCAGCAGCCTATGAAAATGCTGTGATGGAATGGGTAGATGGTAACTTAGGATCCAAGCTGACCTGTAAATTTCCAAGTGTTTTCCTAATGGAACCCGGAGCCCATGGTGAAATTCTTTCACTAGCATTCGCGGGAACAGGTCAACATCAGGATGCTGGTGGAAAAATTGTTCATATGGCACCACATACCACTTCATCCGTAGTATCAAAATCACTAAGCAAAAATGGAGGACGTACAAGCTATCGTGGATTGCTAAAAGTTTACGAAGACTGCAATGATGTTCGTGCGAGCGTTCGTTGTGACGCACTCCTCCTTGATGAAGACTCACGCTCAGACACGTATCCAACGATGGAAGTAGACGCCCCAGAAGTGGGAATTGAACATGAAGCCTACGTCTCAAAATTGAGTGAGGACCAACTTTTTTATCTGCAATCAAGAGGTTTGACTGAGGATGAAGCTGCGAAAATGATAGTTAATGGTTTCGTAGAACCTATAGTTAAAGAACTACCAATGGAATATGCAGTTGAGCTAAATCGGCTTATTGAGCTCCAAATGGAAGGAGCTATCGGGTAAATATCGGGTGGCAACTACATCAGAAATAGAACCATTAAAAAAACCTTTAACGCCTAAAACAAGTCAACTATTAGGCGCCAAGGATAGTGACCACCTCTCACTGCTACGTTCTGATGCGCTTAATTTGAGCCGTAAACTACAAATGCCATCTTCGCAAAATGAGCGACCATGGAAATACTTAGACATTAGCCAGTTAGCTCTCGAAGACTATCCAATCGTTGTGAGCGATGAACATCAGAAAATCAACATTTCTGAAAGCGGAAACTCTGCCGGCAGTATTGAACTAACCAACGGAATCGTAACTCATAACGAATCATATCAAAAAGGTCTTGACTTAAGCACGGCCGACACCAGTTTTCTAGGTCAAGCTGTAAATCCAGACACTAACCGTTTAACGGCCCTCCACTATGCATATCTACAAGATATCGCTGTCGTTGAAATCAGTGCAGATACTAAATTAGACAAGCCAATTCGGATAGAACACAGGTACACAACAAAACAATTTGCAACGCCACATACAGTTATCATCGCGGGAGCAAACAGCAATATTGAGATAATAGAACAGTTTTTTTCCACAAATGTTCCTGTAATTGCTACTCCAATTGTTGAAATTTTTTCTGGCCCGGGTGCATCGGTTAACTACACCACAGTTCACCGATGGGGCAGTAAGACGGAATCTTTTGGAGCCCAACAAACAATCACGGAAGAAAATTCACAGATAAAAAGCTTGAGTTTAGCGATAAGTGGAAAAACGGTTAAACAACACATCGGAACAACATTAAAAGGACGAGGTTCCTCTAGTGAGCTCTTTGGTGCAGGATACGGAACTGGTATGGGTAAAGGTGTAGAACATATTGATTTCTACACATTACAAGATCATGTTGGAGAAGATACTTTCAGTGATTTGTTGTTTAAATCAGCACTCGGTGGAACTAGTAAATCTGTGTACTATGGAATTACGCGCATTGGAGAAAATGCACGTAATTCTAGTGCAAATCAACAAAATCGTAACCTGTTATTAAGTCCTACTGCCCAAGCAGATAGCGACCCAGTGTTGGAAATCCTTACGAATGATGTACAGAAAGTAAGTCATGGTGCTACTGTAGGTCCCGTAGAGGATGAGCAACTCTTTTACTTACGGTCTAGAGGACTAACCTTAGCAGAAGCTACAGATTTGCTAATTCGAGGATTTTTCCTTGAAGTTCTGGACCGAGTTCCCGATGAAGAACTCCGCCAAGAGCTTGAGGGACTAGTCGAGAGCAGGGATAACACAGTAAAGTAAATCAATAGTAAATCTAAAATTCTTAGCCTACTAAGAGGAAACTATGTCCGAAACAACTGAAGAAACAACAATCCCAACAAACGAAGAATTAATGGAAGCTTTGACAGAGGTCAAAGATCCTGAGCTCGATATGAGTATTGTAGAACTGGGACTTGTCTATGACTTGGCTTACGACGATGGGGAGGTCATAGTCTCGATGACATTAACGAGCCCAGGTTGTCCAATGGGACCAATTATTAAGGGTGGTGTATACGGAAGGCTTATCCGTGTCCCTGGAGTAAAAGATGTAGATGTTCAGATCGTATGGACACCCCCGTGGAACCCTAAAGAAATGGCCAGCGAAGATGTACAAATGGCGTTAGGTATCTGGTAGAAAAACGGTTGCTAGAACTTACAAAAAAGCTCCAGCGAATAGTAGGTAAAGAACACGTTCTTTACAAAACAGAAGACCTCATCCCGTACGAAATGGATGGGACGGTAGAGAGAAATTTGCCGGACCTTGTGGTATTCCCTTCCTGTGCTAAAGAAATTGAAAAAATTGTTCAACTAAGCAAAGATTTTGAAGTTCCTATAACTCCTAGGGGAGCGGGAACTGGGTTAAGTGGCGGCGCGGTTGCAGCAAAAGGGGGGATCATAGTCGGAATGGCAAGACTACGCAAAATTCTTGAAATCGATCCCGTCAACAGAATAGCAATAGTTGAACCAGGGGTACCTAATATAGATCTTACAAGCTCAGCTGCAAAACATGGTTTATTTTATGCACCAGACCCAAGTTCGCAAAAAGCCTGCACTATAGGAGGAAACATAGCTGAAAATGCAGGAGGTCCACATTGCTTAGCATTAGGTGTAACTACTAACCACGTCCTAGGGATGGAAATTGTTACAGCAAATGGTGAAACCATGTGGCTGGGCGGAAAAACACCAGAATCTGCAGGTTTTGATCTTAGAGGAGTGTTTGTTGGTTCTGAAGGAACATTGGGAATCACAACAAAAATTATTGTTAAACTTTTGCCTCTCCCTGCAAGTGTTACAACTATGTTGGCCATTTTCAATAATATTGAAGATGCTTGTCGCGCGGTCTCTGCCATAATTCAAGGTGGATTAATTCCAGCTGCCCTAGAATTAATTGATAAAGTTACCTTACAAGCAGCAGAGGCAGGTCTAAATTGTGGATATCCTCCAGATGCTGAAGCTGTACTGCTTATAGAGTTCGATGGGTTAGAACAGGTTGTCGAAAAACAAATTAAACAAGCTGAGGAATCCTGCCTAGAGCAGAGGGCTACTGAAATTCGTAAAGCACAAAGTAGCGCTGAACGTGAAATGTTGTGGAAAGGAAGAAAAGGTGCAATAGGTGCTTTGGGACGCATAGCACCGAATTATTACATTCTAGATGGGGTGGTACCTAGATCAAAATTAGTAGAGACAATGTTAAAGGTCAGTGAGATTAGTGACCGCTTTGGTTTTCCTGTAGCTAATGTTTTCCATGCCGGCGATGGAAATCTCCATCCCAATTTACTGTTTGACGAAAGAATTCCTGGTACAACAGAAAAGGTTTTACAAGCAGGTGCTGAAATTATGAGCGTATGCGTTGCTGTCGGGGGAGCACTTAGTGGAGAACATGGTGTTGGATACGAAAAACAAAGGTTCATGCCTTGGTTATATAACGAAACAGATATTGAAAATATGAGAAATGTTCGCACAGTATTTGGCAATTTAGGAATGTTTAATCCTTGCAAAATTCTTCCAGAAGGTAGTGGTTGTGGAGAAATAGCAAATATTCCAAAAGTAGTTTCTGCAGCAGGGCCTGATGCCTGGATCTGAACTATTCAGCGTAAAAAACAAACAGGCCACTGAAGTTTATAGGCCAAACTCCTTGGAAAACCTCATTAAAATTGTAAAAAACAAAGACGACCTAACCTTGTTACCAATCGGGGGAGGCACACAGCTAGAATTAGGAGAGAGGCCTGAGGGCGAATTCGCGGCATTATATCTAGAAAGAGCTTTTCCTAACAAGATCGAACATGAGCCTGCAGATTTAACCGTCTTAGTATCCTCTAATACAACATTGCAAGAACTCCAGGGAACGCTAGAAAAAGCTGGGCAAAGGGTTCCTATCGACCCACCTAACAGTGCGAATGCCACCATTGGGGGAATCTTGGCAGTAGGGATTGGAGGACCACTACAATCGAGATTTGGACCGCCCCGCGATTGGGTCTTGGGGATGTCTGTTTTAAGGGCTGATGGAGAGATAGTTCGTGCCGGAGGTAGGGTTGTAAAAAATGTAACCGGCTATGATCTTATGCGACTCTGGTGTGGGTCTCTTGGAACAATCGGAATAATTACTGAAGTTGCCTTACGTGTTACACCCACTACTACGACAAACGACTATAGCGTAACTGTTACTAATTTTTCTGAAGCAAAAAGAATTGTTGATGAAATCTATATCAAGGATATTCGGCCTGAATGTGCTGATATTCTGATCAAAAATGGGACGTATACACTTTTCCTCAGATTATCGGACCAAACACAAGAAATAACACAGACCATTCTTGACCAGAAACTAATGAGAGAAGAAAAAGAGGATTTATACCTACAGGCACGCGATCTTGGATTCACACCAAAGGACGAATTAACAATAAGAGTTTCGTGCACAAATAGCTCATTGGAGTTCATTGTTAATGAACTCCAACAATTACATCCAGATAGCCTCCTAGTAAGGCCACTCGCAGGATTAATACGAGCTACTTGGGAATCAAATAATGAAAAAAAAGCAGAGACATCTATTGGAATAGCATCATTACGTGAGAAAAATGAAGTGTCTGATGCCATAATTATCATTGAACGCTCTTTAGACCAAAACATAAAAATTAATACTTGGGGACAAAAAAATACATCTTTTGCTTTAATGAAAAAGATCAAAGATATCTACGATCCTACTGGACGATTTAACAAAGGGAGATATTTAGGTGGTATCTGAAAAAATCACACTCTACGAAGAAAGTGCTTGGCCCCTACCAAAAGAAGCACCTAACTCTGAAGACCTTTCAAAGTGTGTCCACTGTGGTCTCTGTGTGAACGCATGTCCAACCTATTTAATTACTGGCCTTGAGGTGGAATCACCGAGGGGTCGTATACATTTAGCACGATCAGTAGGTGAAGGTAGAATCAGTCTAACCGAATCAGTACAGAACCATTGGGACCTTTGTTTGCAATGCCGCGCATGCGAAGCCGTATGTCCAAGCGGAGTGCCGTACGGAACAATCATGACTCGAGCAAAAGCTCAAATAAGCGAAGCTAAACCTTCAAAAAAGCTTAGCTTGTACTTACGACGTTTTGTTTTGCGAAACATTATTGCAAGACCCTCAATTCTCGGATTAGTTCTCACTCCTGTTAGATGGTTTATACAATCTAAGTTTAGAACTTACCTCAGAAAATTAAAGATCCTTGAAATCTCAACACGATTAACGTTTTTAGATTCTAGCCTAGGTCAACGCTCACAAATTGCACGAGCGGTTCACTTCAAAGACACGAAAGGTGAAAAAATGGCTCAGCTATTCGTAGGCTGTGTAATGGGAGAACTATTCGGTTCGGTACATGAAGCTACAAGGCGGGTTTTAGAACATCGAAAATTTACAATTAATGCACCTGAAGAACAGCGATGTTGCGGAGCATTACATGAACATGACGGAGATCTTACCTTTGCAAGAAAGCTTGCACGGGAAAATATAGAAGCTTTTGAAAGAACTGAAGGTCCAATCGTAGTCAACTCTGCAGGATGTGGAGCGGCGCTAAAAGAGTACGCTACACTTTTGGAAAATGATGAGTCTTATGCCAAAAGAGCTGCCTTATTTTCAAAACGTATTTTTGATTTTTCTGAAATTGCTGAACCTATTGGCAAAGGAAGTTTCAATAAAAAGGTCGTCTATCAAGATGCTTGTCATTTAAATCACGCCCAAGGAATAAGCAAACAACCAAGAACACTATTAAAGTCTCTGCCACAATGTGACTTAATTGAAACCACTGAATCTGATCTTTGCTGTGGAGCAGCCGGAATATATAGCATCCTTGAGCCAGAAATGTCTGGAGCATTAAGAAACCGGAAAACAGAAGCCTTTCAAGAAGCAGATGCTGACGTAATTGTAACTACAAACCCAGGATGCTTAATGCAATTTGAAGCAGCTAAACGCGAAGGATCACTTTCAGCTAAAATTATGCATCTTGCTGAAGTAATAGATGAAGCTGAGAGAATTTAAGTTGCAAATAAATTCTTGAGAAATCCGTAATCAAGGTAACTACACTGGAGCATCTATGACTGGACAATTAGTGGGGGTTCGGAACGCGCTGGAGCCTTTCGTTTTACCCTTACTAAATTCCAATAAACTAAAACATTCACTGGGAATCTCTGAAAATGGAAAAACAGTAGTTGCCGCAATAATTGCAAAAAATGTACAAGGGCCAACTCTCTTACTTACAACAACACCAACGGCTGCTGAACGGCTAACGAGCGAAATTAGTTTTTACTGTACCGAAATGCCAGTAATGCAATTCCCGGAACGGGAGCAAAAAGCATATGACAATCTTTCGATTGAAAACTCACTACGAACAGAAAGAGAAAAAGTCCTACGTCAACTACGGAGGAGAGAACAATCAATCATAGTTGCGTCTTGGATTGCAGCCGCAGAGTTACAAGCAGGACCCGACGCAACTAAAAAAGAACGTATTCTAAACATTCGCCAACAACTAAAGCCAATAACACTACTACGGTGGGCTGAATCACACGGCTACAAAATAAAACAAATTGCCGACACAGTTGCAACGGTGACACAACGGGGTGGAATTGTTGATATCTTTCCCGTGAATCACGAGAGCCCATATCGTCTCGAATTTTTAGATGACACAATCGAGAGTATTCGAAAAATTGAACCTTCGACTCAAAGAAGTAGAGGACGTTTTGAAAAAATAAGGATCGCCCCAGCAGAAATTGTTACACAGCAAAATCAAAGCAGTGCCAACAATTTGCTAAAGACTTTAAAAAAGACAGGAGAAAAATCCTTACTCATCCTCAATGAACTTGAACTCATTCAAACAGGAAAAAGACCACGTAATTTTAGCTTTTACGAACCTTTCTTAAATACTGAAACGCTGGTGGAACATTTGCATCCCTCCGGAACTCTAATTTTGGACCAGGTTGAGTTGGGTCAAGAAAACCTTCTGCAAATATTGGAACATGAACATGAAAATCGAAAGCAAGGCGAGGAAAAAGGTGATTTACCAAAAGGATTGCCTCCTCTACACAAGCAAGCAGACTTGTTTCTTCACACTCTCACACAAAAGAAAAATAAAATAATTTTAGAGCGTTTTGGAACAGAGGAACGGGGTACGGAACGGATACCGATCGGAGCAGCTCAAAACTATGCAGGCCAACTCAAATTACTTATCCAAGATGCAAATAAAAGAGCTCAGAATAGTGAGTCAGTAATCATTGCATCTCAACAAGGGCATCGTCTTTTAGCATTATTACAAGAAGAAGGAATTCCCAGCGAACTTGTAAAAAGTGTAAAGGTGGTCAACGAAGGTACAGTTACGATATGTCCTTCAAACGCAATGATAGGTTTTACTATCGAAGGAAAAATCGCACTAATAACAGATGAAAATATTTTTGGTCTACATAGAAGACCGAGAAGGATTCGCAAAAATGTTGGAATCCAGCAAAATCTTTTAGGAACCCTAAAACCTAAAGATCTTGTTGTGCATGCCGAGCATGGAATTGGAAGATTTCTAGGGCTTGTCAGGCGAACGACGGATGGTCGCGAACGTGAATACTTCGATCTTCAATATGCAGCAGGTGACCATGTATACGTACCTACTGATTATCTTGATTCTTTGACGCCATATGTTGGTCCTAGCAACCGTTCACCAACAATCACAAGACTTGGAACACAAGAGTGGGCGCGTACAAAACAGCGTGTCCAAAAAGATATCATCGCAAACGCACGTGACTTATTAGACCTATATGCACAACGTGCATTGGCCAAAGGTTACGCATTTGGGTCTGACACGGCCTGGCAGCAAGAATTAGAAGGCTCTTTCCCGTTTGTCGAAACTCCAGATCAAAATGAAACGATAAGTGCAATCAAACAGGACATGGAAAAAACTCAGCCTATGGACCGACTGATCGCCGGAGATGTAGGTTATGGAAAAACAGAAATCGCAATTCGTGCTGCATTTAAAGCTGTCACCCACGGGAAACAGGTTGCTGTTTTAGCACCTACAACCGTACTAGCAGAACAGCACGGTGAGACTTTCCGAGAAAGACTTTCCAGCTTCCCCATAAAGACTGAGGTACTTTCAAGGTTTAGAGATACAAAAAGCCAAAAAGAAATCATTCAGGGAATTGATACGGGCAGTATTGATATCACTATCGGAACACATCGCCTATTGCAAAAGGATATAGAATTTAATGATTTGGGTTTAGTTATCATCGATGAGGAACAAAGATTTGGTGTTAATCACAAAGATTGGTTTAAAAAAGTTAGGAAAGAAGTTGATACCCTAACCATGTCAGCAACACCAATTCCAAGAACATTGCAAATGTCTCTAGCTGGAATTCGTGACATTAGTACACTAATGACCCCACCTGAGGAACGACAACCGGTAAAAACCTATATCTCTGAATGGGACGATGACGCTATCAGAAAAGCAATACTTCAGGAGATAGACAGAGATGGCCAAATTTATTTTGTCCACAACCGAGTTAGTACAATCAATAAAATAGCGAAAAAGTTAAATAACCTTGTGCCTGAAGCGACTCTTGCAATTGCACATGGACAAATGCAAGAAGAGAAACTCGAACAGGTAATGTACGAATTTTCAAGAGGCACTTACGACATCTTGCTATGCACAACCATTATTGAAAGCGGCCTAGACCTCCCAAACGTAAACACCATTTTAATTGATAAAGCAAACAGATTTGGTTTAGCTCAACTGTACCAACTAAGGGGCAGAGTGGGGAGAGGTTCAGTAAGAGCTTATGCACATCTTTTGCATGACAAAACCCAAAATATTACAGAAACCGCACAACAACGCCTTGAAGCAATTTTTCAAGCCACTGAACTAGGGTCTGGATTTCAAATTGCCTTGCGCGACCTTGAAATCCGAGGCGCTGGCAATGTTTTAGGAAGTGAACAAAGCGGCCATATAGCTGCAATTGGGTTCCAGCTATATTCTCGCCTTATGGGGGAAGCGGTTGCTGCACTTAAGCGTGGCTTGGGTATCAATGATGAAACGACTCAGGACCAGACAATAAGCGTACAAATTGACGTTCCGCTTAGTGCTTCAATTCCTGAAACATATCTTGAAGATACAGAAACTCGACTAGCCATTTACGAAAGAATTACACATTTGAAAACAACTGAGGAAATTCTAGAACTCCAAGAAGAACTAAACGATAGGTATGGCCCACCACCACCATTAGTTCAACAACTCCTAACTGTTGTCCGCTTAAAAATCCTTGCCCACAATGCAAAGATGCAAAGGGTAAGTACAAGTGCAAGAATGCTACATATTCACAGCTACAATGGTCTAACAACAGGACAGAAGCAACTTGTTAATTCTCTAAATCTCAAGTGTATTTTTGTGGGACCAGAGCAGATACGGATTGATCGTATTGAGGCAGGGAGTGATTGGCTTCAAATTCTTGAGCAAGTGCTTCGAGAGCTTGACAATTCTTAACAGGAAAAAATCGTAAGATGACCATAGTAATTCTATGACCAATAACAATATTTTCGAGGCATTATCTTCATTTCAGGCTGGACTTGGTACAGATCCTTTTGAAAATTATTGTGTCAGTGCCTTAGCTTATTTGCTAGAAACAAAACAACCTCAACTAACAGAACTACTCACATCAGAAGCGGAAGGTTTCGACACAGTTGAAGCAACTCATTCTCAGGCAATAGTTGATGACCAAATTGTTAGTTTATTGGTCGAATTGACTAATAATAAACGTCTCTTTATAAAAATTAACACGCAACCAAACAACAATATTGAAGAAAGAACAAAGTTACAAACAATAAAAGCAGACAATGCAGTATTGCTTTGGATAAGCTTTACAGGGGATACACCCCCGAGCAACTGGGTATCAGTAACATGGGAGCAAATTGTAGAAACTCTTGGTAAAAGTTCAGAAAAGCTTGCTTTGGAATTCAGGAATTTTGTACAGACGGACATACTCGGCCATGGGTCAGTAACCGTTCAACAAGCACTCAAAACAAACAAACTCTACGCGCTCGGAGGGGCAGTTATTAGAGAAAAATATGGCGTAAGTACAGAATATCTAAATAGTGCATCACAAGCGATACAGGGAGAGTTTCGATACCTAGGAACAACTTTTTCTGGCAATACACCAGACCTACAATTCTGGATCGGGATTGTAAATCAAACACTACCTCTTAGCTCACGTTACCAATTGATATTAGCCAGCAAAAACTCAGAAGTACAAAATCCAGTAGATAAACCACGAGTAACAGACAATTGGAATTGGAAAGGCTGGACAGGACTTGGTGAAATTACAACTTCTCTTGAACACAGCCATTACAAAGATTTACTTGAAAGGCTAATCTAGAAGTAATTTCAGATACTGTCCTGTTGCACTCTTTTTAACTTTTGCAACTTTTTCTGGAGTACCTTGTGCCACAATTAAACCTCCACGATCACCGCCATGAGGACCTAAATCAATTATGTGGTCAGCTGACTTAATCACATCAAGATGATGCTCAATAACAACGACGGTATTGCCACTATCTACCAAACGGTGCAATACATCCAATAAATTATGAACATCTAGAAAGGACAAACCTGTTGTCGGTTCATCAAGAACATACAATGTTTTACCTGTTGAACGTCGTGACAACTCAGAAGCTAATTTAATTCGCTGTGCTTCGCCTCCAGACAACGTAGTTGATGGTTGCCCTAACCGGATGTAACCCAACCCAGTGTCTACTAGAGTTTGCAAGATACGCTTTACTCGAGGAAATGCTTCGAACAAACCAACTGCTTCGGCAACGGTCAGATTTAACACTTCAGCTATTGTTTTATTTCGAAATTTTATTTCTAAGGCTTCACGATTATAGCGACTACCGTCACAAACCTCACAAGGAACAGTCACATCTGGCAAAAATTGCATCTCTACAAGCTTGTATCCATCACCTCTACATTCTTCACAACGCCCACCTTTCACATTAAAAGAAAACCGTCCTGGCTTATAACCGCGCGCACGTGACTCTGGAACCGAAGCAAATAGTTCTCGAATTAGTGTGAAAACACCTGTATAAGTCGCAGGGTTGGAACGAGGAGTACGACCTATTGGTGACTGATCAATATTTACCACTTTATCAAGATGATCGAGGCCTACAATTCCATCATGATCACCAGGTCTTTGGTAACTTTTGTGAACAACCTGTGCAGCTCGACGTACGAGAATTTCACTCACCAAAGATGACTTTCCAGATCCAGAAACACCGGTGACAAGAATAAAAAGACCTAATGGGAATTCCACATTCAAATTCTTGAGATTATTTGCACGCGCACCCTGAACAAATAAGGATTGACCATTACCCGAACGACGAGTTTTAGGAACAGGTATAACTTTTTTTCCAGATAAATATGCTCCTGTCATGCTCCTCGAATTCTTAACAATATCTGCCAAGGAACCCTGCGCAACTACTTCTCCTCCACCAACACCAGCCATAGGACCAAGATCAATGATATGGTCAGCAGCACGCATTGTAGCTTCATCATGTTCAACAATAATCACCGTATTTCCTAAATCTCGAAGGCGTTCCAATGTACGTATCAAGCGGTCCCCATCTACTGAGTGAAGACCAATTGAAGGCTCATCACATATGTATAAAACACCCATTAAGGCCGAACCGATTTGCGTTGCTAATCTAATCCGCTGGGCCTCACCACCTGAAAGTGAGCCAGCCGATCGTGAGAGTGTTAAATAATCAAGCCCAACATCAACAAGAAACTCTAAACGGCCACAAATTTCTTTAAGAACCTGCTCACCAATCACTCTTTCACGAGCATCTAACGGAGTAGAGTTCTCGGTTAAATTTTTAAACCACGCCAATGCCTCTGCCACACTCAATTTTGCAATTGAATCAATATTGACCTTATTAATTAGTACCATCAATGCTTCCGGACGAAGACGCTGCCCTAGACAATCAGGACAAGCTACTGCGGCCATATAACGCTCAATTTCAGACCTTCTTCGTTCGGAATCAGTCTCCTTATAACGCCTTTGCAAATTATTAATGACACCCTCAAAACGAGCAGTATAAAGTCGTGATTGTCCTCCTTTAGTGTTATATCGCACGTCCAGACGCTTATCACCTGTACCGTACAAGACAGCATTCAACTGCGTTTCGTTCAATTCTGAAATAGGAACATCTACAGAGAAACCATATTCATCCGCAATCGATTCGAAGAATCTGTTGTACCACATACCACTAGTACCAGCATGGTTGTACGGCTCAATAGCACCATCTGCTAACGACAATGTGCGATCAGGAATTACAAGTGCGGGATCAACTTGCATTTGAACACCTAACCCAGTGCATCGCTTACAGGCACCATGCGGACTATTAAAAGAAAAGGTTCGCGGCTCTACCTCTTCAAAAGAAAAGGAATCGTACGGACAAGCAAAATGCTCAGAAAAAACTCTTTCAAACTGTTCCTCTGCGCCACCCTCTTTGTCAATGCCTCCCACAATTGCTACGTTGATAACACCTTGTCCAACAGACAAACCAGTTTCAACCGATTCCGCTAGTCTTAAATTCTCGTCACTATTCTCAGTACTTTTAGGAATCGCCAATCGATCTACAACAATTTCAATATCATGTCGCTTATATCTATCGAGCTTTATCTCTCCGTCCAAATCATAGATCTCACCATCTATACGCACTCTTACAAAGCCAGCAATTCTTGCCTCATCTAATATAGCTACATGTTCACCACGCATAGCTTTTGTTACGGGGGCAAGTATCAAAAGGCGAGAACCTGGTGGATATTCAAGAATCGCATCAACAATTTGTTGCACGGTCTGTCTCGTAACTGGACGACCACATTCTAAGCAATGAGGTTGTCCAATGCGCGCCCACAAAAGCCGCATGTAATCGTAGATTTCAGTAACAGTGCCCACTGTAGAACGAGGATTATTTGATGTGGATTTCTGGTCTATAGAGATCGCTGGCGAAAGCCCATCAATATAATCAACGGCAGGTTTTTCCATCAATCCAAGAAATTGCCGCGCATATGCAGACAAGGATTCCACATATCTACGTTGACCTTCCGCATAAATTGTGTCGAATGCCAATGAAGATTTCCCGGAACCAGAAACACCAGTTATTACAACCAACTGGTCTCGGGGAATTCGGACATCAATATTTTGAAGGTTGTGCTCTCTAGCACCCTGGATCTCTATATATTTCAGTGAACAACCCCTCTTGTATAATTATGACTCTCAAAACGAATCATTTTATAATTATTTCATCCGATAGCGAAGATACACCTCACTAGTTTCCATATTCGGTATAGAACTAACTAATTCTAAATGCGGAACAGTCTCGGGTGAAAAAGCATTTTTTCCAGAAACTAAGGAAAGGGTATCTTTACCGGCAACAATCACAGGACCAATTGTTAAAAATACCTCATCAACATAACCTTCTTTGTAAAAAGCTGCATATATTGCAGGACCACCTTCAACAAGTAATACCTCACAGTTAAGAACATTTCGCATATGTACTAGCATCGCCTCAATTTCGTTATCCCTAGGCAGAACAACGACTGGTCGACCTGTGTCTTCTACAATTTTCCTCTTCTGTTCAGATACAGTTTCAGAAAGGTATACGACTGCTGGAAAATCAGTAGCCTGAAAAAATTGCTTCTCGATAGGTAGATTGCCACTACGACTTAAAACAGCGGCAATTGGTACCGCCTTACCCCGGCTCTCCCTTATTTCATCGAGATCTTTGAATCCGAGTCGTGAAGAAGTACCACTAGTCCGAAGCGTTTCAGCACCATTTAAAATAATGTCAGCATGAAGTCTTAATTCACGCATCAATCGCTGATCAGTACTTGAACCGATCCCCTGCTCAGTATTTTGAATAACTGCCTTCCCATCAGCAGACATTACGCCATTTAAAATTACAGTTGGCCGATCCAACGGAGCAGAGGGGAAAAGTAACTCTGTATAGTCAGGACTACTTGAATCCATGGATATTAAACCTTTGGAATTTCGTCTGAATCAAGCTCACGATAGTAACAGGAAATATTACCAGTATGGCACGTAGGACCATCTGGCCGTGCAAGGACTAGAAGTGAATTATCCTCACAATTCTTTTTTATGCTTACCAAGTTAAGATAATTTCCACTTGTAGCGCCCTTCTCCCAGATTTCATTACGACTGCGACTCCAAAAGGTGACATGTCCAGATGCTAGACTCATCTCGAGAGACTCCAGATTCATCCAAGCCAATACCAAAACTTCTTTTGTATCAACATCTTGCACAACTGCGGGAATGAGATTGTTTTGATCAAGTTCTAAACTCATAATTTTTTACCTTTCTTTCTTTTTATTTTTTAACTACGCCGGATTGGAACACCTGCATCAGCAAGATATTCCTTAACCTGTCGGATAGAATATGTACCGAAATGAAATATGCTAGCAGCTAAAACAGCATCTGCCTTTCCCTCTACTAAAGCATCCTTCATGTGTTCTGGACCACCAGCGCCTCCAGAGGCAATTACTGGCACATTCACAGCCTTATTAATTGCCTGCAACAATTCAGTATCGTATCCGTCTTGATGACCATCTGCATCCATACTTGTAACTAAGAGCTCGCCAGCACCTTGCGTTACCACTTCTAATGCCCACTCAACTGCCCCAATACCTGTAGGTTCGCGTCCACCATGTGTATAAACTTCCCACTCAGAGCTAGTACCTGCGACCTTCTGAGCATCAATCGCAACCACAATACACTGACTCCCAAATCGATAAGCAGCATCTCTTATCAAAGTAGGACTTTCAATAGCAGCGGTATTAATACTCACTTTATCTGCCCCAAGTTCAAGCATTATTTTCACGTCTTCAGTAGAGCGAATTCCGCCTCCAACTGTAAACGGGATAAAAACTTGATCTGCTGTTGCTGCAACCATATCGTACACAGTTTTCCGATCATCTGAGGAAGCCGTAATATCAAGAAAAACAAGCTCATCAGCACCCTCCTGATTGTATAATTTTGCAAGCTCAACCGGATCACCTGCATCTCTAAGATCTACGAAGGAGACCCCTTTCACTACACGTCCACGATCCACATCAAAACACGGAATAATACGTTTAGTTAGCATTTTTTAAGGCAACCTTAACATCACTAATACTAAAAATTTTCTCATACAAAGCTTTTCCTACAACCACTCCTTCACAACCAATTTGGGAAAGTGAAAGTATATCTTCGATAGATGAAACCCCTCCTGATGCTATGACAGGGATTTCTACTTTTTCTACAAAATTAGCCATCAGATCAAGGTTCACACCCTCAAGGGCTCCATCACGAGAAATATCTGTAACCATTAGTCTCCGGACACCTATATCAGCCAACTCAATAGCAAAATTAATCGGATCTAAGCCTACTGAATTTTCGGCCTTTTTCCTCCACCCATCCACATATATATTCCCTTCTCGAATATCAAGTGCAACTGTAATGGATGAAGAGTGCTTAGTAACTGCCTCTTTCACAATCCCAAGATCTTTTACAGCAGCACTTCCCAACTGAACTAAGTCAGCACCCATTTCAAAAGCATTTTCAATAGACAAGGCATCTCGAATACCCCCAGAAACCTCGACTGGAATCTTAACAGCCGAACATATTTCAGAAATAATCTTACTGTTGACCGGGTTACCCAATTTAGCACCATCTAAATCCACAACATGTAGAAGACCCGCCCCTTCTACCTCCCATTGCTTTGCCACTTCTACAGGATCAAGGTTGTAACGAGTCTCTTGCTCATAATCCCCTTGAAATAAGCGGACGCAAAACCCTCCCCTAATATCTATAGCCGGAATAACCTCAAATGTCAGCCTTCTTCTCCTTATTTAGATCCTGCAAAAAATCCAGGGTTTTTTGCCCAAGAAACAAAATTTGCATAGAGACTTAGTCCTAAATCTGAGCTTTTTTCAGGATGAAACTGAGTAGCAAACACATTGTCCTGAGCAATAATGCTTGGAAATGTTACTCCATATTTAGTTTGGCCAAGTACCACTCCTTCATCTATTGGCTCAGCAAAAAAAGAATGAACAAAGTAAAAATATGAATTATTTGGAATCCCCTCAATAACAGGATGAGCATTAAGCCATTCAACAGTATTCCATCCCATATGTGGAACCTTTAAATTTTCCAAAGAAAAATGGTGCACTCTTCCAGAAAAGATGCCCAAGCACTTCTGTCCACCACCTTCCTCCGAAAAATCAAAAAGTGCCTGCATACCCATACAAACACCGAGAAAAGGACGACCAGAAAAAATGTACTCTCGTAATGGTTCGTCTAATGATCTAGATACTAGCTTTGACATGGTATCGGCTGCTGAACCTACACCGGGAAGTATTACCGCATCAGCTCCCTTCAAATCTTCTGGTTTATCTGTAACAATTGGCGTAGCCCCTGAACGAGCAACAGCGCGCGTCACGCTACGCAAATTTCCAGCATCATAATCAACTATAAGAACTGATGAGCCCACAACCTGAGAATAGCATGCATAGAGAAAAGATATTTCACAACATAACGCCTGAATGGGTATAATTAAGTAGAAATGGCCGAAAACAAACAACATTCGGCGCGTCTGCGTAGTGAAGAGCTTCGCGCATTGATCACCTACCATAATTATCGATATTACTCACTAGATTCTCCCGAAATCACTGATGGTGAATATGATGGATTGATTAGAGATTTAAGAGAAATTGAAAGCAACTCCCCAGAACTAATTACCCTAGACTCACCTACACAACGAGTGGGATCAGCACCCTTAGAAGCATTTGAACCAGTAGAACACAGGATCCCCATGCTAAGTTTGAGTAATGTTACGGATCAGAAGGAACTGGACAGCTGGTACGAACGTGTATCTGCAAAGCTACAAAAAGAAATTAGCGTTGTAAGCGAACCAAAAATTGATGGGTTAGCGGTTTCTCTTATTTACAAAGACGGTCAACTCATCCTTGGTTCTACCAGAGGAGATGGCCAAATCGGAGAAAATGTAACCACTAACCTACGAACGGTTAAAACTATACCGCTACAACTACAAGCACCATACCCCAAAGAATTCGAGGTCCGCGGCGAAATTTATATGCACAAAAGTGGTTTCGAGCTTATGAATTCTGAACGTGCAAAACAGGGCGAAGCCCTTTTTGCAAACCCACGTAATGCTGCCGCTGGTTCTATAAGACAATTAGACTCAAAAATTACAGCAGCGCGGCCGTTATCAATCTACATTTATCAATTGGGTTGGTGCACAGATACTCATCCCCAAGACCAATATGAGCTACTTGGATGGTTGCGAGAAATGGGATTTAGGGTAAATACAGAAATTCGAAAACACCTAAATATTAAAGAGGTGACGGACAGGATAGGATGGTGGGCCGAACATCGCGAGAGCTTAGATTACGATATTGATGGTGTTGTTCTCAAAGTAGCCACATTGGCGCACTGGGAAGACTTGGGAACGGTAGGGCGCGAACCAAGATGGGCAACAGCATTTAAATTTCCACCACAACAACGCACAACTAAACTCATCGATATCGAAGTAAACGTGGGTCGAACAGGGTCATTAAATCCATTTGCAATTCTCGATCCTGTAGTAATTGCAGGTACACGTATCCAAATGGCTACACTGCATAATGAACAAGACATACAGCAAAAAGACTTACGTATCGGTGATACTGTTCTTGTCCAGCGAGCAGGTGATGTAATACCACAAGTTGTCTCACCCATAACAAGCCTTCGCAATGGGTCTGAAATCGTATTTAAAATGCCTACACAGTGCCCCTCATGTAATACAACAATTGTCCAAACTGTAGAAGAAACTGCTCACTACTGCCCTAATCTTAGCTGCCCAGAACAACAGGTCCGGCTCATTGAACATTTTGCTTCGCGGCTCGCCATGGATATCGATGGACTTGGCGAGCAAATCGTAAAAACTTTGTATGAGAATAAATTAATTGGAAATATTTCTGATTTATATTCATTAAAAATAGACGACATCATAAATCTGGAGCGAATGGGAGAGAAGAGCGCTAAAAATCTACTCGCAGCTATAGAAAAAAGTAAAACACGACCATTACATAATTTAATTTTTGCACTTGGAATAAGACATGTTGGGATAGAAACGGCAAAACTTTTAGCAGAACGTTTCAAGAATCTTACAGCCCTAACGCAATCAAAAAAAATCGAACTACAAGAACTGGATGGAATAGGGCCAGTTGTAGCAGAGAGTATTCAACAATGGCTTGAAAGATTGGCCAATCAGTCAATAATTGCCCAATTAATAGCAGCAGGTTTAAGCACGACTCACAAAAGCAATGCCAATACTAGCAAAGAACTTGATGGCATAACCTTGGTAATTACCGGAACACTACAAACAATGACAAGAAATGAAGCTGAAGAAAAAGCCCGAGAACTAGGAGCAGATGTGCGGAAAACCATAACCCGCAAAACAAACCTTCTTGTTGCTGGAGAAAATCCAGGTACCAAATTAAACCAAGCAAACACCTTAGGTGTACAAATTCTTGGAGAGGAAGAATTTATAGATCTGCTCTCAAATAATTAAAAAAAGTGCGCATAGAACCATGAGTTAGGACGGAACGTAGTAATTTAGCTACGTTTCCGCATATACTAATAAGTGTTCACGATGGTAGGCGGGAATACATCGTTGGCGGATCATTGTGGCAATATTTCAAAAGCTTTCACAACTTTTTGGAACGTTCTCTCAGGGTGTAGCTATTGATTTAGGTACTGCGAACACTATTGTTCAAGTGCGTGGACGAGGTGTTGTAATTAATGAACCTTCGGTCGTAGCGATTGATCGTCGCAACAAACAAATACTCGCAATTGGAGCAGAAGCTCAGAGAATGGTGGGGCGGACACCAAGTGACATCGTAGCAATACGACCATTACGCGATGGAGTAATTTCAGATTTCGAAGTAACCGAAAGAATGCTGCAATACTTCATTCGAACAGTTAGCACACGAACATTTCTATCTCGACCTGAAGTTGTAATAGGAATTCCCAGTGGCAGTACTGAAGTGGAAAGACGTGCTGTTCATGACGCTGCCCTAAATGCGGGAGCAGGAAAGGTTAGATTATTGGAAGAGCCATTTGCTGCAGCAATTGGTGCAGGATTACCTATAACCGAACCAACTGGATCAATGATCGTGGATATAGGAGGAGGTACCACAGAAATAGCTGTTATTGCTTTAGGTGGAATGGTAACAAGTCGATCAATACGTATAGCTGGCGATCGAATTGATCAAGATATTATTACGTATGCACGTGCAGTCCATAACTTGGCAATAGGTGACCGCACTGCTGAAGAAATAAAAAAAACCTGGGGATCCGCAGCACCCTTAGAGCAAGAAGGCTTACTGACTTTAAAAGGACGAGACTTAGCCACAGGATTGCCTAAAACAGTAGATATAACCACGGTGGAATTACGTGATGCAATATCTGGTGCTGTTACCGCTATTGCACAATCCCTTAGGGAAACAATTGCCGAAACTCCTCCTGAGTTAATTTCAGATCTTATTGAATTTGGAATTGCACTTGCGGGAGGAGGTGCACTCTTATCAGGGTTAGATCAAAAGTTAAGCCAAGAAACACGCTTTCCAACATATGTTGTAGAGGACCCATTACTCTGTGTTGTACAGGGAGCCGGTTGGCTGCTTGAAGCTCCTTCAGATATCGCAAGACGTATGGCTCAGTATCCGATAAGCGGAACACAAACTTAAAATGCCAAGGATACCAAGACCTATATTTATGGTGACTTGTTTGTTACTAGTCCTGGCACTTTTCTCCGCGCTGGGAAGAACCGGAACCTTAGAACCAGTACAAAACCTTTTTCTGATTGGAAGTTCACCTATGAGTACTGGATT
Organism: uncultured Anaerolineaceae bacterium; assembly: GCA_964343095.1. Lineage (GTDB taxonomy): Bacteria > Chloroflexota > Dehalococcoidia > Tepidiformales > Tepidiformaceae > JAKUNN01. The sequence goes on along the minus strand of CAYFHW010000003.1, from coordinate 7,624 downwards.
AAGCAAAGGATTTAAACCACTACTGGGGTTTTTTAAAGATATTGGCCAAGCAGGTACTTTGCGTAAAGAAAACACATACCTAAAACAAGAAAATGAACAATTACGGAATCAAAATATTGAATTAAAGCTCACAAGAAATCGAATAGATGAACTAGAACAAGCATTAAACATACGGACAAGTGAGCTTGATACTCCTCTTTTAGTTGCGACTGTAATCGGCTTTATTCAATTACCATTCCGTGCTGAAATATCAATTAATTTAGGCAGCGCAAATGGAATACAAACGGGTAACGTAGTTATTTCTCCTCAAGGAAGCCTTGTAGGGAGAATTACTTCAGTAAGAAAAAACTATTCTTTCGTTAGATTAATCACAGATGCTCGCAGCCGAGTAGCCTCACAGGTACTAAATAGTACAACTACTGGAATCATATCTGGTAAAGCGACACGTGAACTTAACTTCAATCTAGCAATAGGGGATTTAGAAACAGGAGACATCCTTATTACGTCCGGACTGGGTGGTATTTTCCCTGCCGATATACCTATTGGGTTTATTGAGAAAATCGTTGCAAATGACCAAAGTGCTTTTCCCACAATTGCAGTTACTGCATTTGCGGAAATAACAACTCTACGCACTGTATTGGTAGATACTACTTTCATTGCAATACTCCCTGAGACACAATAGTGATAGGGGTGGGAATTTCGGTAATTAGCGTAGTGCTATCATCCGTAGCACAGATTTCCATTGCCCCATTCATTACAATCAGCGGCGCAACATTTAATTTTAATCTTTTAGCTATCGTTTTTATTGCAACTTACACAAATAGAACGACCTCAGTAAGTGCTGTGATACTCCTATGTCTACTCACCGGCTCAATTACAGAAACTCCCTACGAATGGATACTATTAGCCTATTTACCAACAGTACCACTCATATTTTTCATTAATTTACTAAGTAGAGACAGAAGTAATACATTAATCACCGTAGGAGCAACAGCCACTGTTATAGGACTCTGGACAAGAATCCTGATGACCATAGTAGCAATCTCAGATGGTACCTCAACTTCATTTGGGACAATAGTTTCTCAAGTTCTTGCCCCAGGCATCCTGATAGATACGATACCTGTGATTGTTATTTACGGGATTTATAAGTTAGCAAGTCCCAACAAACAACGCATGGTTAACACTGGCTATAACTCTTAGAGAATTTATGTTTAGAAACGCAAAAACTAGAACTACTCTTCGAAACAGACCTAGAGGAAATTTACGTGTTCTTTGGGTTGCCATCATCATCCTCTTCGCAATCCTATTTATACGACTTATAGATATGCAAATTATAAATAGAGATGATTTTGCAGAGAAAGCCCAAAATAATCGGATTATTCAAACCAATCTCCCAGCAATCCGCGGTCTAATCTATGACCGTTCAGGCCAGCCATTGGTGAGTAACACCGTAAGTTTTAGTGCTTCAATCGTTCCCGCGCTATTGCCAGTCGACGAACAAAAACGTTATCGCTTATATCTACAATTGGAAAAAATTTTAGATATGCCTGCAATAGAAATCTCAAAGCGTATTGAGGAATTCGAAAAAAAAATCTCACAATCAGAAACATTGATAATTGCTCGAAACCTAAGCCATGAACAAGCACTGTTGCTCGAACAAAACGCACCGGACTTACTTGGAATTTCCTTAGAAATGGACGCCCAAAGAACGTATCTCGGCGGCTCGGCATTAAGTCATATCTTAGGCTATGTAGGCGCACAAACAGAAATGGAATGGGAAGAACTCAAAACAAAAGGGTACGGTTTTAATGAATTAATAGGAAAAACAGGATTAGAAGCTTTTTATGAAAATATTCTTCATGGAACGCCTGGCAAAGCGATTACAGAAATTGATGCATATGGTTCAAAAATTCAAATTTTGGATGAGATAAGTGCCACACCCGGACAGAACATCCATCTTTCTATAGACCTAACACTACAAAAATATATTGCTGAACTCCTTGAACAGGGACGTGGAGAAGCAAACATTGCGGCAGCGGTTGTAATGGACGCAAATACAGGAGAATTACTAGCCCTCGTATCTTTGCCAAATTACGATAACAATATTTTTTCAAGTGCTAATCGTGACAAGGAATACAAAAAACTTCTAGATGATCCAAATTTGCCTCTACTAAACTGGTCTCTAAATCCTGCTGCCCCCGGTTCAACCTTCAAATTAGTCACTGCAGCAGCGTCCCTTGAAGAAGGACGTGTTACAAAAGAAACAAGCTACAACGTCGACAGTCTTGCTCATGAATTTCTTGGATATGATGGGAGAACATATCAGTTTTTCGACTGGCGCATCCATGGACTTATTAATTTACAAGAGGCTATCGCTTGGTCATCAAACATCTACTTCTATATGCTTTCATGTGGGTTTCCACAGGAAGAGCTACCTGGACTAGGGGACGATGTGGAACAGTCAGCTGTTACTTTAAGTTATTACGCACGCCGTTTTGGGCTTGGTAGTAAAACTGGTATAGATCTTGTAGCAAGCGAAAGCCCCGGACTTATACCCACACCAGAGTGGAAACGTCGAAGTAGAGCAGGTCCTAATTTTGCAGAAACAGAACGTGAATGGTATTACGCGGACACCTGCTTCATGGGAATTGGACAAGGTGACGTCACAGCCACACCACTTCAAATAGCAATCATGACAGCAGCTATAGCTAACAATGGAAAATTATTAACTCCTCGTATAGCTACAAAAATTACTGACATTGAAGGGAATCTCATAGAACAAAAACCGACGGTTTCCACAAAAATTCCGGTAAGCCAAAAAAATCTTGAAATTATTCGCGAGGGAATGCGCCAAGCAATAGAAAATGGATCCGCAACTCTTGCAAAAATCAATGGTATCCAAACAGCAGGAAAAACAGGTACAGCAGAATTTATAGCCTCGGATGGAACTACCAAAGAACATGCATGGTTCACAGGATTCGCTCCTTTTGATTCCCCCGAAATTGTTGTAACTGTTTACTTTGATCTCGGACAAGGCAATTTAAAAGCCTCACCCATTGCAGCTGAAATAATGCGTTACTACTTGAGTAAGATGCGAGATAAATAATGTTTAGAGGAACACAAACGCCACAGGAATGGGCACGTTTTGATTACCTGCTTATTCTCATTGCATTAGCGTTAGTAGCCTATGGCTTAATTCTTATACACAGTGGCTCAACCGAAAGTGGGGAAGGTCTCAAAATCAGCTTGAACTCGCCAGCAATAAGGCAAGGAATTTTTGCAATTGCTTCTCTAGTAGCAATGATCCTTATATCTCGCTTGGACTACCATGCCTTACTCCACTATGCCTGGTGGATCTATGGAATCACGCTTTTTGTGCTACTCCTACTTCTAATTATCGGACAGACTGATTTCGGCTCAACTCGATGGTTTGACTTAGGAGTTTTTCAGTTACAGCCATCCGAATTCGCAAAGTTAAGCCTGATTATTATTCTTGCTCGTTTGATAAGCGATAGGGGAGGGGATGTAAAAAATATAAAGACACTACTTTTTACATTACTTTTGTCAATTCCTCCTTTATTCCTTGTTTTTATCCAACCCGATCTTGGAACTTCAATAATTTTCATAACCATTTGGATTGGACTTGTACTCGTAGCTGGCGCAACAAGACGTCACCTAGTAATTCTGGGAGCATTTTTCCTTGCATTAATCCCATTTGTTTGGACATTTGGCGTTGAGGACTACCAAATCGAAAGAATTTCTGTAGTTCTAAACGCTGAAGAGGATCCTCTTGATTCTGGTTACAACCCAATTCAAGCTCAAATTGCAATAGGTTCAGGCGGGTTATTAGGTAAAGGTTTGTTTGAAGGCGAACAAACCCAATTAAATTTTCTCAAGGTCCCTACGAAAGACTTTATATTCAGTGTATTAGGTGAAGAATTAGGTTTCTTAGGCGCTATTATACTTTTAGGTCTTTTTCTTCTACTACTCTGGAGAATAATAAGATCGGCACAATTCGCAGGTGATACTTCAGGACAATTGTTGTCTGTTGGTATTGTTACGATGATCCTTTTTCAATTATTTATAAATGTCGCAGTCAATCTTGGGATCTTCCCCGTCACAGGGTTACCATTACCATTTGTGAGCGCAGGCGGTAGTTCACTCTTAACACTCTTTATTTCACTTGGAATTGTACAGAGCGTTGTAATACATCACAGAGCATACCGCCAAAATTAATGAACTAGTTTGCCTCAGCAGTAGACTGTTGGTATTGTGCCATCCCACTACGTAAATCTGAATGCTCGAGTGATGAAAGATCTGGATCTAATCGGATTATTTCTTCAGCCAAATTGCGAGCTTCTAACAAAAGTGCACGATCCGTCACCCGAGCAGCTCGAAGCGAAGAAGCATAACCACTTTGCGAAGTACCCCACACTTCCCCCTCGCCACGCAATTCAAGATCAACCTCAGCTAATTCAAATCCATTGCTAGTCTCAACCATAGCCTGTAAACGGCTAATGGCCTCAGGCTGTAAATCTTCCTCACTACTAAACAGCAAACAATAACTTTGCAAACCTGAGCGGCCAACTCTTCCCCTAAATTGGTGCAACTGACTCAATCCAAATCTTTCTGCACCTTCGATAAGCATCACCGTAGCATCGGGAATATCAATACCAACCTCAATAACGCTAGTTGCCACAAGAACTTGTACGTTACCCAAAGCAAACGCATCTAAGGCTCTTTCTTTCTCATGTGATGGAAGGCGTCCATGCAAAAGCCCAATTTCATACCCGCTAAAAGGGCCATCCCTTAAGCGTTGAAACTCGGTTTCAACAGAGCGCACTGATTGTAAAATTTCGGAGTCATCAACTAAAGGACAAATGACAAAAATCTTTTCTCCTTGATCTAATCGTTTGCGCATAAAAGAGTATGATTCTTCTCTTTGTTCAGGCTGGACCCAATGCGTTTCAACCGGTTTCCGACCTGGTGGAAGTTCGTTAATAGTCGAAACTTCAAGATCACCGTATACCGTTAGGGCAAGTGTCCGAGGTATTGGTGTCGCAGTCATTACTAACAAATGGGGATTATCACTTTTTTTCCTCAAAGCAGTCCTTTGATTGACCCCAAAACGATGCTGTTCATCAATAACCACTAACCCTAATCGTGGAAATTCGACACCCTGCTCAATAAGAGCATGTGTGCCGATAATAATATCGGCACCTCCATGAGTAGCGTCATTCCGTACTTGAGCCTTGCGTGCTTCTGTAAGCGAACCTGTTAATAGCGAAACCCTAACCGAACGATCAAGCCATGACGGGGTAAATAATCCTTCGAAAATTGTTGATTCTTCACCTCCGTCAAGAAGGTTACTCAATGTTCTTAAATGTTGCTCTGCAAGTATTTCAGTTGGAGCCATCAGAACTGTTTGATAACCAGAACACACTGCAGCCAACATAGCCGCGAAAGCAACGACAGTCTTACCGCTACCAACATCCCCCTGTAACAACCGCAACATTGGTTGCGAGGAACTTATGTCACGTAGGATTGTATCCAAAACTTTTTTCTGATCAGTAGTCAACTCAAATCCCAAGGCCGACTTATAGGCCTGTAATTGTTCTGTAAAAGAAAGATATGGCGCGGCACCAGCCTGCCATTCTTTTCGGCGCAATAAAACTGCTGTCTGGATCTCTAAAAATTCACCTAGGGCAACTCGCTGACGAGCGGATTCACCGGCCGAAACAGATTTCGGCTTATGTATTGTTCGTATAGCATCACCTAGCTCAGCCAATCCTTGATTTTTCTTCACCCAACTAGGTACAGGATCCGGCAAAAGATCTGCAAAATGATCAACAGCGTAATTAACAACCTTTAAAATACTGCTTTTTCTAAGGCCTTCAGTTGAAGGATAAATTGAAACAATACGACCCGGTGTTGTTTGTTCGCCATCTGAAACAACTTGCCACAGAGGGCTGTCCATCTGTATATGTCCACGATAATGTCGAATTTTTCCTGACACGATCACTTTAGCTCCAGGTTGAAGTTGTTTAGCAATATAATTCTGGTTAAACCACACAACTTTTAAATGCCCAGTATCATCAAAAATCTCAGCTTGTGTTCCTCGGGGTCTTCCTCTTCCTCCTCTCCCAAAGAACATCAGGTTCGATTTTTGTACCTCACCCACTACAGTCTGAAAACCAGATGAAGCCGTTAATTCAGAAATCTTTCTCACGTCACTTAGATCTTGATATCTACGTGGCAACAACAAAGCAGCATCTCCCGCTCGAATTACTCCAAGGCGAGCAAAACGCTCAGCACTCGCAGGACCAATCCCCGGAATATCAGTAACCGGATCAGCAATACTTAAACTCTTATTTCTATTCCTTTTAGGAGTTACGGTTTTTCCAACACCTAAGGCAGAAATAGCTGTTCTCAGCCACTTCACACGCTCACTTTGAGACAGAAAACGATAGCCATTCTTCGGCAAACGTTGTATGCACCTCGCAAACGGATGATTCAAAGGAATCTGTCTATTCTCTTCTAATTCAACAAGGAAATGGTCTAATCCGTTTGAAAGAATTCCCTTCTCACTACCTTCATTTTTTAAAATCCTTTCAAACAAATTGCCAATTTTTTCAGCATCAGGAATAGGACCGCCAGAATTATCTCTTTCAGTTGCTATATTTTTAGCCATAGACCAGTTGGATCTATTATAAGATAGCACTGAATATTACACCCTCATGAAATGCTCTAAACCAATGAAGTAACTATGCGAACTATCAAACTAGCACCATCTATTCTCACTGCAGATTTTTCGAAGCTATTCGAAGAAATTCGTGCAATTGAAAGAGGTGGGGCTGATTTGGTGCACTTGGACGTAATGGATGGACAGTTTGTCCCTCCGATCACTTTTGGTGCTGACATTGTGGCAGCAATTTCAAAAATTACGAACCTTCCAATTGAAGTTCATTTAATGGTCACAAACCCTGAACATCATATTGAATCTTTTTCACAAGCTGCAGATAAAATCAACTTCCATTTCGAAGCTTCAGATCAAATTTCAGAAACAATTGACACCATACATAAACTTGGATGCTCTGCAGGCATATGTATAAATCCTGAAACACCCGTAAATATGGTCAATAACTTTTTGGAGAAAACTGAACAAATAATGATTATGACAATTAATCCAGGTTGGGGTGGTCAAAAAATGATGCTCGAACAATTAGATAAAGTGAAGGAATTGCGAAAGACCATAGATAGCCACAAATATAAAACACAAATAGAAATTGACGGGGGAGTCAAAATAGAAAATGTTGGACTGTGCGCTGAAGCTGGGGCGGATACACTAGTGTGCGGTAGCAGCGTTTATAATTCTGAGGACAAACCAGAGAACAATCTGACTAGGTTACGAGCCGCTATTCCTTGATGAAGTTAGGCACGTGCAAGCGTACGCAGGCATCGCGTACATACGTTAAGCCGATGCCACGCACCATCGATAAATAAGCGATGTTTTGAAACATTGGGTTTCAACTGGCGATTCTTTTTTGGCGCTTTTCGTTCCCAGCGTCCACCATGCTTATGGCGAATATGTCTACCAAAAGTGGTTGTTTTTTTACAAAGATCA
>CAYFHW010000002.1:0-35482 GCA_964343095.1 uncultured Anaerolineaceae bacterium | reverse complement strand
GAGAAGGGGATGTTATGTGCTCGACTAATGGGTGAAATGGGTGCTGAGGTTATCAAAATCGAGCCACGAGTAGGCCATCGAGCCAGAAGACGGGGGCCTTTTTATCGAGACGAAAAAAATTCTGAGCATAGCTTGTTTTGGTGGGCAATGAATGCTGGTAAATATTCTGTAACGTGTGAACTTGATTCAAGTGAGGGAAAAAAAGTTTTGCACAAACTTATTGAGCAATGTGATGTTCTTATAGAGACAAATGTACCTGGTAGCTCACGTGATAGAGGTCTTGATTACAGAACTTTATCACGGATTAATCCTTCAATAGTTGTTGCAAGTATTACAAATTTTGGTAAAACGGGTCCGTACAGAAAGCTCCCAGCAGATGATATTGTTGCCTCTGCTCTTGGAGGTCATATGTATTTGAATGGCGATCCTAATCGCGGTCCGGTTCGAACAACTGTTCAGCAAGCATGGGCTCAGGTAAATGCTCAAGCTGCTGTTGGGATTTCAATTGCTTTATATTCACGTGGTTTAAATGGGGGGTTGGGGCAGCAGGTTGATGTTTCTATGCAAGAAGCTATGTCTAATGCGATGGATAATGCTCAGCAAACATGGGACATTTTAAAGATAAATAACTATGGACCCGGAGTTGGTCGCATGCGTGAAGGTCAAATAGGCGCACGCTATATTTATGAAACTTTAGATGGTTGGGTCGCTTGTCTTGGTTATGGGGGTCTTGTTGGGCTGACGGCAGATTCAATAGTGGATTGGTTTAATGAATCAGGTGAAGCACATGTTTTAAATTCTTCTACATGGCGTAAACGTTTATCGATGATGGATATATTTACAGAAGAAGAACAAAATCTTTTGGAAGAAGTTGTTGCTAAATTTTGTAAAAAACGACGGAAAGATGATTTAGTTAAAGAAGCTCAAAGGCGCGGTGCTGGTTGGGCACCGGTGTACGACCCTAGAGAGATAGTTGAGTCTGTGCAGTTGAATGAAAGGGACTATTGGATTCGTGTCTATCATGATGATCTTGGAGAGTCTTTCTTTTACCCAGGACCACCTTTTCGTTTAAGTGAAACTCCTTGGAGACAACGTGGACGAGCCCCGTTCATTGGTGAACATAATGATTCCGTCTATGGTGAATTGCTAGGTTTAAGTTCTGAAGATCTTCGTACAATGCGTAGGAGGATGATTGTTTGATGTCTCCAATTTCTCTACAGAAACCCTTTTCTGGATTGCGTGTTGTTGATCTTGCTTGGGTTGGTGTTGGACCTACCGTTTCAAAATACCTTGCTGATCACGGGGCAGAGGTTATTCGTGTTGAGTCTTCAACTCGTCCGGAGACACTTCGTCGGGCTGGCCCTTTTGCGAATGGTCAAGACATTAACAATTCCGGGTATTATGCAAATTTTAATTCTTCAAAGTATGGAATCTCAATAAATTTAAAACATCCAAAAGGGCCGCAAATCCTGAAACGTTTGATTGCTGTCAGTGATGTTGTAACTGAATCTTTTACTCCTGGTACGATGGCAAATCTAGGTCTAAGTTATGAGGATTTGCGAAAGGTTCGAGAAGATCTGTTAATGATTTCCATGCCTTTGTATGGCCAAACAGGTCCTTGGGCGAATTATGCTGGCTATGGCCATGTATTGCAGGCAGCTGCAGGATTTAATCATTTAACTGGTTGGCCGGATGGTGAACCCATTGGTACAGGGATAGCGTACACAGATTTTTTGGTCCCACATTTCGCAGCCTTCGCTTTAATTGCTGCTTTAGATTACCGTCGTCGAACTGGTCAGGGTCAGTATATTGATTTTTCGCAGTTTGAGGCAGCTATCCATGCACTAGGCCCAACGATTTTGGACTGGACAGTAAACGGGCACAACCAGAAACGGATGGGTAATCGAGATCCTGAAGCTGCACCGCACGGATGTTATCAATGTAAAGATGGTGAATTTGTTGTAATTTCGTGTTTTACAGAGGATGAATGGTCGAAATTCAGAGCCGCTCTTGGTCGGCCTGATTGGAGTGACTTGGAAAGAATGCGGCGCAAATGGTCACGTTTAAGCGAACAAGATGAAATTGATCGGCATATCGGTTTCTGGTGCGAGGAACGTACCTCGAAGCAAGTTTTTAGTATTATGCGGCGCTTTGAAGTACCTTGTGGGATCGTAAAGAGTCCAGAGGAAATGCAGATTGATCCTCAACTGCGTCATCGTGGGCATTATTGGGAATTAGAACATCCGACTATGGGTAAACGTACCTATGATGGCCCCTCTTTTCGGTTATCGAAGACTCCGGGTGAGTTAACCAAGGCCTCTCCTTTATTAGGAGAGGATAATGACCGCATATTCACTCAGTTACTCAATATTGATGAGGAAGAATATAATGAGCTGCTTGTCGAAGGAGTTTTAGAGTAATAAAACAGCCAATTGAAACTATTGTTTAAGTACCTTCATCAGTTGTGTTTTCCTCTGGGGCAGGCATTCCAGGTATAGGTGCATCTGCAGCAATAGTTAAAATTCCTCGCATAGTGTCAGGGTGTATTTCGCACAAGAAAACATATTGTCCTTCTTCTTGAGGCGTTGTGAAGGTAAATTCTCTTTGCACTGGTCCAGACAGTAACTCTGTTCGTAAGCCACCTTCTACCTCACCACTCTCACAACCCGTTATGCATCCGCCGAGCAGGTTGCTTGCAGAAATATCATCCGAACGGAAGAATGCCACGTTGTGTGGTGTTGCATCTTGATTTTCAAAAATTAACGTTACTTCTGAATCTGGTGGTAGCGTGATTTCTTCATGGAGGAACAGACTACCTACAGAGCTTAAAGTACCTTCAAATGGCCCGACTTCAAAACTTACGCCTCCGTTGCCAGAGATACTATGCGATGAACTTTGAAAGGTTGTTAGGCCTGCTCCGAGTGCGAATCCACCAACAATAAATGCACCTAAAATGGTAAATACGACACCTTTTGGAAATTTTGCTGAAACGTCCTTTGTGTCTCTTACTACATCCATGTCGAACGTTTGTAATGAACCTGTGACGATGGTGTTTTCATATTGATTGATTAAATCAACAATTGTTTGCCGGGTTCCCTCATAGGCTTCCAAGGCATCTTCTGTGGACCAAGTGGTTTCCAATACGACTTGTGAAGGACCATTTTCTGTTTGAGAAATATTTATCCGGAAATCTTCAAAGCCTGGAGTATTACTTAGTTCCTCCTCCATGTTTTGGAGTGTCTGTAATAATCCATCTTCACCTATAAAATTATTTAATGCGCCTTGCGTAATTGCGAACGTAATGATTTGTGTACGTCGTAATTCTCCTCTTTCCGCCTTTTCATGCTGGTCTGCTTTTTGACGCATGACCCCATCTTCGTAGATCCAACCAATCACGCTTATAAAGACAAGTGCGAAAGCTGCGCCAAGGGCAGGTCCGGTGTAGCTACTACTGCTATCTGCTGCCCACCAAATCACTGCTCCTGAAATACAAAAGAGTGCAAAACCTACCACAAGTGGCCAGATACTTGGATCTGGCAAATGGATTGCCCCATGTTCTTGATGCTCACTACCTTCGTTATGTGCCATAGTCATTCCTTATGTGGGTATCAAGTAGAGTGTTGCGAACAAAGCAATCCAGACAATGTCTACAAAGTGCCAATACATAGATGCTGCCTCAACAGCTTCGTGGTGCTCTGCAGAGAAATGTCCGGCTAGCGAACGTCCTAGGATCAAGATCATGAAGACTACGCCACCGGCGACATGCGCCCCATGAAAGCCCGTTAAGGTATAGAAGGTTGTTCCAAATACAGTGTCGTCTGCACGGAAGTGAAGTTGTGTATAGTCATACATTTGCATGACAAGGAATACAACACCGAGGAAGATTGAGATAAATAATCCCCAGAGCAATCCTTTTTGATTTCCTCGTTGTATTTGGAAAACTGCCCACTGTACGGTTATAGAACTTAGAATTAAGATTCCGGTACTAATTGCTACCAGGACCACTTCAAGTTCTAGATGTACTCCGTCAGCAATCTGTTGTGGAGTAAGTAGTTCTGTTGGGGGCCAAGATGGTGAATCTGCACGTGCTATGAAGTAAGCTGCAAATAATCCTCCGAAAAACATGACTTCGGATGCAAGAAAAAGAATAAAGCCAAGCATTCCATTGCTCATGCCTTCCTTCTGATGGATTGTTGTTCCAGCCGTCATATTAGTTTGTTTCCGTATCTTTATTTTCTTGCCTTACATCAAAGAGGGGGCGTTCAGATTTGATAGGTGGGAGGGAGTCAAAATTATGGACAGGGGGAGGTGAAGTGGTTGCCCATTCAAGAGTATTTCCTTCCCATGGATCGCTTGGTTGATCGGGTGGACGTCGAAAAGCTAGCACAACGTTAATGATAAATGGGATCATGCTGACAGCGATAAGAAAAGCTCCTATCGTTGAGAGTAAGTTCATGGTTTCCCATCCTGTATCGTTCGCGTAAGTTGCTATTCGTCTAGGCATACCATCTAGACCCAAAAGGTGCATTGGGAAAAATGCGAGATTGAAGCCGATAAAACTAAGTGCAAAATGTAATTTTCCTAGCCTCTCATCCAACATGCGTCCCCAAATTTTCGGGAACCAATAGTATAGTCCGCCGAAGACAGCCATTACTGATCCACCAAATAGAACATAGTGAATATGTGCAACAACAAAGTAGGTGTCATGGAGTGCAAAATCTACAGGCACTGCAGCACTGAAGGTACCGTTAAGTCCACCGATTAGGAACATGCTTACAAAGCCTAAGCCCCAAAGCATGGGCGACTTAAAGCTAATAGAACCGCCCCAGACCGTTCCAAGCCAGTTAAATATTTTTACTCCAGTAGGAACACCGATCATGAAAGTCATAATTCCAAAGAAAGGTAACAATACGGCACCGGTTGTAAACATGTGATGTGCCCAGACACTAAACCCAAGAGCGCCAATACCCATTGTGGCAAAAACAAATGCTTTGTAGCCAAAAAGTGGTTTCCTTGAAAAGACTGGCAGAATCTCTGAAATTATTCCCATACCAGGGAGGATCATGATATAGACGGCAGGATGTGAATAGAACCAGAAAACATTTTGCCAAAGTACTACGTTACCTCCGCCATTAGGATCAAAGAATGCACCGCCATAATTACGGTCAATGAATAACATTGCCAAAGCTGAGGCAAGTACTGGCGTGGCTAGCAACTGTAGTAGTGCTGTTACCAGCATTGTCCAGGTAAAAATAGGCATTCGGAACATAGTCATCCCAGGTGCCCGCATTCGGAACATTGTAACTAAAAAGTTTGCAGCGCCAATCGTAGATGACATGCCAAGCAAAAGTACCGCGAGGATCCATAGATCCATACCCATGCCAGCTTGTCGGGAAAGCGGGGTATAGGCGGTCCAACCACCTGCTGCTGCTCCACCATCTACAAGAAAGCCAGCAAACATTAATATCGCTGCGGGAGGGAGCATCCAAAATGAAAGGGCGTTAATTCGTGGAAAGGCCATATCCAGTGCGCCAATATGTAAAGGTACAAAATAGTTACCGAAGCCGGCCCAAATCGGAATAATAAATAGGAAGAGCATGGCTGAAGCATGCATAGTGAAGATTTGGTTGTATGCATCATTTGCAAGGAATGTATTTTCACCTACTGCAAGTTGCGTACGGACTAAAAGTGCAAGAATCCCCCCGACTGCGAAGAAAAACAAAGTAAACCAAAGGTACAAGATACCGAGTTTCTTATGATCGACCGTTGTTAGCCAGTCCATTATGGCCGGTCTTCGGTATCCCCCAATCCTAGGTATTGTTACTGTCGACACTATCGATTTCCTCTCTACTGTTCCCTTTCATTCGTACGTACTGTTTTTTTATCTTCTTGATCAAAACTTAGATTTTTTGCTGTTTGTTTAATCCATTCATCAAATTCTTCGCGCTCAACAATTCTTACAGTAAAGCGCATTAATGCATGATCCACACCACATAGTTCAGCACATTGCGCTCTAAAAATTCCTGTTTCGCGTGGGGTTACACTAAATGTGTTTATTCGGCCAGGAATCAAATCTAATTTATAAAGGAAGTCCCGCACATAAAAGGAGTGTATGACATCTGTAGATTGCAAGGAGAATTCAACTACTTCATTCACTGGCAACACGAGCTCTGGTTCATTTGCAGGCGTACCTATAATTGTTATTGTTCCTTCTCCATCAAATTCTCCTACACCTAGATCGTTCAGGTCATATACAAATTTCCATTGATACTGAAAGCCAGTTACTTCTACAGTTAGTGCATCTTGCTTTGCCTTTTTTTCGACATCAAACAAAGTTATCAGAGAAAGTGTAAACAGAACGATTACTATTACAATTGGGAGGCCGGTCCACAGTATTTCTATACGGTTACTACCATGTACCTGTTTAGGAAGTTCGTCATCTTTGCGTCGAAAACGAATAATCGCATAAACCAATGCACTAGCGATGATTACAAAAAGTGCAATGGAGAAATACAACATGACAAGAAACAGGTCATGCATCCCGTGTGCTTCATCGGTTATTCCACCAGGTTGCACAGCTAAAGCTGTGCTTGCGGAGCCGAGCCCTAACACCGATGCCAGTGATAGAGCAGCTAACAAACGAATACGCTTTAAAGGCTTTTGCATATACCGCCAATCTTTATGCTCACTTGAAGCCGCAAATGTTTCCTGGTTTTGTCGATGTGTTGACTCTATGAGTCTCGGCACAAACCTCAGCAAGTGTGCCGTCGGAGGGCCTTCAGTGTCAAGAAAATCTAAGAGATTTCCTCTCTATTTTTTTGTTCTACGGGCCTATAAGCCGGATTCTGTACCTTTAGGTGGCGACTATCTCTCTAGGTGCCCCATCACTAGGACACTCACGCAGTCTACCCGGGAGTTCACTGGGACGGGCGCCCTCCTCCCCTATTTGACCTTGCTCCAGGTGGGGTTTGCACGGCCGTTTTGTTCCCAAAACGCCGGTGCGCTCTTACCGCACCATTTCACCCTTACCCATTAAGGGCGGTATGTTTCTGTTGCACTTTCCGTCGGTTTACACCGCCCAGGCGTTACCTGGCACCCTGCCCGAGGAGTCCGGACTTTCCTCTTATCTCTAATTACAGATAAGCAGTCGCCCAGCCCGCAGAACATAATAAGGATACTGCCTTAGAGCTGCTATGTCGTTTTCTGTTTTAGTCCAAAGCCATATTTGCAAGGGAGTCAGCTCGTTGATTTTTTTCTCTTGGGACATGTTGGACATGCCATTTTTTGAGAGAACTAAGGGTATTTTTTAGCTCTTGGTTTAGAATTTTTAAGTTAGGATGCTTAATTTTCCAACGTCCTTCAACTTGACGAACTACGAGTAAGCTGTCCATACGTAGCTCAACTTCTTCAGCTTGAAGTTGTATGGCCTTTTTGACTCCTTCAATTGCTGCCATGTATTCCGCTCGGTTGTTAGTGCCATTGCCTATGTAAGAACTCACAATGGCTATTTCTTCACCATTTTCATTTTCTATGCTGGCACCAATTCCGGAAGGGCCCGGATTTCCTCTGCAAGCACCGTCTGTGTAAATAACTACGTACATATCTTGTTTTTTATACCTATGCCCGAAAGAACACTTCTACTTTTTCGTTATTAATAATAATGCTTTCAACAGTTTTGTTTAGAAGTTGGTGTATTTCTCGTTCATCTAAATGATCCCATTTTTGTAATAACTCTGTTCTTAAGTCTTGAAGCTCCTGAGTTCGGACAAGTGTAGTCTGCGTTTTCAAGAGACTTTGCTTAGCCTCAAACGCAGTGTCCTGGAAGAATTTTTCTATTTCTGTATGTTCCTTTGCAAGTTCTTGAAACTTAGACAGTTCAATTTTTTTTAACTTTGCTTGCTTGATTAAATCTTTAATCTTGGTTCGGTTTTTTGAGCGTTGGCTCTCCAGTTGTGCAATTTTTTTTCTCATCCTTATTTTCCAAGTATCGTAATCATTAGTATCAATTAGTCGGGCTTGTGCACGGCCTTCTTGTAGTATCGATTGAATTTCTTTCAGTAGTTTTGTTTCGTGCACGGATGCTATTCGACATTCTTGTCCTTTTGTTCTATTAGCACATACATACTTGTGATATTGGTTTTCATGGTATTCACCACTTTTTAATTTCCATTTTTGTTTCCTACTGTGCCCTATAAATTTCCCACCACACTCGCCACAATAAATTAACCCACTTAATTTATATTCATATTTCTTGGAGGATTGCCCTTTGCCTTTCAGGGAGCTTCTCTTCTCTTGTGCTTTTGAAAATTCCTCATCGCTGACAATTGGGAAAATTTTCAAACCGTTGTTCTCCCCCGCGTAGATTGAGTCAGTTAATATTCTTCGAACTTTTTGTTTGTCCCAAAATCGTAGGCTTTTAGCTGTTTGGTCATTATTTAGGTGTTTCGCGATACTGTGCATACCTAAGTTATCTTCTAAGTACAGTTTGTATATGAGTTTGACTATTTGGGCTTCTTGTTTGTTTATTAGGAAGCGCATTTTTGCCCCGATCCTGAATCCGAACTTCGGTTTTTGCATCTGAGCTAGGTGGTGTTTAATTTTTTCCGGTTTGCGTTTTCTGATAAGAGCTTGCAATGCCGGGCCACCAGTTTTTGCCAAAACTACCTTTTTCCCTTCCATCTCTATTTGTGTAATTTTTAACAACATTTCCGCTGGATCTTTTCCAAGCACTTTGTTGTCTGCCACTACAACAACCAAGAACATTGAATTATTAGTTTTTAAAAAATTAATTAACTGACCGAATCCGGGATTATCATCTACGTTTGGAGTGCGGTCAAAAAAAATTGCTGCTGGTTCAAAACCCTCGTTAATACAGAATTGATCAAATAATTTTTGTTGTTCAGCAAATGAGAAAAAACCTTTTTTTTCGACGCAGTATCCTATTGCTTTCAATTTTTACCTCGTTATATTGCATGCTGAGTGCATCTAAATTCAGCGTTGGTTTGATTAACTTGTAGTGCACCGAGTTCAGTACAGTTTTTATAATCACATTGCAGTTGAGGCGCAATAATCCGTTTACAATTTGGGCAATAGTTTGTGTTTTCAGAAGTTATTATTCGGCGCTTTAAGGCATCTGGTATGGATAAATGGCAGCTTACACAAGTGTTTCCCTGTATGTGTGTGACAGCTATTCCATCTTTTCTGCCGCAAAGTTCTTCATAATCCTTAATAGTGTCGTTATCTAAGGTGGCAGTGTCGGTCTCTTTTGCCGCTTTGATAAGAGCTGAGTCGTTCTCTAGTGATGTAATTTTTAATTTAAGTTCTTGGGAAATTCTCTCCCACTCGCTTCTTTCTTTTCCTTCTTCGGTACTGATTATTAAAATTGTTTCATCAAGTTCTTCAAGTACAGACAAAAGATCTAGCTCTTCGTCTTCAAGAGAGGAGTACAGGTTTTTATGTCGTTTGATTTCGGTTTGCAAATTTTCAAGATCTTTCGCATTAGTGATTGTTCCGTCGTAAAGCTGTTCCTCCTCTTTTTTTATACGATCTCTCATTTCCAAGGTTTTGATTTCAACCGCTTGCATTTTTTTTACGTGAGAGGCTTTTTCTTCAGAGATTTCGGCTAGTTGTTTCTGAATAGCTTCCAATCCTTCGTTTTGCGAAAGTTTTTTTTCTAATGTTTTAATTTCATTGCCAATATTTGCGAGTGCATTATCGTAATGCTGCAATTTCATCAGTTTGTTTATTTTTGACATGTAATATGAACCGTACGCTCCTATTAGTACATCGTAAATGCTGCTTCTGATTAAAACACGGCCTATAATCAGAAAGGCTCGTCTATGGAAATCCCAAAACTTGTTTATGACCTAATTTCTTTGCAAAGAGCGTCCAATGGAGATTCTTTGCGTGAAGAAATAGAGTCTAATGGTTCTATTGAGGTTGGGCACCTAGAATTTATGAGGGTTAATACGGGTATTCTTTTACGAGCTAATATTCTGCTTACTTATGAGATTGAGTGTAGTAGATGTCTTAAAGAAGCGAATATAAGCTTTCCTCTTGTATTTGATGAGGTGTTTTATCTTGCCAATGAAGGGGAAAATGATGGGTTGGATGATTTGCGTGTTGATGGGAAATTCACTTTTGAACATAATTACTTAATCGACATTACAGAAGCAGTACGGCAGTATGGTGAGGTAACTGCGCCAATGCAACCGTTATGTGAGGAGAATTGTCAGGGCCTGTGCCCTCTTTGTGGGGCATTGATGGGTGTCGAAGATTGTGGATGTACGTTGATGTATACTGATCCAAGATGGTCTGCCCTTTCGGCTCTTAAGCAGGAATAAGACGAAAATGTTAGCCGCTAAAGGTAATAATACGGAGCTTACTAATGCCACCACTTCCAAAGAGAAAATATCCGAAAACAAGACAACGAAAACGCCGTCAACATTTACGTATGAAAATGCCTCACGTTGTGACTTGCCAAGAGTGCAGAAGCCCGAAATTGGCGCACCGAGTGTGCCCGATTTGCGGAGTTTACCGAGGGCGAACCGCTATAGACCTGCCCGACCCGGAGATTCGGTCTTAGGCGTGGGCCCTGATTCTGCAGGTGACTTGTTTCTCTTCGCTGGTCAGCAACGGAAAGGTCATGCCTACGTGTTTCCTGGCCAAGGTGCTCAGTTCGTAGGAATGGGGGCTGATCTTTATTCTGAATTCCCAATTGCTCGTCGCTTATATGACGAAGCTGATCAAATTCTCGGGTTTCATCTGTCAAAGCTTTGTTTTGAAGGACCGGAATCTGATTTACAGGAGACCAAAAATACTCAGCCAGCAATAGCATTAACCAGTTTAGCCTTATTCGCTGTAGCTTCAGAAATCCAACCAAAACTATTGAGGCCTCCTGCATTTTTTGCTGGCCATTCCTTAGGTGAATATACTGCTCTTATAGCTTCGGGTGCGCTCTCCTTTGTTGACGGAATTAAACTTGTGCGTTTACGAGGTGAATTAATGCAGGAAGCAGGTGAAAGTAAACCTGGTACGATGGCAGCTATTCTTGGTCTCGATATTAATGATGTTGAAGATGTGTGCCGTGAAGCTGGTGCAGAAATTTGTAATATTAATGCTCCAGGCCAGATCGTTATTGGTGGTTTAAAGCAATCGGTGATCCGAGCTTTAGATTATGCTCAAGCGAGAGGTGCACGCAAAGTGATTCCTTTAAACGTTGGCGGTGCATTTCATACTTCACTTATGAAGCCTGCATCGGAAGGTCTTACTGAACCAATTGCAACTGTTTCAATAACACCTCCAAAAGCGCCGATTATTGCCAACTGTAATGCGGAACCCATCCGTGAGGCAGATGAGATCCGTAATGAACTTCTTGATCAAGTTTTCAAACCTGTACAGTGGAGTGAGTCTGTCAACTATATGGACACTCATGGGGTAAAGACCTTTATAGAATTTGGGCCGGGTCGTGTTTTAACTGGTCTTATTAAGAAGATGGTAAGGTCGGCTTCTTGTGTTGCCGTTAATGATACGCAATCAGTGCATTTAGATTTGGACTAGACCTCCAACATTTTTTGGGTAGACAATAAGACATGACTGAACTGAATGGATTAACAGCACTTGTAACAGGAGGCTCTAGAGGTATCGGCCGATCTGTTTGTCTCGAGTTGGGGCTAGCAAAGGCAAATGTTGTCGTAAATTATAACCGTAATGAAAAAGCAGCAGAGGCAACTGTTCAAGAATTAATTTCTTTGGGCGCTCGAGCAATTGCTGTTGGAGGTGATGTTGCTGATAGTGAGGGTGCCCAGAATCTTATAAAAACTACTCTGGAACATTTTGATGGACTTGATATTCTGATTAATAACGCTGGTATTACGAGGGATACCTTGTTACTACGCATGAGTGAAGAAGATTGGGACGCTGTTCATCAGACAAATTTGCGGGGCGCTTATCTTGTAACCAAGGCTGCTTTGCGTCCAGTTTTAAAGTCCAAGGCGGGACGAATTCTAAATATGGCTAGTGTGGTTGGGGTTACTGGAAATCCAGGTCAGGTAAACTATGCTGCCGCGAAAGCAGGCTTAATAGGGTTTACTCGTGCGTTGGCCCGTGAAGTTGCGCCACGAAATGTGACAGTTAATGCAATAGCCCCAGGTTTTATTGAAACTGATATCACAGCCTCTTTGACTGATAAGCAAAGGGAGACTGTGATGTCACAAGTGCCTTTGGGTAGATTTGCGCAGCCTGAAGAAGTAGCACCACTCGTGCGTTTTTTGGTAGGACCGGGTGGTTCGTATATAACCGGGCAATGTATTCATCTAGATGGTGGTATGGTGATGGCATGAAAGAAGACCACGTCCTCCGTCGTGCTCGCTGTTTTGTACTGGAAACTTTATATGAGCTGGAGAATTCAGAGCATGATCTTGAAGCTGTTTGTGAGAGGAGGCTCTGTGAAGCTGCCGATTCAGACGTGGAGTTAACCAATCCAGGCACTTCCGGTTTTGCTAAAGGTCTTTTAAGAGGGGTTTGGAATTCTCGTATCGATTCTGATGCTCGTATTCAGAAGGCGGCCCCTAAACATCCCGTCGAATCTATCGCTGCAATTGATCGATCTGTGCTCAGGCTTGCCATCTGGGAGTTACTCGCGGATAATTCAGCGCCGGTTGGGGCTGTTGTTAACGAAGCGGTCGAGCTTGCGAGATCTTACGGTAGCGACTCTTCACCAAGCTTTGTGAATGGTGTACTTCGAACTATTGGTGCGGAGATATCTGAACAAAGAAATAAAGTAAAATAAAATATGATAATAGTTACATTGAGGAGTATTTCTAGTGCCATCCACTTTTGAACGGGTTTGTGCCATTGTAGTTGAACAGCTTGGGGTTGATGAGAGCGAAGTTTCTCCGAGTGCCTCTTTCGTTGATGATTTGAATGCTGATTCTTTGGATTTAGTTGAATTAATTATGTCCTTGGAAGAGGAGTTTTCTGGAGATACAGAAATCGAGATTAGCGATGAAGATGCTGAAAAAATTGTAACAGTGCAGGACGCGATAGATTATTTACAAGATCATGGTATCGAAGATACGGATTGAACCGGTAATTTTTCCTGCGCCAGTTTATGCTTTAAAGCGTAGGTTTTAGTATGGATTTTAGCGTCTTCGGTATTGGCTTGCCCGAAGTTTTTGCTATTTTAATTTTGTTAGTAGTCGTAGTAGGTCCCAAGAGATTGCCTGAAATGGCTTGGCATATTGGACGGGCAGTTAAGACTCTTCAGCGGTATGCACGGGCTGTTCGTGATGAATTTGGTGAAGAATATCAGTATTTGGATGAAGAGATTCGTACGATAAAAGAAGATGCTCGTGAAATAAATGCAGAAATGCGTGAGGTTCGAGCAGAAGTTTCCGAGAATGTTGAGGAGGTACAGACAGATTTCCGTGAGGCAACTGAACCGATAACAGATGATATGACAGTGAACGGAGGCGAAAGTTCATCTTCAGTAATTCCCACTCCCGTGAACCCGGTTTTCCATTCTCAATCCGATAATGCATCATCTTCGAAGTCAAAAGTTGTTGATACTGAAGCTACAGTATCTCAAAAACCTGCACCGCCTCGAATTTTTTGACAGTTATTTGCGATAGCGATGCTTAGAAATGACTACTGATTCTTCATCTCCCTTAGGGGAACAAAATCAAGGAGAGGTAGTAAAGCCTCCTCCTGGTGAGATGTCAATTTTTGAACATCTTATTGAACTCCGAAATCGTGTTCTTGTTGCAGCCTTAGCAGTTTTATTAGGTGTTGTTGCTGTTCTCTATTTCACTTGGGATCCTCATCCATCGCTTCCGAACACATTCGATATTCTTTTAGAACCTGCACGATCCCGTATTGATTTTTCTATGGAGCGAGCACAAGAAATTATTGGGAAACAGTTAGATAAAGAACTCCTAGTTACTTTAGAAATGGCAGACATAGAGACTGATGGGATTGAAAATCTAGTGGGGACATATATATTCCCACAAACCGAGTTCCTGGGTGAAAAGCCGATTTTAGGAACTGCTGAGGATGGTTCCATTTATTTTGAAAATCTTGGACTTGATAAGTGGCAGAGAGAAGATCTTATAGGCGTTTTTGCGCGTGAAGCATCACGTGGATGGGTAGGACCTTCGTTTTTAGATACCAATGAAGTTGTGACTGTTCAGGAGGCTTTAGATCTTCTTGGAAATACAAGTGAAAATAATTTTCGACTCGCCTCCTTTTCTCCTACTGATCGCATAACTGCAATTTTTCAAATAGCTCTATATGGGGGATTATTACTTGCTGCACCGATTGTCATATATGAATTATTAGCGTTTATCATTCCAGGTTTAACAGGTAGCGAGCGTCGAATTTTAATATTTGGGGTTTTTGGATGTTTAACGTTTGTAATTGCCGGGATGCTTTTTGCTTATTTTATAGTGATTGAAAGAGCACTTGGCTTTTTGCTTGGTGTAGCCTCAGACACGGTTGACAATGTCATAGGCATTAAGGAGTACATAAGTTTTGTGACTCGCCTTATTTTGTGGATTGGTTTTTCATTCCAATTGCCGATGATCCTTGCTTTGGCTGCACGGGTTGGTTTAGTTACAGCAGGACAACTTTTGCGATTCTGGAGATATGCAATTGTTATTGTTTTCATAATTGCAGCAATAGCAACACCAACTCCAGACCCTCAGACACAAGCTGTGGTTGCGCTCCCTTTACTTGCGCTTTATTTCTTGGGTGTTCTATTTGCAAAAATTTTCTATCAACCACGAGCAGGTTCAGTAATCGCTAATAATGATCCTCAGCTGGATGGCGATAGTACATCCTGAAGTAGCAATGAAAAATTTTAGTACTAGAAGAACAACATTTCTTACCGGCTTTTTTGGCGGTGGTTTTGCAGGATTGATGGGCGTTGGTGGTGGCGTTGTTTTGGTTCCATTACTCACTGGTGTCTTGAAAATGAATCAACACACAGCGCAGGGAACTTCTTTAGTAGTTGTAATTTTCGCCGCAGGTACTGGTCTTATTACATATGCCTTTACTGGTTACGTAGCTTGGGATTTCGTGGGTTTGTTGTTATGCGGTTCTTTGATTGGTGCTTATTTGGGTGCACGTGTAGTTCAGCGGTTCCCTGAGGATGCTTTACGTCTTATTTTTGGCCTGTTCTTGCTTTTACTTGCTTTACGTTTTTTGATTTGGACCAGCCTCCCACCTCTTATTGAATCTTCAGGAACTATCGAAATTGTGGCCGGAATTGCAATTGGGTTTGTCGGAGGATTTGCTGCAGGTGTATTAGGCATTGGTGGCGGAGCAATTTTTGTCCCGGCACTTGTTATAGTTTTGGGTACGGATCAACATATAGCTCAAGGTACTTCTTTAGGAGCAGTGCTCGCGACCTCTGCGGTTGCTGCTTTCGTTTATCGTCGTGCTGGCAATTCAGATATAAAATCTGGGAAGTG
The DNA here is from genome assembly GCA_964343095.1 of uncultured Anaerolineaceae bacterium. GTDB lineage: Bacteria > Chloroflexota > Dehalococcoidia > Tepidiformales > Tepidiformaceae > JAKUNN01. The sequence goes on along the minus strand of CAYFHW010000002.1, from coordinate 20,012 downwards.
GATTGCTGTTGGAGCAGCACCAGCAGGTATAGCAGGCGCATTGTTGGCTAGTTTCCTTTCCCCAGAAGTATTGCAGCGTATCTTTGGATCTGTAATTTTAATTGTTGGTCTACACCGTTTAGCCATAACCAGTGGTTTAGTTGCGGTAATTAAGGACTTTAAGAAATGAAAGATCCAATTTCTTTAACTACTGATTTTGTTGAACTTTACCAAGAAATTCGTAGCTGCGAAGCGTGTCTTTTGCATAAAACACGTAAAAATGCAGTCCCTGGTGAAGGTCCCCAAGACGCTCAAGTAATGTTTATTGGTGAAGCCCCCGGCCTGAATGAAGATCGTGAAGGGAGGCCTTTTGTTGGCCGAGCCGGTTCTTTTTTAGAGGAATTAATTGTGGCAGCTCGCCTTAAGCGTTCTGAAGTTTATATTTGTAATGTGTTGAAATGTAGACCTCCCGATAATCGTGATCCGTTACCAGTTGAAATAAATTCGTGTAGTGATTTTGTTAGTAGACAAATCAAGCTTATTGATCCCTTTGTTATTGTTACACTTGGTCGTCATTCGATGCGTCGTTTTTTTCCCGATGCAACGATATCACGTATCCATGGTCAGCCAAAAACAGTTGAAGGACGCTTGATTGTGCCAATGTATCACCCTGCAGCTGCTTTACATCGTGGCAATCTTAAAGCGACAATTCTCGATGACTTTGCAAAGTTACCTGGTTTTATTGATCGTGTTCGTTCTTTACGGCAAGGAGAGGAAGTTTTGGAGAATGCTAAGACTAATCCTGTTTTGAAATCTCGCCAACTGGATTTATTTGAGGATTAAAATGGAAAAAGAGTTGCTTCGAGTTATTCCTTTAGGTGGTTTGGGAAACATTGGGCGTAACATGATGGTTTTTGAGTTTAATGAAGACATTATTGTGGTTGATGTTGGCATTATGTTTCCCGAAGAGGACATGCTTGGTGTTGATTTGGTACTTCCTGATTTCAGTTATTTGCTTCAGAACAAAGAGAAAATTCGTGGCATCTTTCTAACTCATGGTCACGAAGATCATATAGGTGCTCTTCCGTACTTACTCAAACAAATTAATGTTCCGGTTTTTTCAACAAAGCTTACTGATGGTCTTGTTCGCGTGAAGTGTCGTGAACATAAAATTGATACAAATAATTTAAATGTTGTGGAGCCCGGGGATAATATTGAATCTGGTGCATTCGAGGTCGAGTTTTTCTCAGTTGCTCATAGTATTCCCGATGCTTGTGGTCTTATCATACGTACGCCGCTCGGTAACATTGTTCATACAGGTGATTTCAAATTGGATTACACACCAGTGATGAATCAATTCACTGACCTCACTCGACTTGGTCAAATTGGAGCTGAAGGGTGTCTACTCTTACTTGCAGATTCTACTTATGCCGAAATAGAAGGTTTTACTCCCAGTGAGCAAAAGGTGGGAGATTCTTTAAGGCACCTTACAGCGGCAGCTGAGGGTCGTGTTATTGTCGCCACTTTTGCTTCACTTATTGCTCGTATACAGCAGGTAATAGACGCTGCTGTACTTGATAATCGTAAAGTTTTCATAACTGGCCGCTCAATGATTAACAATGTGGCTATGGCTAGAGAGTTAGGCTATTTAGAGGTTCCTGCAAACACGATCGTGGGAGTAGAGGAAATGCGAAAGTTGGAGCCAGATAAGCTCACTGTTTTGACTACTGGAAGTCAAGGTGAGCCCACCAGTGCACTCACAAGGATGGCTAATGGTGAGCATAAGCATTTAAACATTATGGAGGGTGATACGATAATTCTTTCTGCCAATGCGATTCCAGGTAATGAAAAGTCTGTATACAACAATGTTGATAATTTGTTCCGGCGTGGTGCAATGGTTCTGTACAATCGCGTTTCAGATGTTCATGTGCGAGGTCATGCTGGGCAAGAGGAGCTCAAGTTGGTGCAGAGTCTTTTGAAACCTGATTACTTTGTACCAATTCATGGGGAGTACAGGATGTTGGTTACGCATGCTCGGCTTGCTGAGTCCGTTGGTTTGCCGGAAGGAAATGCCTTTGTACTGACTGATGGGGATGTACTCTCAATTGATTCTGAGGACGCTTATTTAGATGGAAATGTAGATGCCAGGTATGTTTATATTGATGGCAAAGGGGTAGGCGATTTTGATGAAACGGTTTTGCGTGAACGCGCAGATTTATCAACAGACGGTGTGCTTGTTGTAATAGTTACAATTGATGAAGAAACAGGTGACCTGGTGGGACAAGTTGAGGTTGTGAGTCATGGGTTCATTGATTTAAATGAGCATGATGTACTTCATGATCGGGTGGCGGAAATTACTGAAGCTCTTCTTAGTGAGATCTCCGCGAAGAAGGATTACAAGAAATTAAGTAGACAGATACAAGACTCAACCGCGAAGTTCCTGTACGATGAGACGAGGCGGCGGCCTACAGTGATGCCGCTAATCATCGATGTCTAATCGAGAGACGTTGAGATAGACCTACACGCGGGGTTTTGGGTCACTGGGAGTGAATCCATGGCGACGCGTGCCCGTACAAGAGCAAGTGGTCCAACCACACTAAATTTGTTTGCGCGGTTTAAAAAGTTTAAGACAATAGCTAGTCGTCCGACCACCTTATTGCTTTGTTTCGGACTTCTTGTCGCTGCAGGTATGGTTACTCACCTAATTTGGGGTTTAGATAGGTTCCTAACTTATTTATTTGAGCAACTTTTCAGTTTGTTAGGTGTAGGTTTTGTATTGCCTATAGGCTTATCCGTGCTTTTCTTTGCACATAGGAGGTGGGGTGGTGCTGTTCCTATTCAAAAGTATTTAAGGTTTGTTGTGGGTTTCTCCGCAGCTAGCCTATTTCTATGGGGTATCTTAGGTTTTCTTGTTATTGATTGGAATATCGGGAATGTTCGTGTTCAAGAGACTTCTCTGGGAGGACATGTAGGTCAAGCTTTTATTGATGGTTACATAGCAATTTGTATTTGGTTAGTTTGGTTGTTGTTAGCAATAGTTTCTTTTGCGCCAGATTTAACGAAGCGTTTTTTGCTAGTGAAGGTGCCTCAATTTGCGCAATGGATTTGGAATGAGCGATTTATCCAGTCCATAGGTTATTTTTCTCTCAGGATTGTGAAAAGTTCCAGTCGAAGTGTGTTTCATCAGTTGAAATATTTTTATCAGCGTCCATCGTCAGAACCAGTAATTGGCGGTGAACGATTAGCACACAATATAGCTGTAATTAATCGCCAAGTTGTTTTTCGGCCTGCTGGTGATACCGGGGTAGTGCTACCAAGTTCAAAGGCGATTCACGAAGAGGTTCCGGTTGATGAGGTGGAAATTTCTTTGCCAGCTTCTATTCCTTTACCCTTTGATGATTTAGATCCTGAAATAGAAGATAGTGACGAAATTGAAAGAATTTCCTCCCGAGGTGGGTGGGAATTGCCTCCATTTGAATTGTTTGAAGAACCTATCCTCAAGACAGAAGATGCTGGCAATAATGATGCACGTGCGCAGTTAATTGTGGATACGCTGGCCTCGTTTGGTGTTGATGCATCTGTTGTAGAAATTAACGAAGGCCCGACAGTAACTCAATTTGGTGTTGAACCAGGTTGGGCGGTAAAAACGAAATCTACCGTTTTACGTGATGATAATGGGAAAGTACTTACTGATTCTGAGGGAAAAGCACTTAGTGAAGAAGTGGAAGTTTCCCGAACACGCGTACGTGTTAATCGAATTACTGCGTTGCAGAGTGATTTGGCTCTTGCATTGGCTGCACCTAGTTTGCGTATAGAGGCCCCTGTTCCTGGTCGTCCAATCGTAGGCATTGAAGTTCCAAATAGTACGTCTTCAGTTGTTACGTTACGCAAAATTATGCAGTCAAAAGAATTTAGAAATATGTCACAAAAATCTAAGCTCGCTATTGCATTAGGTGAAGGTGTTTCCGGTAAGCCCGTCGTTGCAGATCTTGCCAAAATGCCCCATCTTTTGATTGCAGGTGCAACTGGAAGTGGTAAAAGTGTTTGCATCAATACAATTATTTCCAGCATTCTTGCATCTGCTACACCTGATGAAGTACGTTTTGTTCTTGTTGACCCGAAACGTGTTGAGTTAACGAATTATGGAAGGCTTCCGCATCTCGCATTTAGTGAAGTAGTTGTTGATCTTGAAAAAGTTGTTGGAACGTTACAAGCAATTGTAAGCGAGATGGAGTCTCGATATAAACGTTTTGCAGAGTATGGTGTTCGTAATATTTCTTCTTATAACAGTAATCCTAGGGTTGCCAAACGGCTTCCAGAGTGGGTCGTGATAATCGATGAATTAGCCGATCTTATGATGGTTGCGCCTTTCGAGGTCGAAAAGTTGCTTTGTAGACTTGCTCAACTTGCACGTGCGACAGGCATACATCTAATTGTTGCTACACAAAGACCATCAGTAGATGTTGTAACTGGTTTGATAAAAGCTAACTTCCCAACTCGTATTGCTTTTGCAGTTACTTCGATTACTGACTCGCGAACTATTCTTGATATGGGTGGTGCTGAAAAATTGTTAGGACAAGGAGATATGCTTTATTTGCCTACTGATGCCGGAAAGCCTAGCCGTATACAGGGAGCTTTCGTTTCAGAAGCAGAGGTGGAAGGTATCGTATCTCATTGGGCGCGAGATGATTTTGCTGCGTTGCGCCCGGAGATGGCTGATGAACTTTTGGAAAAAGCACTGGTTGATCAGAATGGTGGTAATGATGATTTGGAAATTGATAGCAATGATCCTCATCTTAGTGATGCTCGTATTTTAGCTAGTAGTCGTAGCAGAGTTTCGCCGTCTTTGTTGCAGCGTCGTTTAAGTATTGGTGCGGTAAAGGCACGTCGTATTATTAAGCAACTTGAAGTAGAGGGTGTTGTTGGTCCTGAAATTGATGGGGAATCGCGTGAGGTTCTAACAAACCCGGTTGCATTAGAAGAATGAAACTAACATAAGTATTTTTCAGGTGTAGAGTGAGATCGTGAGTAAAGAAGATTATCGATTAAGTAAAGAGGATCCGAACGGTACTTGTTTTGCATGCTCCGCGAATCTTGATAGTTCGCGTTTATTTACTAATTTTAGGGTTTGCCATGTGTGTGGTCACCATTTCCACCTTTCAGGTGTTCAGTGGGCAAAATTTCTTTTGGATAAAGATTCTTTTCAGGAAGATGACTATGCGGTCTCTGGATTAGATCCAATTTCATTTGGAGGTCCACGTAATTATCGTCAAAATGTGCTTGATGCGCAAAGGAAGACTGGACTTTCAGAAGCTGCCTTTACTGGGCATGGGACTTTTTTCGGAAATGAAGTTGTTTTTGCAGCGTTAGACTTTTCCTTTTTAGGTGGTTCCACAGGAATCGTTAGTGGTGAAAGACTTGCACGGGCTTTTGAACGTGCAGCAGACCGCCAAACGCCTCTAATCACTGTCCTGTCAACATCTGGAACTCGCATGAGGGAAGGCCTTCTGGCTTTGATGCAAATTCCTCGAGTTATAGTTGCTCGACAAAAACTGACTAGGCGTCGTGTGCCTCATATTGCGGTGTTAGCAGATCCAACAACTGGTTCATCCTACGCTGGATTTGTGAATCTTGCGGACTACATTATTGCTGAGCCAAATGCACTAATTGGCTTTTCTGCTTTACGTTCCATCAGTGAACGTGAAGTAGTACCGGAGGGGGCACATACTGCTGAATCGCATTTACGAAATGGTTTAATTGATGCAATAGTTCCACGTCAAGAGTTACAACCATTTCTCGGTCAAATTTTAGATCTGTTAACTAGTTCATATGAATTACGTATGAAGGAGAGATTGGACACTGCTCCTCGTGATTTTTCGTCTTTAGAGGCATGGAGGACAGTGCAGCTTTCGCGGCATAGTAATCGTCCATCAACATATGAACTGATTCAAAGAATGGCAACTGTGTATGTCGAAATTCATGGAGACAGGAGTGGTTCAGATGATTCAGCAATAACGGCAGGTTTTGGTCTACTAGGAGGTGAAGCAGTAGTTATTGTCGGTCAAGTGCGGCCTTCAGAAGAAGTTCCAAAATCTGGCTATATTAGTGCTGGTGGATTTCGAAAAGCACGTCGTGCGATGGTGCTTGCCCAAAAATTTAACTTGCCATTGATTACCTTTCTAGATACAAAGGGGGCAGATCCATCATTAGCTGCTGAGGAAGATGGGATAGCTGCTGCTTTAACTCGTTGTACTGAAACAATGTTGGCTTTAAAAGTTCCGACGCTTGCAGTAGTTACAGGTGAAGCAAATGCAGAATCGGCTGTTTCTATGGGGGTAGCTGATCGTGTACTTATGCTTCAGCACTCCATTTATGGAGTAATTGCTCCTGAAGATGCCGCAAAGATTTTATACCGAGATATTTCACAAGCCGACGAAGTGGCTGAGAGCCTTCGCATTACTGCTTCTGATTGTTATGACCTTGATATCGCTGATGAGATTGTTCAGGAGCCTGATGAGGGTGCGCATACAGATCATCAAGAAGCTGCTTATTTTTTGCGTCGTGTCTTAGTTAGACATCTTGTTGAGTTAACAGATCAACGAACATCCGATCGTTTAGGTGCTCGAAGAAAGCGTTACCGTTCTATGGGTAATTCTAGTTCGTTGGTTCGAAATGTTACGGAACGTTCAGTTGGCAAGTTCTTCGAAAGATTAGAAGAGTACTTTCCCAGACGCAAAAAAATTACAAAGCGTCCAGCTGAGGAATATACAGATAGATCAGAAATACCCTTTTGATGGTGTTTAGGTTTATAAGGCCACTATTTTGAACGTGTTGGCACTTTTTTTCCTGTACTTCTAATTTTCTGATTTTGTTCATCCATAGCGCCTGCGATTACTGTTCGTCTGGATGGAGCTGCTTCATTTACGGCATCTACGAATGCCCAATCTATGCTCTCGAGAATACTTTTCTTCTTTGCTTCTTCGCGAACGAATGAGATTGTTTGGGAAATAGTTGACTCAAATCCTGGCCAACTATGACACCGAATTACTCTTAGGTGCCGATTCGATTCATTCCATTCTACGATTAACTTAGGTGTGGGTGATGGGCCGGCAGATATGCGTACATACCCGCCTAAATAATTTGTTGTTAGATGTAAACCATGCTGAGCGGTATCTATAGAAGCTCGCTGTACCCCATCCCAAACATTTGCCAAAGCTATTAATAATCGAAAGGCAACATCATCTGTTTCTGCTCGCATAAGACCTCGCGCAGGGTAGCGCGAGTCAGCGCTCGTACCCCACCGAACACTATTCTACAGTAGTTGAGAAGAAGAGGAAGCCCTAACAGCTTTCCTGCACTCTGTTGCACTGTTAGTATCCCTTCGCAGGGGGCTGTAGCTCAATTGGGAGAGCGTTTGACTGGCAGTCAAAAGGTAGGGGGTTCGAATCCCCCCAGCTCCACACAAAAAACTATTTTTCCTCTAAGAGAGTTCGCATTCTATCCATAGCGATATGGATGTTTTCGAGAGAGTTTGCATAGGAGATTCTTAAATAACCTTCGCCAAGATCTCCGAATGCTGTTCCTGAAACTACCGCAACACCTTTTTCTTCTAGTAAGCGTTCCTGCAAAATTTGTGAAGAGTATCCGGTGTTCTTAATATTTGGAAATGCGTAGAAGGCTCCAGCTGGCTTTACGCAACTGATACCTGGCATAGAATTGAGTGACTCCGTGATCGCGTCACGTCTTTTATTAAATTCCTCCACCATTTGTGATACTGCCTCCTGAGGACCTTCGAGTGCTGCAATTCCAGCATATTGCGCTGCTGCATTTGGGCAGGAGTAAGAATTTACGGCTAGGCGTTCTGCATATTCAAATAGAGCCTTTGGCCATATACCGTATCCCAAACGCCAACCAGTCATCGCATAAGTCTTGCTCCACCCATCAATTACTATGAGTCGATCCCTGATCTCAGGATAATTTAAAAGGCTGAAGTGCTTTTTACCGTCGTAGAGAATACGGCTATAAATTTCATCAGAAAGAATTGCAGCCTTTGGGTATTTTTTTAACCCATCAATAAGAGTGTCGAAATTTTCTTTTGGAATAACACCACCAGTTGGATTTGCAGGACTATTTAAAATTATTAACCGTGTTCGTTCATTTACTTGGTCTAGGAGCTTGGTTGGGTCAAAAGAAAAGCCTACATCTTCCTTTAACTCGATAGGTACCGCTTTTGCTCCAGTGTACCGAATCATTGATTCATAAATAGGAAACCCGGGATTTGGGTAAAGGATTTCTGTTCCTGGTTCTCCCATAAGCATGATCGCAAAGAACATAATTGGCTTAGCGCCGGGTGTGATAAGTACTAAGGAAGGGTCAACGTTTACTGAATATCTTCTTTCTAAATCGTTAGTAACTGCCTCACGTAAAGCAGGAATTCCTGATGCTGGGGTGTAACCATGCGCGCCATCAGTGAGTGCTTGTTGTGCTTTTTTGACTATATGTGTAGGTGTTTTAAAGTCTGGTTGCCCTATCCCTAAATTGATAATGTCTTTTCCTTGTGCGGCAAGTTTTTCGGCTCTTGCAAGTACGGCAAATGCAGTTTCTGTTCCGAGATCCATTGCTTGTTGGGTAGGTGTTATAGGGTCCATAAGATTTCCTTTTGTTTTGCTGTTTAATGAAAACAAGGAGAGATGCTTGATTTCACTTATTAACAAATTTTCTGAATCGTGATTAGCCTACCTGAATAATGGTCGATGATACAAAAACATCTTTATCTCTAGCTTAATTATCCAAACTCAAGTTTTATTCTGTTACTATTTCCAGAGAAGAATCCTTAATGAAAAGGGGTTATAAATGCTTAAGAAACTTCATCCACTTAGTGGAGCTGTTTACGAAGTGCCCGAGAATAATGGGCTTGTGCACGTAACTAGTCGAGATGGGAAAACTGGTATCTTTACGGAGGATGGTTATTGGGTTCAGGGTGAACTTGGACAAGCAGATCCTCATATGTGTAAATGGCTTGGGGGCCGTCAGTTAGATGAAGATGTTTTTTTATCTAGCAGATTTAGAGACACCAAATTAGATAATTAATTTTCTGAAAAAATTTAGGAGCGAGAAACTATGACAGAAACAATTACAGGAACCGATCGTTCAGCAGGAATCTCTTATCAGGATTTATTGGATACTGATACGCATCCAGTCCCTGAAGTCTTACGCAGGGTAAGTCCTATCGATCCAGGCGCAACTACTATTCCGATTGAGCGTTATATATCCCAAGAATTTCATAATTTGGAAGTGGAAAAGTTGTGGAAAAAAGTCTGGCAAATGGCATGTCACGAAGATGATATACCAGATGTGGGTGATTATTTTACCTATGAAATTGCAGGTTTATCCTTTCTAATCGTTCGTGCAAAAGAAGATACTTTTAAAGCATATGTAAATGCATGTTTGCACCGTGGTAGATTGTTGCGTGAAACCCATGGTAAAAGGGCTACCGAGCTTAGGTGTCCATTTCATGGTTGGGCGTGGAATTTAGACGGGACAATTAAAGAAATTCCATGTCAGTGGGATTTCCCACACGTTGATCCTGAAGAAGAATCATTGCCTGAAGTCCAGGTTGGTCGATGGGGTGGTTTTATCTTTATAAATCCTGATTCGAATGCAGAATCCTTCGATAGTTTTGCAGGTACGCTTAGTGAACATTTCAGTTCGTGGCCTCTTGAACGGAGGTATAAGGAAGCGCATGTTTCTAAGATTTTGCGATGTAATTGGAAGGTTGCACAGGAAGCTTTTATGGAGGCTTATCATGTAGTTGCAACCCACCCACAGATTTTGGCTGGAATTGGAGATGCTAATTCGCAGTATGATGTTTACGGTAACTTTGCAAGAGCGATCACACCAAATGGAACTCCGAGCCCTCATTTAGCGTATGACCCTTCTGAACAAGAGATGCTGGACGCGGCGATGGATGTTCAGTTCGAGGAGCCATCTAAACTTGTGGTTCCGGATGGAGGTACGGCGCGGTCTGTTACTGCAGCTGGTCAGCGTGAAGCATTGCGTCCTGTTATTGGGAATGAAGTAGATGGTATGAGTGATGCTGAATTTAATGATTCATTTTATTTCACACTGTTCCCTAATTTTCATCCATGGGGTGGTTTTAACAGGATTGTGTACAGATTCCGTCCAAATGGGAATAACCCTGACGAATCGATAATGGAATGTATGTATCTTTCTCCTTATCCCGAAGGGGAGAAGCCACCGGCAGCACCAATTCATCACCTTGGTCCTGATGATGACTGGACGGATGCGCCTGAGCTAGGAATGTTAGGACGTGTTTTCAATCAAGATACATATAACCTCCCGAGGGTACAGTTAGGCCTGCACACTACCAGCAAGGAATCTATTGTTCTTGGAAATTATGGAGAAACAAAGATCAGACACTTTAATGAGTTGTTAGAGCGTTTCTTAGATCGGGAATAATTTTGGTTCTAGTGCGTTTTATGTTCTTTGCATAGTTGTAGCGGCATCTTTGTCTCGTATAAAGGAAGCAACTAGGACACCAAAAGCGATTAAAATTAGTGAAGCCAAAAAGGCTTCATTGAAGGCATTTGTTGCAGCTGTTGCGTGAGAGGGGTCTAGACGTTCGGCACTATATGTGCTGAGTCGACTTGTTAAGACTGCTGCTGCAATAGCCGTCCCAAAACTCATAGCGACTTGACGCGTTGCGTTAAAGACAGCACTTGCACGTCCCGTAGCACTAATGCTAATAGTCGCAAAAACAGCTGCCTGCACGGGTACTAGCAATAAACCAAATCCTAGACCTCTGATATACATCATTCCTCGTAAAAACCAAAGGTTGGTATCTATGTCCATAAAGACAAAAGGAAGTGTGGTTATTGAGGCCAATGTAAGGCCAGCCATAATAAGCCTACGTGGGCCTATTCTTGGATAGATGCGGGCGATAATAGGTGCCATCGTTGCTACTCCAATTGCCTGTGGGAAAGTCATTAGACCTGCTTCCAGAGGCGTCATCCCCCGGACGCTTTGGAGAAAGAAAGGTAGTAGAAAAAGTCCTCCTGAGAAGCCTAGGAATCCGGCAAATTGAGCAGCATTTCCCCTTGCAAACATCCGATCTTGGAATAGCCTAACGTCTATCAAGGGATCCTTAGTTTTTGTTTCAAAAAGGATAAAAAACCCAAGAAATGTGATACCTATGACGCCCCAAATCCATCCTTGGAGATCATTTAGACCTGCACTTCCTATACGTGAAACTCCGTATAGAAGTGTTCCAAGTCCACCTGAAGCCAAGATAAATCCAGGTACGTCTAATTGGCCAGGGTTATCATCTTTCCATTCACGCAAAAGTAATGCAGCTGCAAGTATTCCTGCAATCCCAACAGGGATATTTACAAGAAAAATCCATTCCCAAGAAAGGTGATTAAGAATTACCCCACCTAATAAGGGTCCGCTAGCAGGAGCAATTGTCGTTGGTATTACAATTAAGGCAGATGCTTTAGATCGTTCATTATTTGGGAATGCCCGAAATACAAGTGCGGTTCCCACAGGGGTAAGCAACCCACCCGCAGCACCTTGTACTAGTCTAAAAAAGATAAGAGACTCCACATTCCATGCAAAAGCGCAAAGTGTTGAACCAAGCGTAAAGAGAATTAGGGATATTACGAATAGACGCTTCATTCCAAATTTGTCACCTGCCCACCCGCTAATAGGTATGCAGACAGCAAGAGCGACTAGATAACCTGTCAGCACCCACTGGACTTGGTTGGGGCTGGCTTGTAAGTCGTTTGCCAAAACAGGCATAGCAACATTAACGATTGTCAAATCAATCAAATTCATAAAAATGCCAAATACGCTTACCAAGGCAACAATGTATTTGTACTCAAGTCGCATTTTTCCCTCAGGTAATTCCTATCTTTTAATCCTCTACGTTTTCCTGCCTGAGGTCGTTCTTTTGGTTTTCGTCAATGTTTAAAGCGTTATCAAAACCTTTTAAAAATTGTGCCATTAACATATGCATTGATACGCCCATAATGCGTCCCCCTAAACCAAGAAATCCTCCTTGGACAGTAATATCCCCACGATATTCAAGGAGTGTTCCTTGTTCGTCTTCACTAAGAGTGATTCGGCCATCGGCTGCCGCGCTTCCAGGGGCGCCTGCTCCAGTGATATGTAGCCAGAAGCTATTTGGCCAATTTTCATCACGTACGCGTGCTTCGCCTCGATATGTTCCGACCAAAGAGTTTTGATAACGTCCCTCTAATTGTCCGAATTCGATTTTGAAACCTATTTCCCAACGATCCTCAGTTTCATTTCTTTGAATTAATGTGAACGACGGTAATGCTTTTTGAAGAGTTAGAGGATCTCGAAGTAATTGCCACAGTTCCTCAGGTGTTTTTGAAAATTTGCGCGATCCTTCGAGTTCCATTTTTTATCCAAGTGATGAACTAGCGGTTGCTGGGGTCTATGCTACTCGTTAAGTAGTTCTTTGTCGTATGGAGGTTGGGAAATGCTTGAACGATTTAAGGTGCCTGAAGAAATTGCAGTAAATGTTGATTATCAAGATATGCATACTGTGGTCACACAAATTTTTAAGGTGTTGGGTTCGCCATTAGAAGATGCTGTACGTTGTGCAAACACTTTGTTGTATGCAGATATTCGTGGGATTGATTCTCATGGTGTGAGCAACATGCTGCGCTTTTACATAGATGGTATTCAAAGTGGAGGGATTAACCCATCACCTTCTTGGAAGATAGTGAGGGACAGTGAAGCTACCGCTACGATTGATTGTGATAGAGGTTTAGGTCTCACTATCGGTCCTATTGCCATGGATCTTGCGATAGAAAAAGCACAGAAGTGTGGAATTGGTTCGGTTGTTGCAACAAATGGACGCCATTTCGGTGCAGCAACTTTCCATGCACATCGTGCCGTTGAGCATGACATGATTGGGATAGCAATGACTGTGGGAGGTCTACAGGTAGCTCCAACATTTGCATCAAAAGCTTTGGTTGGGCTAAATCCGTTAGGAGTTGCCGCTCCTTCAAATAAAGAGGCACCGTTTGTATTTGATGCTTCAATGAGTAGTGTTGCTGGGAATAAGATTCGGCTTGCACGTCGTTTAGGAGTTGATGTCCTCCCAGGTTGGATAGGAACTGAAGACGGAGTTCCTATCATGGAGGAACAGCCTGTTCCAGATAATTTTGTAATGCTTCCAACTGGTGGGACTCGAGAAATTGGTTCTCATAAGGGCTATAGCTTGGCAATGATGGTCGATATTCTTTCAGGAGTTCTCTCTGGTAGTGGTCCTGGTTTTGCTACCAGACAAGGAGTTTCCCATCATTTCTTAGCTTACCGGGTAGATGCTTTTACAGAGCTTGATGTTTTTAAGAATGATATGGATTCTTACTTGGAAACTATTCGAACATGTCCTCCAGCCCCAGGGAATGAACGAGTTTTGTATGCAGGTTTACAGGCTCATGAAACAGAAATTAAGCGGAGAAGTGAAGGTATTCCCTACCATCCAGAGGTGATCGAATGGTTTCATGATTTGCTTCTAGAATTGGGGATTTCTGATCCTTTACCAGTTTTGTAATCTAAGCTTGTAAAATCATAGTTAGTTGGAGGAGATTTTATGGAAATTCAGGGAAAGTCTGCACTAGTGACAGGTGCAGGTTCAGGAATTGGTCGTGCGATTAGTCTTGCCCTTGCTAATGCGGGTGCTTCAGTTGTTGTTGCCGATGTTGATCATGTGGGTGGCTTGGAAACCGTTCGTTTGATTCAGGAGAAGGCGGGTAATGCCATGTTTATTGGCGCCGATGTTTCTACTCCTAAGGGCATTCGTTCGATGTTTGTGGATGCTGGTGATGTGGATATTGTTTGCAATAATGCAGGGATCATGACAGGGGATACTCCTGGTTGGCCTGAAGTTTCTCTTGAAAAGATTCATCTTGTTCTGAATACAAACACTGCAGGTGTAATCATGGGAACTCGCGAGGCTGTAGAAATTTTAGCAAGACGCGGAGGTGGAGTGATTATCAATACTGCTTCTGTGGCTGGCTTAGCGCCAATGCCTTTTGATCCTATTTACTCAGCTTCGAAAGCAGCAGTAATTAATTTTACGCAGTCATGTGCTCAACTTAATGAATGGAAGAATATTCGTGTGAATGCGGTTCTACCAGGCATGGTGAATACTCCCATAATTGCTAAAACTGGTGATGGGGTCCGTCCAGCTGCTTGGCTAGAACCCGCTATTGCAGCCACTACCCCACTTGAGCCGGAAGTTATAGCCGAAACTGTTCTTGGGCTTATACAGGATGATTCTAAAATCGGTGAAGCAGAGGTTGTAGCCAACTAACTCTTAGATCTAACCGAGTGCAGATTGAACATCAGCAACATGTGAAGCTTCATGTCCAGCCAGCATTTGTAAAAATCCTGATAGTGTAATTTCTGAGTCGCCTATGCCAAATGTTTGTGCGAGATCCTCCTCAGAAAACCTCTGTATATACATCCAGATAACACCGTGGGCGGTTTCTAACTCAATTGGAATCATTTTTCCGTCTAATGCTGCAAATCGTTCGATACCAAAAGCACGACGGGCATCAATGTCTCCATCTAATGCTTCAAAACGTCCTGTACTTAACATTCCTCGTATGTCACTAGCAGTGTTATGTGCCGTATCTGTAAGATGCCGAAAAATATCACCAGCAGTATATCCATCGTCGTATACTTTGACGTTATCGCTGTCCTGCGCTTTTTTCGCGGCTTCCTCAGTTGCCAACCACTGTGCACGTAATGAGGCAAATAGTTCTGTTCTTGATATTGCTGCTTCTGTAGCCATGTAAGTAGCCTTTCTGAAATTCTTTAGCAAGTCTAACACGTAATTTAGTTCATCTTGGCGCAAATTCATATAACAAAAAACACAGGTATGGTTATTGACGATGAATATAGGTTTTTTTAATCGAAAAATTTTGATTGTCTCAGGAATTCTTGCCTTACTTTTAGTAGTAGTTTTACTTGTTTTGTTCCTGTTTGTTTTTCGTGGTGAACCTACGGCTGTCACCTTAAAAGCGGCTGTAGAGCAAGTGGATCAAAGATCAGATAAGGGAAAGAATTCTGATTCACAAAATAAATCCGAAGATATTTCTGAAAAGTCAACTTGGGTAGTTGATGGTGATCGGGATAATTTTGTCGGTTACCGAGTCAATGAGGAGTTGGTTGGAAGAGGTGCTTTTGCAGCCGTTGGGCGAACTGAAATAGTGAGTGGTTCACTCACTATTTCAGATGGAATACTAGTTGCAGTTAACTTGGATGCAAATCTTTCCAAACTAAAAAGCGATAATGCATTCCGAGACGGTGCTTTGCGTACACAAGGCATCGAGTGGGGAACATACCCAACTACGACTTTCTCTCTTACAACCCCACTTAATTTAAAAGACGTGTTTTTTTCTGGTGAGCCTATATCTGATGTAGTTAAGGGTGATTTTACATTACATAATATAACTAAAGAGATCGAAATTACGATTGAGGGTCAGCTGATTAACGATATCATCGTTGTAACTAGCAGTTTTACTATTTTGTTTTCTGATTACGAAATCGAAAAACCTTCGAGTGCTCGCGTACTCTCGATTCAAGATCACGGTGTTGTTGAAATCCAGCTTTTTTTTAAGCAGTAAAATAAATACGTTGTTTACTGAGCTTTTTCGGCATTTTTTATAATGTCTTCTACCACTGATGGGTCTGCAAGGGTTGTGACATCACCAATATTTTCTGGTTCTCCTTCAGCAATTTTACGTAAAATGCGACGCATAATTTTCCCTGAACGTGTTTTTGGTAAGCCGTTAACGAATTGAATTTTATCTGGAGTGGCAATTGGGCTGATTTCTGAACGGACTGAGGCACGTAGTTCCTGAGCTAAATTTTCAGATGGTGTGGTACCTACTTGAAGCGAAACATAAGCATAGATGCCTGTTCCCTTCACGTCGTGTGGGAAACCGACTACTGCTGCTTCTGCACAGGATTCGTGAGCTACAAGTGCACCTTCTATTTCAGCTGAACCCAGTCTGTGTCCTGCTACATTTAGAACATCGTCGACGCGGCCAGTTATCCAGTAGTAGCCATCTTTGTCTCTGTAGCAGCCATCCCCCGTGAAATAAAGGCCCGGATACGTTGACAGGTATGTGTCAATGAAACGTTGGTGATCGCCATAAACAGTACGCATCATGCCAGGCCAAGAAGAACGCATGCATAATCTTCCAGATACATTATTTTCTGTAATCTCTTTACCTTGCTCGTCGACCAGTAAAGGTTCGATTCCAAAGAAAGGCAAAGAACCTGAACCTGGTTTCATTGGAATCGCGCCAGGCAATCCGGTTATAAGGTGGCCTCCTGTTTCAGTCTGCCAGTATGTATCTACAATTGCACATTTCCCTTCGCCAACAACATTGAAATACCATCTCCAGGCTTCAGGGTTTATAGGTTCTCCCACTGTTCCTAATACGCGTAAAGTTGACCGGCTAGATCGCTTAACGAAATCATCTCCTTCTGCAGCGATTGCTCTTATTGCGGTCGGAGCAGTATAGAAAAGCGTAATTTTGTGACGGTCGACCATATCCCAGTATCGTCCTGGATCTGGATATGTTGGTATGGATTCAAAAAGGACAGATGTTGACGCATTACCTAAAGGACCATAAACGATATATGAATGTCCTGTGATCCAACCGATATCTGCTGCACAGCAGTAGATATCTTCGTCACGCAAATCAAAAACATAACGATGAGTAAGCATTGTATACAGTAGATATCCGGCTTGGGTATGCAATACACCTTTTGGTTTTCCTGTCGAACCTGATGTGTATAGGATGAATAGCGGATCTTCGGCAGCCATTACTTCCGGCGTACAAGTTTTTTCTTCGGTAGACGTGAATTCATGCCACCAGAAATCTCTGCCGTCTAGCATATTAATTTTGGCATTTGTACGGTTGAATACGATTACGAATTCAACACTTTTTCCTCCATTGGAAAGGGCTTCATCCACATTTTCTTTTAAAGCAATCGTTCTCCCACCACGCATTCCTTCATCTTGTGTAATAACTGCTTTGCATAATGAGTCTTCAATTCGATCAACTATCGACTTTGGACTAAATCCACCAAAAATTACCGAATGGACAGCACCGATTCTTGCACATGCCAGCATTGCGATTGCTAACTCTGGCACCATGCCCATATAGATCGCGATGCGGTCACCTTTTTTAATGCCTTTTCTTTTTAACGCGTTGGCAAGTTGACAAACCTCTTCGTAGACCTGCTGATACGTTAAAGTTCTTGTTTCTTCGGGATTGTCACCTTCCCATAGAAATGCTGCTTTATCACCATGTTCTGCTAGATGTCGATCAAGGCAATTACTTGAAACATTTAGTTTACCGTCTTGGAACCAAGCAATTGTTCCTGTTGCGAGATCTTCCTCGACAACTTGTGAGAATGGTTCTATCCAATCGATATTTTTTTGCGCCTGCTCTTTCCAGAATCTTTCCTTGTGCTTTATTGAATCCTGATAAAGCGTCTCATATTCTTTTATGGACTTAATTAGTGCAGTATTTTGAATTTGTATAGGAGGTGAATAGATTTCGTCTACTGGTAAACCAATGTCTTCAACTCTGTTATTCATAGTGCCCCCGCTAGAAGTCAGAGAATTTTAATGATTGTACAGGTTGCGCAAATTAGTTGGTATCTTGCTCTTTTGCATATACAATTGTTCCATGACTTCTAGAAAAGCACGAAGAAAAAGAAGAAATACCTCAACTCCTTCGACTATGCCTAATCGACCTACTGTTAACAACCAGGGTAAGGATGTTGTGCAAGGCCTTAATACTTCAAATTCAGGTTCACGCTCTGAATCTTTCAGTTCCAAAATTAGCGCTGCAAATTATGCCTATATACGTAGTGATTTAGTGACAATTGCAGTTGTGAGCGTTTGCACATTTGCTTTTGTAGTTGTTATGGCATTTGTCATCTAGTCATTTTAGATTTTGGTAAGCGAAATAGAATCCGATTGCAGCTGCAATAATTGTTGGAAGTGAAGTAGCAAAGCCCAAAGAAACCAGTTGTATAGCCCATGCGATAAAGATACCGAGTGCAGCAAAGGTAATAACTATAGGTCCACGTCTTTGCCCTGTTGCAACATCCATTAATTTTGTGATGGCATACCCTAGTCCAATGCCTAGAATCATTGCGAAAAACATGCCTCCAGCAAATGACCCGATCCAGGCCCAGAGAAATCCTATTGCAATGCCACCGATTATGGCGGTAAAGAGCCCTGTTAATGTCTGAGTTGTGTTTAGGGTATACATGGGGGCTTTTCTAACCTGGGCACAACCAGGGCAACGTGCACCTACTGGAGATTGTATTAAGCAATTCGGGCAAATAGGTGTTTCACATCTACTGCAACGTAGAGCAGTCTCTACTCCAGCACAGCGGGAACAAAATACAGTTTCTGCCATGTGTGGCTCCTAGTGGTTTAAAGATAGTGGTTTGTCTGTATTATCGCAGTAGTTATTTATTTTTTTCTGTAGATAATGTTTGACTATTATTGAGGATCTAATGCCAACGGTTGAGCTAAATGGGACGACTCTTTACTACGAAACACACGGTGCAGGTAGTGATATCGTCTTGATTCATGGATTTGGAGATAGTGCTGCTCTCTGGCAACCGCAATTTGAGGGTTTAGAAAACTATTTTAGATTGACTGCTATAGATATACGAGGTCATGCGCGTAGTGGTGCTCCTACTGATCTTGGGCTATATACCCAAGATCAGGTGGTTGAGGATTTGAGGGCTATTATGGATGTAGTGGGTATTAAAGAGGCAATAATTGGAGGGCATTCACTGGGTGGTTATACGAGTATGCGGTTTTATCAGAGGTATCCAGATCGTGTACAAGCTTTAATACTTTCTGGATCTGGACCGGGTTATCGGAAGATGGAGGGTGCAAAGGATTGGACATTGGAAAATGAAAAAGTTGCTAAGAAGTTCGAGGAACGAGGTCTGGCTACGATAATTGATGCAAGGGCAGAGAGAATTGGACGTCATGGCGGCGATGTGCCGATTTACCATCTCTCGGGGGGGTTAATGTATGTTCGGCTAGGCATAATGCGAATGCCCCCATTGGTTGAATGTACTGAAATCAATGTTCCCACTCTGGTGTTGGTTGGTGAGAGGGATAATGTATTTAGGAATGCTTCGGATTATATGGCAGCAAGAATACCGAATGCCCAAGGTCCTGTCGTTATATCAGGAGCTAGCCATTGGTGTAATTTCGATGATCCAAAGACTTGGAATGCAGCAGTTTTACAATTTGTAAATAACTTATAACTTATCCTTTTTCACCGGTAAAAGGGGCTGCCCCAAACGCACCTAGTTGTACATTGCCACTACATGCATCGCCGTCCAGTGTACCGGCAAAGACGAGTTCAATTGGCCCTGCACCCGGTGCTTCAACAGTTGTTTTTAGCTCGAAATCGTTACCTGAATAATTACCTGAAGCATCGGTATTTATTTCTCCTGCAGGCCCCGATGATTTGCAGCTACCGCTAAGGTTTCCACCGTCGTCTGTTAAATCAAAATTCATCTCGGCTGCACCCATAGGTGTAGAAAATGATATTTTCCAAATTCCGTCCATTTTTTATCTCCAAAGTTACAATTGTGCGGATTGTACACATCTTTACTTTATAGTGGAGTATTTTTTTAGCATAAAGTATTTCGTTTCACTGTTTTCTAACATCTCTAGACTCAAATATAGAGGAGTGATAAGAAATGTAGCCATAATTACCTTGTCTATTCTCTTTGCTTTGTTTTTCTTCATAAGTTGCTCAAGTTCGAATAATCAAGAAAGAGGAATTAGGGAGATTGAGGAAAAAGTAGAGGAATTGATAAGTGCGACGGAAGTAACATCAGAGCCAACATCAGAGCCAACATCAGAGCCAACATCAGAGCCAACATCAGAGCCAACATCAGAGCCAACATCA
>CAYFHW010000001.1:0-36538 GCA_964343095.1 uncultured Anaerolineaceae bacterium | reverse complement strand
GGGTTTTAAACGGATATCAATGGTTAAGACATTATTGCTTTTCCTGAGTTAGCTATAACTGGCTATCCGCCAGAAGATTTGCTGTTACGCAAGGAATTTTGCCAAAAGTCTTCCTCTTCCGTTGAGTTGCTTAAATCTGAAACGGAAGGAATTATAGCGATTGTTGGTTTCGTGGATTGGCACAATTCAAGCCCTTTTAATGCAGCTGCTATTTTTGCAGATGGAGATCTTGCAGGCGTTTATCACAAGCGAAGATTGCCAAATTATGGTGTTTTTGATGAGGAGCGATATTTTTCATCAGGGAGAACAACCCCCCTTTTTCATGCAGGTGATCTGACTTTTGGAGTTTCGATTTGTGAGGATATTTGGTATCCGGGATTACCTTTAAGTGGTTTTTCTTTGGCAGGGGCAGAATTATGCATAAACATTAATGCTTCTCCATTCTCGTCAGGGCGAGTAGCAGAGAGGGAGCAGATGTTATCCACTCGTGCCGTGGACAATAGTATCGCGTTAGCTTATGTGAATGCTGTTGGTGGACAAGATGAGCTTGTGTTTGATGGATCATCCTTTTTTGTAAAGCCTGATGGAGCACTTGTTGCTCGTGCTTCTCAATTTGTCGAGGAATTACTCGTTGCACAAATCGATCTTGATGCCGTTTCCAAGCCTCGACTCCATGATCCTCGTGGAAGGATAGAAATGCGTCATGGGGAGACAAATACAGAAAATGAAGTTGAGCACATAATCTTAAGTTATACTCCGCAACTTTCAGATCGTGAGTCAACAGAAATGAAGGTTGCACCGACCCTAAGTGGAGAAGAGGAGGTTTGGAAAGCCTTGGTTGTAGGAGTACGTGACTATCTAGATAAGACTGGCTTTGAGGATGTTTTAATTGGCTTGTCTGGGGGCATAGATTCTAGCTTAGTTGCGGCTATAGCTGTTGATGCACTTGGTCCTTCTCATGTTATTGGAGTTTCTATGCCGTCACGATATTCAAGTGAGCACAGTCGTGAAGATGCCAAGAAGCTTGCGGAAAACCTAGGTATTAAATGTCACTCTATTCCTATCGAACCAGCACATACTGCAATGTTGAATATGCTCTCTGAATCTTTTGAGGGAGAGGTGGACGGATTACCAGAGGAAAATCTACAGTCACGCTTACGCGGGAATATACTCATGAGCCTGGCTAACAAAAATAATGCACTTGTTTTAACAACTGGTAATAAGAGTGAAATGGCGACGGGATATGCAACGCTTTATGGTGATCTTGCCGGTGGTTTTGCTGTTATTAAAGATGTTCCTAAGACCCTTGTTTACAAACTTGCAAAGTGGAGAAATTTAGAAGATTCGAATCCATTAATCCCGGATGAAGTGATTTCTAAGCCACCGAGTGCCGAACTCCGCCCTGAGCAACTCGATACAGACTCTTTACCAGAATACGAAATTTTAGATCCTATTCTTGAGGCATATGTCGAGCGTGATGCTACTGTAAATGAATTGATAAGCGCTGGATTCCAAGAAGATGATGTACGTCATGTAATCGGTTTGATTGATCGAAACGAATATAAGCGTCGGCAAAGTCCGCCCGGGGTTAAAATTACGCAGCGTGCTTTCGGTCGTGACAGACGATTACCATTGGCGCAAAGGTACAGTCCCTAGCTTTCAATCCTGTTTTCAATATCTCTTAAGCCACTTGGGCAGGCATCAAAAACCTCTATTTCAGTCCGTTCATACCAGCCTTTTTTTAGGCTATAGACGATGTCAATTTGTTCCGTAAGTTCAAGATCGCCCTTGCCAAAAGCGATACCTTGCCAGGTGATACCACCATCTTTAATTTTTAAACGTAAGTGTTCTTGTTCCGATCCCACACGTTTTTTTTCTATTAGTTGAACGTTTTTACTAAATAAGACTGGTTTTGGATTTGAATGCCCACAAGGTTCGAAGGCTAATAGACCCCTAAGCTCACTCCCTTTTATATTTCCCAAGGTTGCTTCGGCATCAATCTCAATTGTTCCTCTAAGGTCTACGGATTCCATTAGCTCTGCTGCTGTATTAATAATTTTTTCCCGGAAAGTTTCAACATTTTCATTGCGTATCGTGAATCCTGCTGCTGCTCGATGTCCACCGTAGCGTTCAAGTAGAGAGCTTTCTTTACGAATAGCTTTGACTATATCGAATTGTGGAATTGATCGAGCACTTGCGCGACTTTCGTCTTGCTGGCGTTCATAAACTATTGCAGGCCTTTTCCTAGATTCTGCTAACCTCGCAGCAACGATTCCAATTATCCCCGCATGAATTTGGTTGCTGCCTACCATTATGAGTGGATCGGTTGTACTACCTGCTAATTCTTCTGCTAACAAATGAGCTTCTTTGCATTCCTTCCGCCTTTGCAGATTCAGCGTTTCTAATTTCTCTGATAATTCCCTAGAGATTTGTTGTTTTGAAGTTGTCAGTAAATCAAATGCCAAACTGGCGTGAGCTAGGCGGCCTGCTGCATTTAAGCGGGGCCCTAAAGCAAATGCTAGTTGTTCAGCACTTAGTTGATTTTTAATTTTTGCTGTTTGAGAAAGACTAAGGATTCCTGTTCTTGGTTGGCTAGTCATTATCTCTAAGCCGGCTTTCACAATTGTGCGGTTCTCATCTATTAGTGGCGCTACATCTACGACAGTCCCTAGGGCTACCAGATCGATTAGTTCGTTTGCGGGAAAAGTTATTTTTTTTGATGCAAAGAAACTTTCTAAAAAACGGAAAGCTACGCCTACTGCGGCCATTTCTCTGAAAGGGTAAAGTGAGTCTGGGCGTTTTGGGTTGATTACTGCCAATGCTGGCGGCAATTTTTCTGGAACAGTATGGTGGTCGATTACGATTACATCAATACCAAGTTTATTTGCGAGTGCGATTTCTTCTACGGAGCTGGTTCCACAATCAGCTGTTATCAGGACCGAAGCTCCTTGTTTTGCAAGTTTATGTACGGCGTTCCGGTTAAGACCATAACCTTCGGTAAACCGATCAGGAAGATATGTAAGTAATTTTGCACCTACTTGCTCTAACCCTATCTTTAGCACTGCAATTGACGTAATTCCGTCCACATCGAAATCACCGAAAAGCGCAATTATTTCACTATCTGAGATGGCTTTATCTAGGCGGAGTAAAGCACTGGAAATATCCGGAAGCAAAAAAGGATCATTTTTTGGTGCCTCTTCTGGACGATAAAAATTCTGAGCATCTTCAGGTGTTGTGATCCCACGTGCAGCAAGCACGGTACCGACAATTTTAGGATAGTGAGCGATCCTCTCCAAGGGTGCTTTAGGATTACGCAATATCCATTTATCAGTTGTTGTATCACTCATTCCATTGCCGAAACAGAAGTGAACTATTATGTCCACCGAAGCCAAACGAATTCGATAGTACGGTTTTAATAGCCATTGCGCGTGCAACGTTCGGCACATAATCCAAGTCGCAATTAGGGTCGGGAGAGTGGTAGTTAATTGTAGGCGGGATCACTCCATGTGTTAAAGCAGACACAGAGATACCGGCCTCTACAGCACCAGCTGCTCCTAAAAGATGTCCAGTCATTGATTTCGTTGAACTAATGGGTATGGTTGCCGCAACCTCTTCACCAAATGCTCGTTTTATTGCCTGTGTTTCTGCTTTATCGTTCAGCGGCGTTGATGTTCCATGTGCATTTATGTAGTCAATTTCATCAGGTTTTAGTCCTGCTCTATGTACTGCTAGTTCCATTGCATTTGCAGCACCTGCAGCATCATCGAGTGGTTGGGTAACGTGATGTGCATCACTTGTTGCAGCATATGCTGCAAATTCTGCTAGCGGTTTAGCTCCCCTCTGCAAGGCATGTCTTTCAGATTCTAATACCAGTACTGCAGCACCCTCAGCAATTACAAATCCGTCACGCTGTGAATCAAATGGTCGGGATGCGCAATCAGGTTCGTTGTTGGCATTTGTAAGTGCTTTTGCTGCTGCGAAACCTGCGACTACAATTGGTGCGATTGTTGCTTCACTTCCCCCAGCTAGAACCACGTCCGCGTCACCTCTTCTGATAAGGTTTGCCGCCTCACCTAAAGCATCTGCCCCACTAGAGCAGGCGCTAGCTATCGCATAATTTGCAGCGCGTGCCCCCAATCGGATACTTAGCTGTCCGCTGGCCATATCAGGTAGCATGAGCGGCAAAAGAAATGGACTAACGCGATTTGGACCTCTTTCTTGCAGAACGTCATATTCTCGCGATAGCGACACTAGGCCACCCATCGAAGTTCCTACAAGTACTCCAATTCTGCCGGCATTTTCCTTAGTGATTTCTAGTTGGGCTTCTTTTAGTGCTTCGTCAGCTGCCTTAAAGGCGAACTGAACAAATCTGTCCGTTCGACGGATGGTTTTTCTATCTAGGAAGGATTCAGGTTCCCAATCTTTGACTTCGCCTGCTACCTGTGAAGCAAATCCATCAGGGTCAAATGCAGTTATCTTTGCAGTGCCAGTTTTCCCATTTACTAAAGACTGCCAAGTAGAGTCAGTGTCATGTCCTAAGGGAGTTACCATCCCAACTCCAGTTATGGCTACTCTTTGACTCACTAGTTCTCCCTTTTTCGGTCAGAGTATAGCTTAGCTTATCAAAAGCTCACTGACAGTCTTTGGCAAATGTTTAGCAATTTCGTTGGCTAGCAACCCACTTTTTCCATATTCAAGACTCATCTTTTCTCCTACTGCTCCATGTATATAAACCGCCAAAGCTGCTGCTTGTAACGGCTGGTGACCTTGGGAAAGATAAGCTCCCATAATCCCAGAGAGGACATCTCCAGATCCTGCGGTTGCCAGTAGTGGATTGGCAAAGGGTGACAGCATTGCAGAACCGTTGTGATTCACGATCAATGTATGAGCACCCTTTAAGACAATAGTAGCTTTAAATTGTTGCGCAGCTTCTTTGGCAGCTTCAAGTCGGTTTTCTTGAATTTTTTCGATACTAGTATCAAGTAGGCGAGCCATCTCTCCTGGGTGAGGAGTTAAAATTGAATTCTTAGGTATACGCTCTTTCCCATTAGACATCTTTGAAATTATGTTCAGAGCGTCCGCATCTAAAACTGTACCGTTTTTGACGGAATTATTGATATCTGGCAATGCCGCCCATAAGAACCCTTGCGATGTTTCTGCTTGTCCCAATCCAGGCCCCAATACGACAGCATTAAAGTCAGCCCAGAGTTTGCTCATAAACAGTGCCGCTTCACCAGCAATGCCTCCGTCACTTTCAGCAACAGGAAGATATGTTGCCTCAATTAAATTACTAGCTATCGAATCCACTACATTTATTGGTGAAGCAATAGTTACTAATCCAGCACCAGCCCTATATGCTCCTTTCCCGGCTAGGGTAATTGCGCCACGGTACCGAGTACTTCCGCCTACTATTAACAGCTTACCGAAGGTACCCTTGTTCGCATCATCTGGTCGATTCGGGAGTTGGTTACGGGCCCATTTTGAAGTCAAAAGTTCAAGGTGCGATGTTTCACTTTCGGGAAGAGGGATGCCTATATCAATTACTTGAATCTGCCCTACGACAGAACTTGCTGGTAGTTGGTACATTCCTACTTTTGCAGTAGAGAATGTGATTGTGATATCTGCAGCAACTGTTTGGGGTTCAATTGCTCCTGTGTCGCTATCAACTCCACTTGGCATATCTACTGCAAGTACTTTTGGTGGTTGATGGTTTTCTCTTACGAGTTGCAGGGTAGATAAAGTATCGCCGATGGGGTCATTCTCAGAAAACGCACGGTTTTTACCGATACCAAGTAGTGAATCTATTACTAAATCAGCGGTTTCCAGTTCTGTTCGAATTTCCTCCCCATACTTTTTTTGTAATGTGAGGTCTCTTAATTCCAGTTCCTTGATGGTTTGGTCTGGCCTTTTTCCATTTGGAGTGAAAATAGTTATATTTGCTCCCCAATCATGAAGGTGTCGTGCTGCGACGAGACCGTCGGAACCGTTGTTACCAGGACCAGCTAGCACAATTATGGATCGGTTTTCTAAGGTACCAAGAAGCATCCACGCTTCTTGCGCTACAGCTAATCCTGCTTCTTCAATTAGTCCTTGCTCAGACATACCAGATTCAATAGCTTGTTGTTCAAGGTCTTTAGTTTCTTGTGTGGTTAGCAATTTCATCGGAGGCCTTCTTTTTCTATTAATTCAGTGGCTGCTGAACCAAAGCGTGGACTATCTTCTTCAATGGAAAGTGCTCGTTCACCAACGACAGAAGCTAATGCATACTCCTTTGAATGAGACAAGCTGATTTCGAGACCACGTAGAGAAATCTTTTCTGCGCGTATCGCAGCCCTTCCATACAAAAAAACCAACGGCTTCCCCCTTTTATTAGGAAGCACTTCAATGTCTTTCCAGCTAACTCCATGAGTACCAGTACCTAATGCTTTCATTACGGCTTCTTTGGCTGCAAATCGTGCGGCCAATTCTGGAGTTCTACCTCGACAGAATTTTACTTCATCCTCTGTGTAAACTCGTTTTAAGAATCGGAGATTATGCTTTTTTAAAACGCGTTTAATGCGCTCAATTTCGATTAGGTCTATTCCTGTAGAAAATTTTGTTTCCATTGTTAGTACTTGCAAGACTATTACATCATAATCGTGAAATCATCTCTCCTCTGATACTCTTGTGTGTATGTCTGCAACAATTATCGATGGTACTGCTGTAGCCGCCACTATTAGGCAGCAATTAACTCTTGAAGTTGGAAGATTGGCAAGACAAAATATTCAGCCAGGGTTGGCTGCGATCCTTGTTGGTGACGATCCCGCTTCTGTTTCGTACGTAACTGCGAAAGCCAAGGCATGTTCTGAAGTAGGTATCATGTCAGAAACGTTTACTTTGCCTTCAGACTGTACGGAGGCAGATCTTGATTCGCTTATCGAAAAGTTAAATTCGGATAAACGTTTCCATGCAATTTTACCGCAGTTACCTCTTCCAATACATTTTGATGCCGATAAGGTTATTGACGCAATTAATCCTGAGAAGGATGCCGATGGATTACACCCTGTGAACTTAGGTCGTTTGCTCCGTGGTGAGCAGAATGGCCCACTTCCTTGTACGCCTCATGGTGTCATGCAATTGTTGCGTTATTCAAATGTAGATCCTTCTGGTAAGCATGTGGTTATTGTTGGTCGTTCTACCTTAGTTGGTCGCCCCCTTTCTATTTTGTTGTCTAATAAAACAAAGGGATCAAACGGGACTGTGACTATCTGTCATTCTGCTACGGCAGATTTAGCATCATTTACTAAATTGGCTGATATTTTAGTGGTCGCAGTTGGCAAACCATTTGCGGTTACAGGGGAGATGGTCCGTCCAGGCTCAGTGGTTATTGATGTAGGTGTTAATCGAATAGACGATGCTACTCGAAAACGTGGCTGGAGATTGGTTGGTGACGTTGATTTTGCGAGTGCCTGTGAGGTTGCTTCACATATAACAAAAGTCCCAGGTGGCGTAGGTCCAATGACTATAGCTATGTTACTTGCGAATACTGTCGATGCGGCAGCACGGCGAGCTGGTTTGGATCCAGTTTTCCTAGGATAATACCGTCAATGTTGTTTGATGATGTTAAGTCTCTTATGGACCGAGTTTCTGACATAATGGTGCGTCTTTGACATAGCCTCCAAAGAAGTTTTAGTAGCAGAACTCGAAGAGAAGTCCGCCTCGCCAAGTTTTTGGGATGATTCTGATAATGCTCGTAGTACGATGCAGGAATTGGCTGTTCTAAAGGATCGAATTGGTGTTTGGCGCGGTTTGGAAAATAGAGCTCGTGAACTTTATGAGCTACTTGAACTTGCGTCACTTGAGCAAGATACATCTATTGAAGATTCGGCTGCGTTAGAATTTGATGCATTATTTCAAGAGTTGCAAAAACGTGATTTTGAATTGCAATTGTCTGGTCCTTATGATGATCGTGCTTCCATACTTGCAATACATGCAGGGGCAGGGGGGACCGAGTCACAAGATTGGGCAGCAATGCTGCTAAGAATGTATGTCCGTTGGGCTGAGAAGCGTGGTTTTTCTGTCGATGTTCTTGATACTACCCCAGGTGAGGAGGCTGGTATCAAGAGCGCTATGCTTGAAATACGTGGCTCGCTTGTGTTTGGGTATTTGCAGAGTGAGCGTGGAGTTCATCGGCTTGTTCGTCTTTCACCATTTGATACAGACCATGCACGGCACACTTCCTTTGCAAAAGTTGAAGTTATGCCTGAAGTGGTTTCATCAACAGAAATCGAGATTTCATCTGATGATCTTCGAGTAGATGTTTTTCGGGCCAGTGGGCATGGTGGACAGAATGTACAGAAGAATTCAACTGCAATTCGTATTACTCACCTACCCACGGGGATTGTCGTTTCTTGTCAAAATGAAAGGTCTCAACATCGTAACCGAGAGAGTGCATTAAAGGTGCTTGAAGCTCGCCTATTAGAACAGGAAATGCTTCGCCAAGAGGAGGAACGTCAACGACTTAAAGGAGAGCATGTGGATATGGCTTTTGGTAGTCAGATTAGGTCGTATGTTTTACATCCATATAAAATGGTAAAAGATCACCGCACTGACTTTGAAACCAGTGATACTAGCGCGGTTTTGGATGGGGAATTGGACGATTTGATTGCTGCCTTTTTACGATCTCGTGTTGGTGAAAATCGAGTGGAAAATTCATCGCAATGAAACGTATAGCTCCATTATTATTCCCATTGCTAGTAGTGCTTTTTTGTGTGAACACTGCGAGTAGTCAGTCTGTACAGTTTGAATCAGTTGTTAAAAATAATTTTCCAAGGTCTTTGATCTTTACTCTCGATGTTACTGCACCTGTTGATATTGAGGACATCACTTTAAGGTATTCAATATCGGGTTTAGGACGGGCACGAGGTTCGCCCGTAAGCTTTACGCCTGCGCGTTCTGTTTCAGCTGAAGTTGAGGTTCTAACACGAGGGTCTGATGTTAGTGTTCCTGTGGGAACTAGGTTTACCTATTTTTGGGAAGTGATTTTGGTCGATGGAACTGAAGTTTTAAGTGATGAGGTATCCTTTGTCTTTTTGCCGCCTGGTAATGAATGGGTTGCTGTTGAAAATTCAATAGCTTCAATTTATTTCTACGGGAATCGTTTGCAATTAGCCCAGAAGTTACTTGATGCCGCTACTCAGACATATGAAGCGATTGGACGTCAGCTTTTAAAAACTGGACTGGATGCCGGAACGGTTGGCGTAGTTCTTTTTTCCAGTGAGAATGAAATGCTTGAAGCTTTGCCGGGTCGGAATACTAGTTTCGACGCGCAAGTTTACACATGCGGAGTGAAAGTCGCTGCAAATACGCTATATGTGACTGATGGTGCATGTGATCCAGTAGACACGTTACGTCATGAATTTGTCCATATCCTTACCGATGCAGCTGGTGCAGGAGCTTTTGGCCGATTGCCAAGTTGGTTGGATGAGGGTACTGCAGTGTTTGGGCAAAGCGATCCCGGGGCAGGTTATATAAGTGCATTTAATATTGCGGTGTCGTTTGATCGATTAATTCCATTTTCAGAAATGGCAACGGCGAGTGCTGAAGCTGTTCAGGTTAACCTTTTTTATGGACAGTCTTATGCGATGGTTGGTTTTCTTGTTGAGTTGGGAGGTGAAGAAAAATTTGCTGAGTTATTTGCAACAATTAAAGCTGGTAATCGTTACGAGGATGCACTCGAATTAATTTACGGATTTGATCTTTCTGGTTTTGAGTCCGCATTTCGAAAAGCTTTTAATTTACCTGACAATATAGAAACCTCCGATATATTGGAAGAGCAAAAAGAATCATCTGAAGAGGCTTCAGATGAAGAGCCTGACGATCTGATAGATGAGTTGGTCTCATCTACTACAAACGATGTCAGTGGTCTTACTATAGGATTTATTGTTTCTGGTATTGTTCTTTTTTTGGTCGCGGTTGTTGTCCTTATTGCCAATGCTGTATTAAATCGTCGCTTAGCGTCCTGATTTTTTACGTTTCACAAATAGTACTAGCCTCTGTAAAGCTGTTAGATTTGAGAGTACGGCAAGAATAACTATAGCAATTGTTAGTCCGTTCGCGATGAGTCCAATTCCCAAAATTAATACTCTTTCTTGACGCCGGAAGAACCCTTCCGAAACTGCAATTCCTTGTCGTTCACCTTCTGATTTCACAAGACTGACTGCTACACTGCCAAAAATTGCTACTACTGCTACTATTGACTGCCATCCTTCAGTACGGTCAGCAAAATACCAAGCACAGCCGGTCAGCATTATTGTTTCACCTGCTCTATCGAACACTGCATCTAAAACTGCGCCAAAGGAAGAGGTTTTTCCTGATGCACGGGCTACTGCACCATCAACGAAATCTAGTGCACTAAAAAATAGATATAAAATTCCTGCAGTTAGCAAAAAGTTTGCTCCTACAAGCCATGCCGAGCTAATTGCCCCTACAAGACCGAAAGTTGTAATAGCATTTGGTTCGAGGCCAAGTTTTACTCCAAAATTGCCGATAAGATTCGCAATGTTTTGTGGTAGTTTTTTGGGCAGAATTTGAATTGGCATTAGGCCCTAACTATCAAGGTTGGTATTTCGGATGCTATTAAACTGTTGTCTTTCATATTGTAGGCGTTCGTAGTAGGCAATCACTTTACGTGCCACACTTTCCCAAGAGTAGCTTCGTGATTGCAGTTGACCATGTTGGCCAAGTTCATTGCGTAGTGAAGGGTTGTTCTTCAGCCTGAGGACCGCATCCGTGATTGCTTGTTCACTTTTTGGCTGCACAAGTAGTCCATCAACTTCATCCGTTATGACGCCTGCAAAGCCATCGATATTGCTCGCAATAACGGGTACACCAGCTGCCATAGCTTCTAAAATCGCGATTCCTTGGCTTTCATTTCCTGTAGCAGGTGAGCAAAAAATGTCTGCGCTGGCGTGATAGCGGGGGAGTTCAGAGTAAGGAACGTTAGAACGGAAAATAACATTAGCTCCACGGTGTTCCATTAATCGTTCATATCGTTTAAAACTTCCTGCACCAACGACAATAAGACGAATATTTTCACTTTGTTCCCGTAGTTGTAAATAGGAACGTAATAGATATTGAAGTCCTTTGCGTTTTTCAGGTCTCCCGACAAAGAGAAGGTTTAATTTCCCGTCCATGAATTCTGGGAAAGGTTCGTGCTTTTTACTAAAATGATCGTACGCAATCCCATTTGGAATAATGTTGAAGTATCCAGCGAAGTACCTGCTGACAAGTTGAGACGCGGTTGGGGAAACAGCAATTTTCCCATCCAATTTTCGAAACCACCGTTTTGTGAGAGGCTTTGTATACCCATAGAATCGGTTCCCACCCTCTTTCGCTGCATGAAAAGTTCCAACATTAATTGCGCGTGAATATCTTAGTACTTGATAAGTGAGCAAGGGCATTAGGGGTTCGTGTAGATGAACTATGTCGAATTGCCCATCCTCAAGCAGTTTTTTGATGACTTTGGGCTGCCAGGTAAAAGTAATCCTTGCCATTGATCCACTGACTGGCAGTGCTATAGGTTCCCCCATCACAACACATTCCTGTGCGGCAGCTTTTTTGTCAGAGGCTGGTGCAATAATTGTGACTTGATGGTTCCATTCTCTAAATTGATCTGCGAGCTGGGAAATATGTGCGTTTACTCCCCCTCGCACACACCAGTCATAAGGCGAAACTAAAGCGATTTTCATTGGATATTCTCCCCCCTTATGCGGCGAACCACTTGCCTTGGAGTTGCTGAAAATCCCCAGAGTAAGCCAAGGGCGATCTGTGAATACCCTATTTCTTTAAGAGAAGGATTCCTTCCTTCATGCGCAGAAGTTTTTTTCAGCTTCAAAGCTTCCTTTAAAGACTGCGATGTGGTCCCTTCAAAACTTGTCCAGCCTGATCCTACTTGTACCAAATGGTGGCCATCGCTGGCACCTAATTCAGGAAGTTTCCAAATTTCCTCATTTAAAAAGCGAACCTTTTTGGCTGTTATTTGTCCTGCAATGCTTGCATTAGCTGTTTCTATTCCATCCAACATAATGCCGTCTTCACCCCGGCGCATAATTCCATCAATGCTTTTTTTTCCCAGAGATCGAGTTAGCCAACTTAAGGGGTGTGGAGCAATTGCTAGGCCTTCTTGCTTGTGGATACTCTCTATGGTTTGTTCTAGGGTCTGAAATATTTTTGGAGTTTGCTCAATGAATAAAGCTAAAAGATGGCCTTGGCGGGTTGTAACTTCAGCGCCTGGTACTACTTCAAAACGATAATTGTGTTTTGCTGCCAATTCTTGAGCTAACAGTCCTCCCCTCACATCCTCATGATCTGTTATCCCAATCACATCTAGTTCTGTCTCGTTCTGGACATATGAGAGCAAACTTTCTACGGAAGCCATTCCATCTGAAAGGTTTGTGTGCAGATGTAAATCAGCTTTACCCACAGCGGTGATTCTCCCAAAAGTTTTCTAGTACTGTCCATTGTGTCGGTTGTGTTTTTAAATGTGAAGCCCAAATAGTTGCCCATGCTTGGGCTGCGATTTTGATATCTTCATCTTTATTCGAAGTGTAGGGAATCTTTAAGGGTTCGTTGAAAAAGATTTTGGTGCTCCCCCATTTTCCTCTATGACAGAAGGTCGGAAAGACTGTAGCTCTACTTTCCCTGGCAAGTTGCCAGGGTCCTGCGGGTAAGTTGATGTATTTATTGAATACTGAAACGCAAACTCCTTTTTCTGTCATGTTTCGGTCAGCCACAATGGCAACGATACCACCGTTTCTCAGTTCCTTGAGTGCTGTTCGGGCACCTTTCAAACTATTTGTTGCAACGCGTGCACCCGTATGGCTCCTGATTCCTGAAAGGAATTCGTCCATTGGTTCAGATAAAGGTTCAACGATTTCTAACCACTCCCGTCCTGCGTTGTGTAGGGCAGTTAGTGCGATTTCTGGATTCCCTATGTGACCACTCATAATGATTGCAGATTTGGCCTCAACAACTTGTTGAAAATTGAATGCAGAGTCATCTGCATATGTAACGCTAGTTCGGTTAAACTTTTCAAAATCTCGATAGGGCATAGCCGCTAGATCTACATAGTAATTAACTACATTTCTTATCACTTCACTGCCGCTTTTGCGTGGTTTTGTTAGTGCTGTTTCGTATATGGGAGATAAATTTTGCTTTATCCGTTTGCGAAGTTGTGGGGTGAGCCACCAAATGAGTAAGCTAATAAACCAAGCCAAAGCATAAAACAGTATCGGCAAACGCCCTGCGATGGGAAAGAAAATCTGAAAAAGCCGTAGTTTTATCATTGGTCTGTAGGCCAAAACCGACGAAACATGTACCACTGGGTTGGGTGAAGACGAATGAATTTTTCATGTTCGTTCATAATTGCTTGAGTTAGTCGTTGTACCGCATCCTCATCGTTTTCTCCGGATTCTTGCCCCACGTTTACGTCGAAAGCCGTAAGAGCGGAAATTCCTAAACCATTTGTTTGAAGTTTTGGGAAAGCGACTGGCGCAACGGCAGCCCCTGTTCTTAAAGCAAGTCTTGCAGGTCCTGCTGGCACTATGGCATCTTTGCCAAAAAATTCTACGTGAACACCCTCACCATCTTGCATTGGTCTATCAAGCAAAATCGCTAGAAGTCTATTTTTGCGGAGGTCTCGAATTATTGAAGGGGCTGCGCTTTCAATTTTTATAACTTTAAGGCCCAATTTTTCCCGTGCACCTACGATCATCTTGTCAAGGTTCTTGTCAGAAAATGTTTCAGCCATAACTGATATGGGGTAGCCTTTTAGCGCTGCGCTACTTGCACCCAAATCCCAATTACCAAAATGCATGCAAACTACTATTACGCCACGCCCTTTTTCAAGTGCATGGTCGAGTGCTTCAAAGTGCTCATCTTTTACAAGTATTGATTCTATTAATTCAGGTGAAAGATTCGGCAAGCGCGCAAAATCTACTACGTAACAGTAATAATTCTCGAGCGATTTTCGCGCTATTGTTCGCCGTTCAGACTCTTTAAGTTCAGGCAGTACGTGTGCATAGTTTGCGAGCATATTTTGGCGCCCTCGGATCCAAAATACAAAAACAATCTTCCCAATGAGTCTGGCTACTTTATAGAGAAATTGAACCGGTAAACGGTGTATTAGGTGCGTACCTATTAGCCAGAGCCAGTGTTGCATTTATCCTTCGACAATAAACTCTTCCACCATATCTCGCGCTTGATCATCATAGTATTGGACTGGGGGTGATTTCATAAAATAAGCACTTGGTGCTAATAGAGGGCCTTTGAGGCCACGATCAAGTCCGAGTTTTGCACAGCGTATTGCATCAATAACAACTCCAGCACTATTTGGACTGTCCCAAACCTCTAACTTCAATTCCAGGTTCAAGGGCACATTGCCAAAGGTAGTTCCTTCCATACGAATATGGCACCACTTTCTATCTTCGAGCCACGGGACGTAGTCACTAGGGCCCACATGTACGTCTGTAGCCGGTAGTTCGTGCTCTAACTGGCTGGTAACTGCGGACGTCTTAGATATCTTTTTTGATTCTAAGCGCGAACGCTCAAGCATATTCATAAAGTCAGTGTTGCCACCAAAATTTAGCTGATAGGTTCGATCAAGCTGAACACCCCGATCTTCAAAAAGCCTTGCGAGTGTACGATGAACGATCGTCGCACCAACTTGGCTTTTAATGTCATCGCCAATGATTGGTAAACCTTCTTCCTCGAATCTCTTAGGCCAATATCCATTCTCATCTCGTGCAATGAAGACGGGAATACAATTTATGAATGCGCAACCAGCTTGAAGTGCTTGCTCGACATACCATTTTGTCGCTTCTTCCGATCCAACTGGCAGGTAATTAATTACAACGTCTATTTTGTTATCTCTCAGGAGGCGGACGATATCTGCAGTTCCGCCAGGTGCTTTCTCTATAACGTCGCTTAAGTACTGGCCTAGTCCATCATGTGTCATTCCACGTGCAACTTCGACGCCTGCATGGGGAACGTCGGTGAATCGTTGAGTATTATTCTGCCCAGCGAAAACTGCCTGCGAGAGATCTTTCCCTACTTTATCTTTGTCTACATCAATAGCAACTGCGACATTAATGTCTCTAATGTGGTAATCCCCTAGTACGGGGTGCATGAGCCCAGGGATCTCCTCACTAGCTTCCACACCTTTGTAAAACTCTAAGCCCTGAACTAGAGAGGAAGCACAGTTTCCTACACCAATAATAGCAACGTTGATTGAACTCAAATCTGACCTGCCTAGTACCTGTCACTTAAAGTTCTTCGTAGTTTTGAATCCTTTAAGTGCGAACGGATCATACCACGTCGTTAGCTCCAAGCCCCAGTTATTTGTAGTAAAAGTTAGTTTTTTCGTAAATTCCTACTTTTTACCCCCGGCAGGACTCGAACCTGCAACCTACGGATTAGAAGTCCGTCGCTCTATCCGGTTGAGCTACGGGGGCCAATGATGTAATTCTACCTCTCGAACGGCTCAACTACTAAACTAGTGTTCAGATTAAATGATTTAGGTAGTAGTATGCGAGTTTCAAAGAGTGTGCGAGCGCTTCAAGTTCCTGAAGATAATCCGATGACTCCAGTTTTTACAAATATCTTCTATATTGGAGGTGATCAGTCATTAACAATTGATTCCGGAGAGATGCTTGAGAAATATAGATGGATGTTGAAGGGATATCTTGCAGCCATTGAGAAAACTGAAATTGCACTTGCTGCGATTACGCATCATCATTCCGACCATTCGGGAAATCTAAAATGGATTCGAGAATTTTACGACGCTGAGATCTTAATCCCTCACAATGCTCGTTCCCTGCTCAAAGGTAAACTTCCTGCACGTGGCGTAAAAAAGATTCAAGATGGGGAGAATATTGATCTTGGAAAAGGCGTAAAAGTTACTGTATTGCAAACACCAGGGCATTCCGTTGATTCTATTTGCTTTTATCTTGAGTCTGAGGGTGTTTTGTTTACTGGTGATACAATTTTGGGAAGCACGACAACGACTGTCCAAAATTTAGCTGAGTATCGTGAAAGTCTTAAGTATCTTGTCGGGTTACCTAATTTAAAGGTGATTTGTCCAGGTCATGGCCCCTTAATAGAAGAACCTCGAGAACGTTTAACTGAGTACATTGCTCATCGTAACCAGCGAGAGGAGCAAATAATAGATGTATTAAAGAAAAATTCCCAGGTCACTTCATGGGAAATAATGCTTGAAATATATCCACAGATTGATACTAGGTTACGTCGTGCAGCCGATAGCAATGTACAAAGTCATTTGGAGCAGCTGAAAAATATCGGACTAATTAATGAAATATCTGGTATCCCGAAAAAGACTAGGTCGAAACAACAGGTCAGTGCAAAAGATAAAGAACATGAACGGATAATTCGTCAGGCAGAACGTTTTAAAACTGCTCGTTTAAAAGCCCAAATACGTGCTCAGGAGTCCCCCCCAAGTGATGTATGGAAAGTTCCTCCGAAATATGAAATATCATAATTTTTTCCAAAAAAAGCTTTTTATATAGTTAAAATAGTTAAAATTTTTTCTAAATATGCTAGAAATAAGAGGCCTTCAACAATAAAATCATTCCTTGCGTTAAACTTAGAAGGTTAATATGAGCCAGCAACAGACACATTTAGTACACCGTAAACTTGATATTGGGGTGCAAAAAGTTCCCAAGCAGGAAGCGGGTGATCGCATTCAAAACTGGGATGAGACGTATCTTGGTTTTGATTTAAATGCGGCGAAAATTGAAGCTCAGAGATGTATTCAGTGCCCCTCTGCTCCTTGCCAGGAGGCATGCCCAGTAAGTAATGATATCCCTGGGGCCTTTGCATTGATTGAAGAGGGCGATATTCTTGGAGCTGCGGAAAAATTTCGAGAAACATCAAATCTTCCTGAAATGTGTGGCAGGCTTTGTCCCCAAGAGAGCCTTTGCGAGGGCTCATGTGTTGTAGGTTTTGCAATACGCCCTGATGGTCATGCTGAACCTGCGGTGACAATTGGAAAGCTTGAATCTTTCTGTACAGATTTTCAGAGGCGAGAATTGAATGGGTATCCGCGCCCCAAGTATTCTGTAGCTTCAACTGGAAGAAGTATTGGCATTATTGGTTCTGGTCCTGCGGGTCTAGCGGTTGCAGAGATACTAGCTTTAGATGGTCACTCTTGCACTGTTTTTGAGTTTTGGCCTGAACCTGGTGGTGTTTTAGTTTATGGAATACCAAATTTCAAGATGCGTAAACAGATCGTAGATGAGTACATTGAATATCTGGAGAGCTTAGGGATTACGTTCAAGTGTGGAGTTTATGTTGGTCGTGACATTACCGTTGATGAAATGCTTGATGGTGAGTTCGATGCTGTTTTTCTCGGGACGGGAGCTGGGGTTGGTAATGAGTTAGGTATCGAAGGTGAAAATCTTACTGGTGTTCATCGAGCAACTGATTTTCTTGTGCGAGGGAATTTGGAGCTTGATCAGTTACCTGAGAATTTACGCGATGTCCTTGCAAAACCGCGGAACGTTGCTGTTATAGGTGGTGGTGATACCTCGATGGACTGTGTACGTACCGCAATGCGTTTGGGGGCTGAGAATGTTACTTGTGTTTACCGCCGTACAGAAGCTGAGATGCTTGGTCGTGCAGAAGAAAGAATTAATGCCCGGGAAGAAGGCGTTAATTTTGATATGTTGACTGCACCATTGCGAATAATAGGAGACGAAAGTGGTCAGGTTACAGGTGTGGAGTGCCAACGAATGGAGTTGGGTGAGCCAGATGATTCAGGGAGACGCAGACCTGTCCCGATCGAAGGTAGTGAGTTTGTTATTGAGGCTGATACAGTAGCGATTGCTATTGGATATGGAGCTGATCCAGTTGTTCCGAAAACTACGGAGGGGCTAAATGCTACAGGCAAGGATTTGATTGAGATAGATGGTTCAGGTCGGACCTCTCGTAAAGGAGTCTTTGCTGGTGGTGATAACGTAAATGGTGCAGATCTTGTAGTTACAGCTCTTGCGGATGGAAGGCGTGCAGCTGAAGCGATTAGCGAATATTTTTTGACTCTTGATTAAGTGATTAGCCTGTTCGCAACTACAAGTACTAAGATGGTTAGCACGACTACAATTATTAATCGATTTAGCAATTTATCTCTCCGCATGTAAAAAATCATCCACTTCTTTAGTGGAACGCAATCTGATGAACTTGATGTGGGAATACTCGGGTTTTTCAAATAGATTTGGATAATCTTTTCTATTCTCATGAAACATTTTGAGTGTCCATAAAATTATGGAGTCACGGGTAAAAAATGTTTTCCAGAACGTCTCTCTGTTTCCTGCCCATAACTCTTCATTCTTGAAACTTCTGATTAGACTTCTTTTTAGTACTCTAAAAAGAACGGTGTGGAAGGGTAGGTCGAGATACACCACCATTTGCACCCGCTTTCATTTAACAGGGGTACTTCTTATATAGTTCCCATCTAGCACCCATTCATCAGGAGACAATGCATCCTCTATCTTGGGGAAAAATTCTTCGTCGCTAGATTCTGTCCAGTTAGGTTTCCAGAATAATTCATCTAGCTGAACATAGGGAATATTCAATTGCTCAGCTAAATTCTTGCTGAAAGTAGACTTTCCGCTTCCAGATGTTCCTAAAACATTAATTCTCATCTTCTTACTTGCCGGTAGTTAAACTTTTCTCCCACCGCAACCTTCGTAGCGCTTCCTCTGCTTCTTTTGCCCCAGTTCCACTAAGGGCCAGCTCATTATCTATAACTTCAACCAAAAGGTTTAGCTCATCATTCCCTGTGTTGCTTGGGTTGAAGTGGGTGAGATGGGCACTGTTTGCACTCCGGACTGCTAGCACCCAGCCAACGTTACTTAGATCTGCAATTGCTTCGTCTAAATAGTCTTTTTCTTCGACGTTTGTATATTGACGGGCTTTTATCAATTCGAGGTATTGGTTCCACCGTCGGTAAACGTATATGTAGAGAACGCGCTGTATGTACAGTAACTTTTTGGAAAGTGTTGAAGTAAGAGACATTAGAACATAGTTTACAGATGGGGTGGGGGTATGCGTCAGAACATGCTTGCTGCGATCCCGGCTTCTGCGGTTGCAAGTTGCTAACGGTCACAGTTACCGCCCTTTTTTATCTACCAAATTCGCACCAAATCTGTTGATTTTGGACTCAAATCCTGCATTTTACGTGTAACTTACAAGGAACCTAAACTAACTCTTAATTAATTATTAATCGCGAGGTGTTACGATCATTAGTCTGCGGGCGTGGTTCAATGGCAGAACGCGACCTTCCCAAGGTTGAGACGAGGGTTCGATTCCCTTCGCCCGCTCCATTTTTTTAACAGGGGAGTTAAATGCCGTTATCTAAAGATTTAGCAATGTCTGCTGATGAGCTTGATGATTTCATGAAAAGTTGTGCAAATATGCGCATAGCCACTTTTAGTCCTAGCGGACGAATTAATCTGACACCACTTTGGTATGGTTGGGCCGGTGGGAAAGTTTACACGATGTGTAGAGGTCAAAAGGTACGAAACCTACGTCGAAACCAAGTCGCGACCGTGATTGTAGATCGTAATGAGCTGTTTTATGAGTTGCAAGGTGCGATGCTACAGGGAACAGCAATTGTTTTGGAGGATGCGGATGCAGAAGATGCAGATCCCGATCTTGAAGAAGCACGTTTGCAGATGGGTCAGAAATATTCATCTGCTAGTGATTCAAATGAGGTCCCACGTAACTCCGGGACGGCATCAGGTCGTACTAGACGATGGGTAGTATTTACTCCGGAACAGATAGTTACTTGGGATAATACGAAGAACCCTGCTTTGAAGGGGTAGCACTTTAGGCATTCTTGCCGATGCTATTTTATGAACTTTGTTTCGGAGCCCAATGTCGGTACGACTACAACGTCATAAACTTCGAAATAAATTGAACAGCTAGATGGCTCTACATCAGTTTTTTCATCTTTGCTAGCTAGGTGAGAATTCCAAAATGATGAGTCATCGATTTTCCAAGAAGAAGTTGCCCCTGGTTCGAGGCTGTGTACATCAATAAAGCTATAGCTTTCATATAGAGCTGTGCCTGATTCATCATGCCAAGTGACAAATACTTTTACCCATTCATCCATACGAAGTACTCGTTCTGTCTTGTTAACTACTGTCCCGGAAGCCTCACCGAAGTAGTTACGTTCACTTCCTTCAGGAAGTATTGTGCACTGAGAAAGTGGGACATGTAGGTGTATATCATTTTCAGTTGCAGATGCAGTTTCAGAGTTGTTTTCTGATACGGTGCCAGGTTCGTCAGTAGTGTTTGTGAAAACGACTGCAACCACAATAA
Source organism: uncultured Anaerolineaceae bacterium (assembly GCA_964343095.1). GTDB lineage: Bacteria > Chloroflexota > Dehalococcoidia > Tepidiformales > Tepidiformaceae > JAKUNN01. Next base: position 16,162 of record CAYFHW010000001.1, on the reverse strand, counting down.
TGGCTGCAGTAACGCTAAGCATTAACCACATTGAAAAATTTTTCTTCATTTCTGATACAACTGTAAATGTTTTGGATGTTTTTTACATTTAATCGGTTGGATTCAATCCTGTAGGGCTAATTCCTCATTCAACCACGTCTCTCCTGCAGTGATAACATCACCACCTATCATAAAGTGTCCACCCTGTAGCCAGCGTAGTTCTTTTCGACGGCACTTAATGTCTGCAAAAAGGGATTCTGTCGAATCCCTTGGGATGACTTCATCTTCGGTTTTGGCAAGCATAAGTATTGCGGTTTCCTTTAAACCCTTCAAAACAGTATCTGTTAATTGTCCTGTAAGAGGACTTGTTCCTGCTGCTGCTAAAACACTTGCTCTGAATCTTTTGTCTAGAGCACAAGCTTGTACGCCTAGCAGTGCTCCCAATGAAAAACCCCAGTATCCTATGGCGTTCATATTGATTGGAAAGCTGTTCGCTAAAGTATCTATTGTTGCAGTTATTTCTTTTGCGAATTGTTTGCTCATTAGTGATGCTTTTTCTGTATCTCGCAAAACATCTAGAGCATTTTCTAACGCACGCTCACCATGTCCAGGTGCATCTAATGCTGCGCATGCCCATCCATACTGTTCAGCCCACTTTTTAGCAGTTCCAGAAATATACATTTCATCTTTGCTAGCTAGACCTGGGTGCTGAACAAACACAAGCGGGAAAGGGCCCTCCTTATCGGGGATTTGTAAAAGTCCGGGAACAATTTCCTTATCCACCTTGATCTGAAAGCGTACTCGACGTAAACCTGCTACGTTTTGCTCAGTCATATTTATATGCATAGCCTTACTCATTTGATCGCGCCTTTTTCTTTAAGTGAAGCTATTTCTTCAGTTGATAGGCCCAGCCAAGTTTCCAAAATTGTGTTCGTATCACCACCATGTTCAGGCATAGGTTTCTTAATCGTTGCAGGGGTTGAGGATAGTTTTATCGGAGTATTAGGTAGTTTTAAAGTTCCGGGCTTTCCATAGGGTAATGGTATGTCGATCAATGCATCACGAGCTTTGATATGTTCGTCTGTGAAAAGGTCTGAAATACTGTTTACTTTCCCTACTGAGCAGCAGTCTGATATTCCGAAAATTTCAAACCACGCATCAGAATTTTTTTCTTGGAGAGTTCTTGTTAATTCATGCTCAAGTGCTTCGATGTTATCTAAACGGTCTTGATTGGTGATAAATCGAACATCTTGACCCAAGTCATCGCGTTCAAGTAATGCGCAAAACATTTCCCAGTCTTTCACATTTGCCACAACTAAATAACCATCTGCCGTTGCAAAAGGGCCAAAGGGTGCAAGTAAAGCATGTCGACTGCCCTGACGCGTGGGTGATTCACCAAATGCGGAATGACGAACAATGGCATTTTCACAAAGGGCAACTTGGGCTTCCATTAAGGCTACGTCTAGAAGTTGTCCTTTCCCAGTAGTTTTTCGTGCATGTACAGCAGCAAGAATTCCCATTGCTAAATAAAGTCCTCCTACCATGTCACCTATACTGACACCTACACGCATAGGTGGTGCATCAAGTTCCCCATTTAGTGACATTGTTCCTCCCATTGCTTGGGCAACAGCATCAACCGCAGAAAGATTTTTATAAGGTCCAGTTTGCCCAAAACCACTTAGAGCAGCGTAAATTAATTGTGGGTACTCCAAATGAAGGGCATCGTAATCAAGTCCAAGTTTTGCCATTGTTCCAGGTCTAAAATTTTCTACTAGAACATCGGCTTGTTCAGCCAGCTTTTTGGCCAGTTTTTGTCCTTCAGGATCTTTTAAATCTATACAAATTCCTTTCTTACCGCGATTGACACTAAATAAAAAAGTGGATATTTCTTCATAATAAGGGCCAAATCCACGCTGTTTTTCAGTTACTCTGGGATGTTCGACTTTTACAACTTCTGCACCAAGATCAGCAAGTTGCATAGTCCCGAATGGTCCGGCTAAGGCCCAAGTAAAGTCCAATACACGAAGTCCCGATAATGGTCCTTGAGGTGGATGTTCTTCGGATTCAATGCTCATTTTATCGCCAAGTTTTAATTATTCCCTTATAACGATACACTCTGTTATCTATCTTGGTTTGTGGCACTGACTAATCTTTCAATGAGTCACTTGTCCAAGTACCAAGTTTCTTAATTGAGATTTTAATTTGTAACAAAGAAATCGTTTTATGATTCAATACAATAAGTACGTCGCTCTTTTGGTAATAGATTTCCAGAATGATTTTTCTGACCCACAAGGGGCACATTATATTCCGGGGGCTTCAGAAATTATCTCGCACATCAATGCTGAAATAAATCTTTGTCATGTAAGTGGTGGTGAAGTGATTTATACCCAGGATTGGCATCCACCAACGACGAAGCATTTTGCATCACATAATGGTCGTGCTGGTGAGCATTGTGTGCGTAATTCTTGGGGAGCACAAATACATCCGGATTTAGAAATATCTGGCGATGTATTGAGAAAAGGTATCGATGGTGAAGATGCCTTTTCCTGTTTTTCCGTTCGAGACCTTGAATCAGGAGTTGTTAAACCAACGTTGATGGAGACGCTACTACGTGACCGAAATATCCAAAAAATTGTTTTTGTGGGTTTAAGTACAGATTTTTGTATACGTGATTCGGCTATAGAGGCTTTATCAAAAGGATTTGAAGTTGCTGTCGTTTCAAGCTGTGTATGTTCTACCAATAGAGACGTACAAGTACAGATTCTTAAGGATTTAGAGGAAAATGGGGTAGAACTTGCCTGAAAATTTTTCTTCTTTGGACTCATTAACAAAGCGTTTAAATAGTTGGTTCGATGAAAAAGTGTCTGGGCCACCTCTTGAAAGACGTGTGGTAGGTATCAAGCAAGATAAGGGGAAAGCGCTATCTTGCCCTGTTGATACGATTCTTATCTCAAGGTTCGAACCTAAATTTGTTGGCCGTATCGATACAGTTATTGATTGCTTGCCAGAAATTTTAGACGTAGATAATGTACGGACGGCTTATAAAAAATTATCTGAAGAACGTTCCCTTGATCGAAAAACTTTAATTTGGCGGGATGCCGTTGAGGGGATTGTAGTTAATTCAGTCAAAAGCTTAACTATTTCCCCTGAAGATGCAGATTTAGTGCGTGCCGGATTGGATTCAGTTCTTGTCATTTTGGACACTGTGCTTTGGTCTGCGCCATTAGCTTGTTCTTCAGATGGTCCGAGGAAAGCTGAAAAGCAGGCATTTATGGATGTCTTGGAGTTACATAGAGCTCGGGATGATCAGGATGTGTTTAGACGATACTTCGGGGATTTCGAAGGTTATCGTGTGATTACTTACTGCCCTGGTTCGATGTGGGCTCACATTTTCTTAGCTATTGCCTGGGAAGTTTGCACAGGAGAGAGCCTCACTGGTTTGAAAGGAACCTAGTTGTTTGTAAAATCGCTTGTTGCTCATTAGGAGCATCGCTTGGGGCAATCGGGTATAAGATCAATTCATCCACACCTGCATCCTTAAATGCAGCTGCGATGTCTCTACATTCTTCTGGTGTTTGGCCGACTATTGCGTGATCACGAATCATTCGTTCTGAGATGCCATTGATAGCTTGTTCTCTTTCCCTTGCGTTCCAGCGCTGGAGAAACAGATCACAGTCTTCCTCATATCCATCTTCACGAAACAATTGCTCGTACACTGGTGCCATAAAGTAATTGAGTAATTCTTGTTTTAAAGGCGCTGCTGCAATTTCGTAATCATTGTGTATAACAGTGCGCAAGAAGGCGGTAATTCTTATTTCTTTTCGCTCACGCTTTACTTTGTGCAGTCCCTTCTCTATTGCTTGAATCGCTTTTTTTGAAGCAGAGACAGTTGGAAAATTCAAAATGATACCGTCAGCAATTTCACCTGCAAGTTCAAGCATTTGATTTCCTAAGGCACCTATAAAAACTGGAATTGCTGGTTCACTTATTGGACGTGCTGGCCCCCCAACTGTTTGGAATAGGCCGTTATGTTTTAAACGTTCCCCAGCAGTTAATTTACGGAAAAGTTCTACATATTCCCGCATACTCGCTAGTGGTTTGGACCAATTTTGTCCATGCCAGTTTGTTACAATTGCAGGTGTGCTTACACCGAATCCTGCGATCATTCTTCCGCCTGAAAATTCATGCAAAGCCCCAAAGGTTGTGGCTGTGAGGTATGGATCACGTATATAGATCGGTGCAATGCCTGTACCTAGAGTAACTCTTTTTGTTTTGGCACTGGTTGCAGTTAAAACTGTGACAACATCTGGCCCATGCACCTCGGTTACCCATACCGAATCAAAGCCATGTTGTTCTGCAACTACAGCTTGTTCTGTATGTTCATGTACTCCACCTTCATGAAGCACCACTCCTTCAAACATATATATTCCTTATTTTTTTTGTGGTTGCGGTTTTATTAGACCCTTTGCCATTAAAAATCTTATTGCAAGACGTGATAGTGAAAATCCAAGGATACCTACAAATCCGAATAAGCCAATTGTTGCGATGATTCCGGTTTCTGCCCCCAAGATCATGCCTATGAATCCACCGAAACCGAAAGCCGCAATTACCGGAAATGTACGCCAATTCCAGATTGGTAAGGTTGGAGTGCTTATTGGTGAAACAGTTGGTTCATTTTGATATTTGTCAATCTGTTTTGCTCTTGCACGTCGCTTACGTTTACTGGCTGATGGGCTCATTGATGTCCTCCTTTATGCTTCGCTTTTTATACAATTTTCACACCTAAACATTAAGCCCATCCGTTCTTCATCTAGCCAGACTTCCCCACATTCTTTTACATTCATATCTTTGCGTTGATTGAGGTGAAATAATCTACCGCATGTTCCGCAAACGGACTGCATAAGGGCGGGAACTTCTTCATTACATACTACACAAATGTTTGCGCTCACTTTCTGCAGACTAACTGATCTCTTGACTTTCAGGAAATCAGTAATAGCATTCACTAAGGCATCTAAACATTTCTTACAATTTTGTAGAATTGTTTTATTAAGGAGACGTCACGTTTTAGTGAATACTGGGCTCCAGGTTTTTGATAGCCTTTCCGATGATCTTCGGAGGGAGGCGCTTACCCATGCTTCGTATACGAACGAAGACAGAGATGGTGGACCTAATAATGAAAGACTTGAGTTCCTAGGTGATGCTTTATTGGGTGCAGTTATAGCACGCGAGCTATTTGTTGCTTGTCCAAATGCTGCTGAGGGTGATTTGACGCAAATGCGTGCGGAGATTGTACGCGGGGATGCCCTTGCTTCAGTTGCGGAGCGACTCGAGCTAGGAGGTAGACTTGTTTTAGGTCGTGGGGAAGAAGCAGCGGGAGGCCGTTCGCGTACTCGAAATCTTGCAGGAGTTTTTGAAGCTGTAGTCGGTGCTGTTTACATTGGCAAGGGGCTTCGTTCTACAGAGGTTTTTATTCGAAGAACTTTAAAATTGGAGATCCAGCAGGTTGTGAAGAATGGGCCAGGTGTCGATCCGAAGTCAGCTTTACAGCAATTGTGCCAAGCTCGTTGGCATAGCCCGCCAGAATACGTCACTGTTTCGGAACAAGTAGATTCTCCTGAGAAGAGATTCTGCATCGAAGTTTATGCGGACAATAATTTGTTAGCTCGTGCTTATGGTGGCAACAAACGTGAGGCGCAAATGCGTGCTGCAGAGAAAGCTTGTCAAAGTTTCCAAGAGTCTGGCAACGCAGATTGTAATAATCCGAATAAGAAGTCTGTGGATAATAGTGCTCAGAAACAAAAACGCCATAGGAGTAGTGCAAGAGCCTGATGTTTATAAGGAAATTGACGATCACCGGTTTTAAAAGCTTTGCTAACGAGACGACGTTTGAATTTGATCCAGGTGTTACAGCGATCGTTGGGCCAAATGGTTCAGGAAAAAGTAATGTTGCAGATTCTGTCCGCTGGGTTCTTGGTGAACAAAATTCCCGTTTGATACGTGCAAAGAAACAGGATGATGTCATTCACTCTGCAGGTTCTGCTAAGTCAAGGTTTGGTATGGCAGAGGTTGTTATCGCAATCGATAATTCTGATGGTGCATTTCCTCTAGATTTTAAGGAGGTGGAGATTTCAAGGCGTGCTTATCGTGATGGGAGTAGTGAGTATTTATTAAATGGGACGCGGATTTTGCATCGTGAGCTCCTCGAACTCTTGCAAAAAGTGAATCTTGGCCAGAATTCATATTCTTTTTTAAATCAGGGTGCAGTTGATCATTTCTTAACAATGACTGCGCAGGAGCGACGTTCACTTGTAGATGATGTAGCGGGTGTTAAACAGTACCGATTGCGGATTTCTGATGCCAACAAACGTTTAAGTGATACTGCAGAGAATTTGTCGAGGTTACAACTTATAGCAGATGAATTAAAGCCGAATTTGACTCGATTAAGGAGGCAGGCGGATCGCTCAACTAAATACAAGGATTTAACTGAGCGGTTGAACAGCTTGTTATCTGATTACCATGGTGTCCGTTGGGATGAAGCTCACAATTCTATTGTAAGTGCCAATGCTGCGTTAGATCAGTGCCTTGCAGAGGAGGATTCTGCAGAAAAATTAGTACGTGAATTTGCTGATGCACTGACTACGATTGGCGATCAGATAAAAGGTCATCGAGAGAGTTTTACAACTCGTGAACAAGAGCGTACTAATGCCCAGGTAAATTTAGCTAAATTTGAAAATGACCTTTCTTATGCTCGTGAACGCAAAGTTACTGTGGTCGATCGCATTAAGGAAATTGAAAGCGAGTTAACTGTTTTTAAAGCTGATTATGATGCCTTGAGTATGCAAGATGTACCGAAGGAGCTTGAGGATAGTGATGATCGGCTTGGATTATTAGAAAGGGATCTTAATCAGGCAAAAAGTGAATTTGATGAAATTGATGAAACTGTAAATTCTTTACGTCGTCGAGAGAATGAATTAAAAGCAGAACTCACTTGGCTGAATGAAAAGCATGAAGAATTTACATCTGAAATTACAGCAGATGAAAATGGGCGATCCACAGAAGGCAGAGCGGAAATTACAGCTCGCCTTTCAGAAGCGGAAAAGCTTGTCAAAGACCGTTGGCAGAAAGAAGAAGCGATTACGGAAAATATTAATTTACGTGAGCAAGAAGTTACAAATGCCCAAGCAGCAGTTAATGAAGCTCGTTCAAGATTTATACGTGTGCAAGAGGAGTTACGAAAATATGAAGCTGAACGCAATATCATTTTGCGTGAATTGGATGCTTTAGAAGGTCGTTTTGCGACATTGAATCATATACATACTGAACATACAGATCTGGCTGCAGGCCCCGAGGCTGTTTTGCAATTTAGTGAGGAAGGTCGCGACCTCTCTGGTGTTCTTGGAATTTTAGTGCACCATTTGCGAGTACCTTTTGCTTTGGAAACGGCCATATCAGCAGTTTTGGAGAGAAGATTTCATTCTGTACTTATAGAGAATCGAGATGAGGCAATCCGTGCTATCGAACTTCTCCAGAAGAATACTTTAGGACGAGTACATTTTTTACCTGTCGATACTTTTAAGAAAACCATTCCTTTGAATCTTGCTAAAGAACGTGGTGTTTTGGGAGTTGCAAGCCGATTAATTGACTTTGATGATGAGGTTAGACCCTTCGTTGAGACAATATTAGGCCGTGTAATAGTTGTTTCAGATATCGAAACAGCTTTTAAGATGGCTAAACGTGCGTTTGGAGGATTAATTGTCACGACAGACGGCGTGATTGTTGAACCGAATGGAACGCTAATTGGTGGCTCAAGCAGTAAGGATACCCCGGCAGCTGGAGCAATTGCACGTGAGCGTGACCGGCATGAGTTGGTTGATTTAATAAAAGAGCTACAAGTTCGTGATCAAGGTTCAAATAGTCAAGTTGAAAGTGCTCGATTAGCTCTTGAGCGTGTAAATATTCAGGTAGATGAAACGACAGGCCAATTGGATAGCGCACATACTCGATTGGATGATATTAGGCGCGATAGAGAAGTTACTCAGGAAGCGCACTATAGAAGTGTACAAGGCCGGGATGCTATTTTGAGTGAGTTGAATGCTTTTGATTTAGAGCAAGAGCGAATCACAAGGAAGAATACCGAGAACAGAGTTGCCGTTTCTGAAATTGAGAGCAGGCGGAGTGAGATTGAAACCAAACTGTCTGAACTAACGATAAATTTGAGGGAGAATGTTTCAGTACATAAAAATTTGGCTTCGAAGATGGAAGAAGTGGTAAGTCGTGTGGCCGATTTCAAGAGCGAGATGGAAGTGCAGAAAAGATTAAGTGATACACATGTGCAAAACGTTGATAGGCTCGTCATCGGAATCAAGGATCGGGAAGCAAGGATTGAAGTGCTCAATTCTGAAGTACAACACATAGATGTCCTCCTCGTAAGTAAGGAACAGGAGTTGGTTGATCTAAAAAGTAAGTATCAAGAATTACGTGAAAGCTTAGAACCCTACGAGATCAGTTTTAAAAATCTTGAAGATAGAGAGGGGGAATTGAGGTCTTCACATCAGGAGGCACAAGCAGCTTTGCTAAAAACTCAGCAAAAGCGACTTACTTTAGATGCAGAGGCTTCTCGTGCTACAGAAAGGCGTATTTCTTTACGTGAGGAAATGGAGCGTGATGGTTTTACCCCCTTAAGCAGTGGTGGCATTGGGCTATTGGGACCAATCGATAGTTCGGGTTTAAGGGGTTCCGATGCGGGTGTCGTTAATGAAGGAGACGGAAGTCTTCCTCCCGCAGAAGAGAATTCTGAATCAGTTCGTGGAGGTGCGCTATTGGATATGAATGCTCTTGAAGATGAAGTGCATTCTTTGCGTGCCCAGATTCGGCGCTTGGGACCTGTAAATCAAGAAGCATCCGAAGATTTGATTGAAAGTGAAGAGCGATACAATTTCCTTGTTGCGCAAATTGATGATTTAACGGAAACAGAAAAGCAGCTGCACGGAGCTATAAGTGAGTTAAATGAGAAGATCCGCTCGCAATTTAAGGATGTATTTGAGAAAGTAAATATTGCATTTTCAAATAATTTCACTGCTTTTTTCGGTGGAGGTAAAGCAGGCTTATTGCTTGATAATGCTGGCGATCCAACCGATTCCGGTATTGAAATCGAGGTAAAACTTCCGGGGAAAGATTTGCGATCGCTGAATCTTTTGTCGGGTGGTGAACGTTCCCTTACAGCAGTGGCCTTATTATTTGCATTTCTAATGGTTAAACCTGCACCTATGTGTATTTTGGACGAAGCAGATGCATCTCTTGATGAAGCTAATGTCAATCGTTTTGTCGGTGAATTAAAGAAGCTGTCTGAAAAAACACAATTTTTAGTTGTTACGCATAACCGTCACACAATTGAAGCTACAGATGCCATCTACGGTGTTTCTATGGGTCGGGATGGGGTTTCTAAAACTCTTTCTATGCGGTTGTCTGCTAATTTGTAATAGCAAGAACGGTTTTTATAAAAATGTGGTGGCGTGGCGATTCAAGCGAAGTTAAAAAACGAACAAAAAATGCCACAGAGAAAACACGTTCCAGGTTTGATGTACTCGTAAATATTTTTAATCGTCAAGATTTTGATAACAGTCTTTGGGATGATTTAGAAGAGGCATTAATTTCGGCTGATGTTGGACTTCCAACCACGGAATATATTCTTGAAAGAGTTAGAAAAACTGTTCACGAAAAAAAGATAAAGTCTGCTTCTGATGTAAGGTTATTTTTGAGGGATGAGTTAGTTACGATTTTAAAAACCCCTTTGAGTCGAGTACCTATTTGGGGTTCCCCGGAAAATGAGATACCCAATCCATTTGCTATTCTTGTCGTCGGCGTAAATGGTGCAGGTAAAACAACTTCAACTGCGAAGCTAGCCTTTATGCTGCAAGGTTTAGGTATCTCTTGTGTTTTAGCTGCTGCAGATACGTTCCGTGCTGCAGCGGTTGAACAAATTGAAGTTTGGGGAAAGCGGATTGGTGTCCGTGTTATCTCTCATCAAGATAGGTCCGACCCCAGTTCTGTTGCGTTCGATGCGATTGCTGCCGCAAAGGCTAACAATATAAGTGCAGTGATTGTCGATACAGCGGGTCGTTTACATAATCAGAGCAATCTAATGGAAGAATTAGGGAAAATCAAACGAGTGATTGAGAGAAACCTTTTGGATGTACCTCATGAAACCTTACTTATCTTAGATGCGACTACAGGTCAAAATGGTTTACAGCAAGCAAAAATTTTTTCTGAATACGTAGATGTTACGGGTATCATACTTGCTAAGCTTGATGGCACTGCTCGAGGTGGAATTGCTTTCGCCGTGGCAAAGGAAATAGGGGTGCCCGTATATCTTATTGGGACAGGTGAATCGCTTGAGGATTTGTCGCCATTTGACCCAGAAGTTTTTGTTGACGCTATCCTTAATTAAGTGACTTATGTCAGCAGTACTAGCTTTTTGGGCAGCGGCAATATTGATCGGTATTCTTACGGTTCCATTATCCGTTCGTTTATTCCGACGATTTATTGATGCTGGTATTGGGTTTTCTATACCTCTCGGGCTAATTATTCTGTCAGCCACTTGGTTTTTGCTTCGCGTTATCGGAATCCCAAATGGAGTAGGTTCGCTAGCTATCCTACTGTTTTTATTTGCGGTCTTATCGTTTTTAATTGCTAGGACAGATCGTCATTTTGTATTAGTACTTCGAAGAGCTGGTCCTTTCGGGTTATGTACATTTGGTGTTTTCAATATTGCGTTTTTTGCGTACGTGATTTTCCGTTCCTTTACCCCTGAGATTGCGCACACTGAACAACCTATGGATTTGATGATGTTGAATGCAGTTGTCGAATCTCCTAGTTATCCACCACATGACCCTTGGTTTGCAGGAGAAAGTCTTTCCTATTACTACGGTGGCTTTATTCAGGCTGGCTTACTTATCTTGCTTACGGATATTTCTACATCTATTGGGTACAATTTGGCGCTTGCACTTGCTTTTGCAGGAAGTGTCACCACAGTTTTTTCACTGGTGGCTACGCTTTTTCGCTGGCTAGTGAAAAACTTTTCAGCTTTAGCATTCTTCTCAACCAGCTTACTAGGTATAACACTGTTGCTTTTCACAGGTTCTCTTGCCGGCTTTATAGAATTTTTGTCTATCCACATGAATTTGCCGGATAAATTTTTAGAAACGTTAGGGTTAAATTCTCTAACAGATGCATTTTCTACAACTTGGTATCCTACTGAGTTTTGGTTTTGGTGGCGTGCAACACGACTGATACCTGAAACGATTATTGAATTCCCTGCTTTTTCTTTTCTTTTAGGAGACCTCCATCCTCATTTAATGTCTATCCCTGGGGTAATTTTAAGTTTGGCGGTGGCATCTAGTTTGTGGCGGTCGCGAGGTATCCTGTCTTTCCGAACACATTTAAGAGATCCTATTATTGGCTTTCTGCTTGCTTTAATTATGGGCTCCCTTGCTTTCGTAAATGCTTGGGATTTTGTGACATTCAATGCTGCAATTGTAATTGCTGCGTTAGCTCATAATTTAAAAAATGATTTCACCTACAGTTCTTTTATAAAGATCTGTGGATGGCTTGTTCCTGTGATGTTTTTGTCAGCTGCTATGTACGGGGCTTGGTATGCCACTTTTTCTACACAAGCCGGAGGTATAGCACCGTACATAGGTCCTGGTTCCAACCTTGAGCAAATGATTTTATTGAATGGACCGCTTCTCCTCGCTATGACTCCGCTGATATTTTTTGCAATACGATCTGTACCGAAGATGCCCTTGCGTGTGTTTGTAGTTGCCGGTGTTATGCCGATGATTCCCTTTATTGTTTGGCTTGCTGCATTGAATAGTTCGATTTTTGAAATCGCTCGGACTGCAAGTGGTTGGTCCACTATTGCATTTCAGGGTGTCTTGTTGTGGGGCTTCACTTATGCGTTGATTATTTTCTTGCAAAAAAAATGGTTTGTGATGGTTTTATTGACTTCATTAGCGATTCTCTCAACCCTACTTTGTTATGGCGCTGAGTTCTTCTACGTTCGGGATGTGTTCGAAGAAATTCATCCTCGTTCGAATACCGTGTTTAAACTTCTGTACCAATCCTGGATTGTGTCTTCTGTGGTCGGTGCTGTTTCACTATCTGAAGCATTTCGCAGGCTAGAGGGATACCGGTTACTCAAGCCTGTTTTTGCAGTAGTTGTTGCGAGTCTAGTTATCGTTTCTCTTACGTATATTGCTATCTCAATTCCTAATCGTATTAATGAGAATGTAGGCAGTCCCACAATTGATGGCTTGATTTATGTCGATGCAGATGATCGAGAAGTTGTTCAGTGGCTGCAGGAAAATGTTAAAAAAAGTTCGATTATCGTGGAGGCAAGTGGGAGAACATGGGTTAGAAATAACGAGGGTGATCTCGAAATTTCTTCACATCGAATTGATTACACTTTAGCTGGTAGGGTTGCAGCACGTACTGGTTTACAATCGCCAATTGGTTGGCCGGGACATGAAATACAATGGCGTCCTTCACAGAATTCAAGGGAAGAAATTAACAGACGTTTAAATCTCGTTGACGAAATTTATCTAGCTTCTAATTCTGAAGAGGTCTTGGCCATCCTGAGAGAATTGGAAGTTAATTACCTTGTGGTTAGTGGACTCGAGAGAGCTAGTTATCCGGATAATTTTATTCTCCATTTTGATGCGATTCTAACTCTAGTTTTTGGCGATAATATAGGTTTGGGGGCTCGCATTTATAGCATTCCATTGAAGGAATGATGCGTGTTTAGATGAAGGGAAGATTAAACTAATTGTAATGTTTTCACGTCTTTCTGCACGTAGCCTGCAATATATCCATTTGAGTGATAAGAGTTTTACAAAATGGGAAGTTTATATTTACATAATAATATTTGTAGCTGCGGCTATTTTGCGTCTTTGGGATTTGGGTTCAGTTACTTTACATCATGATGAAAGTATTCATGCATTCTGGTCTTGGCAGTTAGCTTTTGAGGGACATTACATTCACGACCCCGTTTTTCATGGCCCTTTTTATTACTTTGTCCAAGCATTTACATTTATTGTTTTTCAGGATAGCGATTACACCGCCCGGCTTTCGGTAGCTTTCTTTGGCATCCTTTTAACTGCGCTCCCACTATTTTTGCGTCGTCATCTGGGCACTGTGGGCACAATTGCTGCAATGGCTTTTATTGCCTTCTCACCTTCACTTGTCTATTACAGTCGCTTTTTTCGTGGAGACATATACATTGCAGTTTTTACCCTTTGCCTGGTAATTGCTATCTGGCGTTATTTGGCAACAGGACGCCACCGCTGGTTACTAGTATTTGCTGGTTCGATTGTAGGACTCTTTCTCACCAAGGAAATGGCTTATCTTGAAGCCGCGATCTTCCTACTTCTATTAAATGCTCTATTGTCTGGTGATCTTGCAAAAATGAAATTCTCAATGAATCGAAAAAAGCGAGTTTTTTGTGTGATTGCCTTAATGCCCGTTGCCTGGCTGTGTGTTGTTTTTTGGCCTCTGATTGGCAAGATTCGCACACGACTAGAGTGGAAGGCCCTACCACGCAGTGGTGATTTACTCGTTCTTTTAGGGACACTTATCTTGCCTTTGCTGATTGCATTCCTTCGTGATCCGTTAGAAATGGGTATTCCGTTGCTTCGTGATGTCTCGATTTTGCAAAGCATTCCTTTTATAGGAAAAGGTGTTGTCGATTCTGGAATCCTTGCTCAGGATGTTGTTTGTGTTGGTTCAGTAAGTGATCGAATGCCCATTATTGTTTCTTTGCTCATTGTGGGGGGATTGTCTGCAGCAGTAGGTTTATTATGGAAACCGAAAATTTGGCTAATATGTGCCCTTCTCGGAAGCGTAATTTTTGCAACTTTCATGACCACCTTTTGGACTAATGTTGATGGTCTTTGCACGGGGGTCTGGGGATCTCTCGACTATTGGCGAGATCAACAAGTGGTCAGGCGTGGAGAACAGCCCTGGTTTTATTATTTAATGACTGTTCCACCCTACGAGTTCTTATTATTTTCCTTGGCTCTTCCAGGCCTTGTTTGGTCATTTTTCCGTCGTGATTATTTTGCGAAGTTTTTGTCTTTCTGGTTAATTGCAGTTTTTTTTGCTCTTTCCTTTGCAGGCGAAAAAATGCCTTGGTTGACTGTCCATATAGCTTTACCAGCAGCGCTATTGGCTGCTTGGTCAGTCTATAACTTCTGGAGTTATTGGTTTGATTCTGGGAAAAAGGAAAATTGGGTGAAAGTTGGATTTGTAATTTTTGCTGTTTCAATTATTTCGGCAGTAGCCTTTCCAGTAGCGGTATATGTACAAGATCTGTTTATGAGTGTGCGTATTCTGTTTGTTCTTTTCCCACTCCTTTTGTTTGGTCTTTGTATATATAAATTTGGTTCTCGATCGGTGCCTTTTTTGGCAGTGGTCTTATTAATATCTGCATTATCCTTTTTCTCATTTCGAACGATGACAGGTCTTACGTTTGTGCGTGGTGATGTTCCCAAGGATCTGCTTATTTATACGCAGTCCTCACCATATTTGAAGGAATTAGATAAAAGGATAGATCGTATTGTAGGTGAATCTCAAAATGCTCAGGAGGTCTTTATAGCTGTTGACAGCAAAGCTTCCTTTGCCTGGCCTTGGGTTTGGTATTTCCGTGATTTCCCTGGAAAAATTCATTATGGAGATCATGTTGACGGATTAGATTTCGAAAAATATGACTATTCAGTAATTTTAACTACTGCAAGCAATGCATCTTATATCCGTTCTGAGTTAAGCCGTCTGGGAATAAAAGACAACTATTTCCCATCAGAGTCATACCCTCATCGTTGGTGGTTTCCTGAAACATATAAGGAACCGTTTCGTCGAAATCCAAATGATCCAGCTAATACGAGCAGGTACTATTCATTCAGGGAAATTCAAACATGGAAAGTGATTGGTTCGAATATATTCAAAACTTCTGGTCGTAACAATTGGTTTTTAGTCTCGTATTTTTTCTGGCGTGATCACGAACCTTTTGCAGATCTGGGTTCTGTAGATGGTGTTGCCTGGTTCGCCAAGAATGCGGATCCCTAATTAATGATCCGCTACACTCAGGTGTAATGTTTCGCTCCTTACGTATTTGGATAGGGTTTGTTTTTAGCGCAGTATTAGTTGGCTTGTTTTTCACTCTTGTTGATTTGAGTGATGTTTGGAATGCATTTAAAGAGGCTAATTTTCTGTTTATGCTTCCTGCTGTTGCAATTTTGTTCATTTCTCTTTGGATACGTTGTGTTCGATGGACTTTGCTTATGCGACCAGTTGCAAATATTTCTGCTAGACGATTGTTCCCTTATGCAATTATCGGATACATGGCCAATAATCTTTTGCCAGCACGAATCGGAGAATTGGTGCGTGCTTGGATTCTTGGGGAGCGTGAGAGAATTCCCAAAGCAAGTGCGATTGCCACAATTGCAGTTGAGCGACTTTTTGATGGTGGAGTTCTTGTTGTGATGTTTGTAATTACAGGTCTTTTTATTGGTTTTGAAGATGGCACATTGCGAATTATTGGTGTTGTATCAGCAATTTTTTTTGCAGTTGCGTTCATCTTTTTCTATTGGTTTACCTCAAGTCCAATACGTGCGCGAAGAGTAGCTGCTTGGTTCCTTTGGAAGCTACCACGTCGGGTTCGTTCCCTTCTAGCGCCACATGCGTCTGCATTGTTGATAGGTTTTCGATCGGTGCATAATTCATCAACTTTTTTAGCAGTTGTTTTTCTTAGCGCTATTGCATGGACGGTTGAAGCTTCTGCTTATGCCGTCATAGGGCTAGGGTTTAAAATTGATTTAGGCTTTGGTCATTTCTTATTACTATTGTCAGCTGCGAATTTAGCGATTATCTTACCTACTTTTTTTGGGGGTACAGGACCTTTCGAATGGGCTGCACGTCTTGTTCTTACCAGTGGTGGAATTGCCAGTGGGGTAGCATCGGCTTATGCATTGGTTGCACATGCTGTTATCTTCATTCCAACAACTGTGGTCGGTCTATTACTTATGTGGCTATTTGGGATACCGTTGGCTAGGCTAAAAGGATCATCTATGGAATTGGCAGCTTCTTCTGAATCAAAAAGTGTTTCCTTATGAGTGATGCAAAAGAAAAACTT